>JAUWLT010000171.1 GCA_030613515.1 Desulfobulbaceae bacterium
AGGTAACGCATGGCTGTTGCTTCGGCTTCTTTCCGCGGTTGCTTCAGTACCCAGATCGGTGCCAGGCAGCAGTTATCAAGTGCAGTCAGATGCGGGAACAGGTTGAACTGCTGGAAAACCATGCCGATGTCCTTGCGGATCTTCTCAATATGCTTCAGGTCATCGTTGAGTTCAATTCCATCTATCCATATCTCACCCTGCTGGTGTTCTTCCAGCCGGTTCAAACAACGGATAAGTGTTGATTTACCGCAACCCGACGGCCCACAGATAATAATCCGCTCACCTCGCTTAACAGTCAGGTTGATATCCTTGAGCACATGGAAATCTCCATACCACTTATGCATCCCCTTAAGCTCAATGGCAATGGGATTTTTCCTGCCTTCCTGCTGTACCGCTTGACTTGTCATGATTTTAGGTTAAAGGTTAAAGGTTGAAGGTTGAAGGTTGAAGGTAAAAGGTGGTAGGAAAAGCACTAGCAGAGCAACCTTACCACCTATCTACCTTTAACCTCATTTACCTCTCATGTCCTGTATGCAGTTTCCTTTCCAGGTACTGGCTGTACTGGGACATGGAAAAACAGAACACCCAGTAAACAAGAGCGGCAAACATATATCCCTCAATGGAAAAACCCAGCCATTTCGCATCGGTAAATGACGACTGAATAATGGACAGCAGGTCAAACAGGCCGATGATCATAACCAGGGATGTGTCCTTGAACAACTCGATAAAGGTATTAACAATTCCGGGAATAACGGTTTTCAGCGCCTGGGGCAGTACTATGAGATACATGGATTGCCAGTAGGACAAGCCCAGGGCATCTGCGGCCTCGTTCTGGCCTTTGGGCAGGGCCTGCAGGCCACTACGTACAACCTCGGCCATGTAAGCGGACTGAAACATGGAAATGCCGATCAGGGCACGAATCAGCTTATCGATCCGGACATTCTCGGGCATAAAAAGCGGCAGCATGACCGAGGACATAAACAGCACCGTAATTAACGGAACTCCGCGCCATAACTCAATAAAAACTACAGAAAGTGACCGGGCCACCGGCATGGAAGATTGTCGCCCCAGTGCCAGTACAATACCACAGGGCAGGGCAAAAAACATACCAACGGTTGACAAAATCAGGGTCAGCATCAAGCCCCCCATTTATAAGTCTCAACCACCGGCAGGCCGAACCAGCCTCCGTAAAACAGGCAATAGGCCGCAATAGGATAACCCAGGATAGTAAAACCGGCAACCCAGGCCTTTTTCGGCAATCCATCAATCAACAGATAGAGAATCAAAGCCCCAAGCAGAAGGAAGGCCAGGATAGCCCGCCAATATTCGCTTGGCGGGTAAAAGCCGAACATGAACTGGGTAAAGCGCACCCTGATAAACACCCAGCAGGCACCGTCGTTGGTACAGGCCTCTTTGGTGTTACCGACCCAGTTGGCATCAAGAAATGCCCAGTTAATAAGAGGTGGGGTCAGCTGATAGAGCACGTAGACGGCCAGCAGGGTAAACAGGCTGTTCAAGGGCGACGAAAACAGGTTCCGCCGGAGCCAGCCGGGCACACCGACACTGGAGGAAGGTGGCGGCAGGTCAGGATGTGGAATATGAACTGTCATCGTTACCGCTCCTTCAACAGGATGCGCGCATTATACCAGTTCATAAAAAAGGAAATCGTCAGGCTGATGGTCAGATACACGGCCATGGTCATGGATATGACCTCAATAGCCTGACCAGTCTGGTTGAGGGTTGTACCGGCAAAAACAGAGACTAGATCCGGATAACCGATAGCCGCAGCCAGGGAAGAGTTCTTGACCAGGTTCAGATACTGACTGGTCATCTGGGGAATAATAACCCGCATGGCCTGGGGGATAATCACCAGCCGCAGGATCTTTCCCTGACGCACCCCCAATGCACGGGCTGCCTCGGTCTGACCGTGGCTGACGGAGAGGATACCGGAGCGGACAATTTCAGCAATCAGACTTGCCGTGTATACGGTCAGGGCTGCAAGCAGGGCTGCAAGTTCCGGTATGACCGTAATGCCGCCGCGGAAGTTAAACCCTTTGAGCTGCGGCAACTCCCAATGCAGGGGCGTACCGGTAGCAAAATAGGCAATGGTGGGCAGGATGGTGACTATACCCAGCGAGGTGAGCAGGACCGGGAACTGTTCGCCTGTATTTTCCTGGCGTTTGGTGGCCCAGCGTTTAAGAATAACAATGGCAGCAATACTGATAATAATGGCCCCGGTCACCCAGCCGAATCCCTGCTCATAAATTGGCCGCGGAATATAGACGCCGCGGATATTGAGAAAGGCCCACTCGCCCAGGTGCATACTGTTGCGGGGCGAGGGTAAGGTTCGCAGTACGGCAAAGTACCAGAAAAAAATCTGCAGCAGCAGTGGCAGGTTGCGAAAGATCTCAATATAGACCGCCGCCATCTTGGAAATCAGCCAGTTGGAGGACAGCCTGGCAACACCGATAATAAAGCCGAGAATGGTAGCGCAGACAATACCCATTGCTGAAACAAGCAGGGTGTTGACCAGGCCGACAACAAAGGTCCGGGCATAAGTGCTGGCCTCGGTATAGGGTATCAGGCTCTGAATGATACCAAACCCGGCTTTCTGTTTCAGGAAAGCAAACCCGGTGGTAATTCCGCGCTGTTCAAGGTTGTGAAGAGCGTTATTACCGATAAAGAAAAAAAACAGGAAAACAGCAGAGCCCAGCAGTATCTGGAACATCAGTGCCCTGTTCCGGGCATTATTCCACCAGGCTGTAGTTTTGACGGGTTTAGTCATAATCACTCAAAAGTGCGGCAGTGACATATACATCAGGTTGAGGTTGTATACCTGACATTCCTGCACGCAACAGAGGAAAAAGGAAGAGGGAAGAGGAAAAATGTCACGCACGACCTTTTCCTCTTCCCTGTTCCTTTTCACTTTTCCAACTCAGATGAAAAAGATAACGAGCGCCCGGTGAACAGGCGCTCGTTATATCAAGTCTGTATTACGTTACGTCTTAACGCATAGGGGGACCATACTGGATACCACCCTTGTTCCACTGGGCGTTGAGACCACGCGCGATCTTCAGCGGAGAATCCATGCCGACATTACGCTCAAAGCTTTCACCGTAGTTGCCAACCTGTTTGATGATCTGGTAGCTCCAGTCATCAGGCAGGTTCAGGCTCTGTCCCTTATCACCTTCCAGGCCTAACAGACGACGAATATTGGGATTGGTGGACTTTTTCATCTCGTCTACGTTTTTGGAGGTCACACCCATTTCTTCTGCATTGAGCATGGCATAGAAACTCCAGCGGACAACGTTGAACCACTCGTCATCGCCCTGCCGGACAACCGATCCCAGGGGTTCCTTGGAAATAATCTCAGGCAGCATTACCGCCTCTGCAGGATTTTTCATGTGGGTACGCAGACCGTACAGCTGGGACTGATCTGAGGTGAGAACATCGCAACGACCTGCCTCAAATCCCTGCATGGTCTGATCATGGGTATCAAAAACAACAGCCTCGTACTTCATCTTATTCTCGGTAAAGTAGTCGGCCAGGTTCAGCTCGGTGGTGGTGCCGGACTGGATACAGATGGCAGCACCGTCCAGTTCCTTGGCGCTTTTTACTGCAAGTTTCTTTTTAACCATAAAACCCTGACCGTCATAATAGTTAGTAGCGGCAAAATTAAGACCCAAAGCAGTATCGCGATGGAGCGTCCAGGTAGTACCGCGAACCAGCAGGTCAATCTCGCCGGACTGCAAAGCGGTAAAACGTTCCTTGGAGTTTAACGGCACATATTTAATCTTGGAAATATCACCAAGAACTGCAGCAGCAATTATCTTGCAGCCGTCAACGTCCAGACCTTTCCACACTCCCTTTTCATCAGTGGCGGAAAAACCCGGCAGGCCGGTGGAAACACCACAGACCAGCTGACCACGTTTCTTAACCTCATCCAGCGTACCGGCAACAGCCAGTGATGCGGAAATCATGAGGAAGACTGCTACCATGATAAACGACATTTTTTTCATTCTGAGAATATCTCTTTTACTTATCAGAAGCATACCGGCCGATTTTCTTGACTTTTACACGATCATGTTCCATTGTAAACCTCATGGAAAAACAAGTCTATACAGTCAGCCCGGCAATTTTGATCGCCGATGACAACCGGGGTATCGTCCGGCTGTTAGGTGACGTGCTGACCAATGCAGGCTACCGGGTCACTGCGGTGGATAGCGGCCAAAAAGCCCTTGCCGTGTTGCCGAATATCCAGCCGGACCTGATCCTGCTCGATGTGGACATGCCCGACAGATCGGCTTTTGAAACCTGCCGGACCCTGAAACAGGACCCGCATACTTCGGATATTCCTGTCCTGTTTGTCACCTCCCGCAGGAACCAACGCGATATCATCACCGGCTTCCAGGCCGGGGGTCAGGATTATGTCAACAAACCCTACACTACAGCTGAACTGCTGGCCCGGGTCCAAACCCACCTTGCCCTGCGCCAGGCTCAAAAAAAGCTCAAAGCGAGCGAGGCCCGCTACCGGGAACTTGCCATCCGGGACGACTTGACTAACTTTTTCAACACCCGTTACCTGTACCAGACCCTGCAGGGACAGATGGACATGCTCCGGCACATGGCGCTGTCGGTTATCTTCATGGACATTGATAATTTCAAAAAAGTGGTGGATACCTGCGGCCATCTCAACGGCAGCCGCACCATTGCCGAGCTGGCCGATGTTGTCCAGTCTGTGCTGCCGGACGGCTGTTACGGTGTCAGTTACGGCGGTGACGAGTTTGTTATTGTCCTGGCCGGCCATGACCATATTCAGGGAATGCAGGTGGCGGAAACAATCCGCCGGGCTATTGAACAGACTAAATTCCTTGCCGCCCGGGATCTCGCCATCCATATCACGGTCAGCTGTGGTGTAGCCACCTTCCCCGATGATGCCCGGACCCTGACAGAGCTGTTAGGCTGTGCCGACCATGCCCTGTTTCAAAGCAAGGAAAAGGGCAAAAATACTGTGACCGCCTACTCCTCTGCTAAATGAAAAAGCAATCTGCAGGGACGTCACGCAGCCTGGCTATTAACTGCCTGACACAGTGGTCCGGAACCGACAAACCGATCCAGCACTTTATTGACACTCTAATCCACAGCTCTGAGCTGCAAACAGGGGATCGACAACTTGCGGTCATGCTGGTTATGGGCGTACTGCGCAGGCAGCAATACCTGGACACTATTCTCTCCCGTTTCTCCAATACTCCACTGCGCAAGATGAAGCCTCTCACCCTGGCTGCCATGCGGGTAGGAGTATACCAACTCTGCTTTCTTGAACGTATTCCTGATTCAGCGGCTGTCAACGAGACTGTCAAGGCATTAAAAAACTCCCGCCAACCGGGCTGGCTCCTTAAGTTTACCAACGGTACCCTGCGTGCCATTGCCAGGGAAAAGCAGACGTTGCCTCAACCCGAAACTGCGGGCCCGAACAATGGACCAATCCTCGAACATCCCGACTGGTTGACAGAACGGTGGCGCAGGAATTTC
>JAUWLT010000131.1 GCA_030613515.1 Desulfobulbaceae bacterium
CCGGTTGACCTTTTCTATTTCAGGCAGCATTTCTTATATTTTTTCCCTGATCCACAGGGACAAGGTGCGTTTCGACCCGTTTTCCCGGACAACTGATCATCGGATTCAAGCAGCTCTCCGTCAACATAAAACCAGCGCCCATTTTCAAAAACAAACCTGCTCCTCTCATGCAGCACGCCCAAACCGGTACCGCTCCTGTACAGTGCCCTGAATTCCACCATGCCGCGATGGTCTCCCTGTTTTCCCTGTTTGACCGCAAGAACTGAGAGGCCGCACCAGATCGGGATAGTATCAGGATCAATTGATGGAGGCCGACTGGTCGAATGCCAGGTGTTAAGCAGGTAACTGGTATTTTTCAGTACATTTGCCGTATAGCGCGACCGCATCAAGGCCTCGGCAGTGAGAGCAGGCGAACTACCGGCAAGCAGCGGCCCACAGCAGTCAGTAAAAAGGCGTCCGCTTTCGCAGTGACACTCGTTTTCCACCATGATCAGCTCTCAAGCACCTGTACCCGGACCAAGCCCCGCACCGAATTAGCAACATACACCTCTTTTGCGGCCAGCACGTCATCAACAGATACGATCTGTTCAACTGCCCTTCCCTCTTCAAGCAGCATCCGCCTGTAGGTGCCTGCCAGCAGGCCGCAGCTGACAGGCGGAGTCAGGAGGTTATCGCCGTTTCGTATAAACAGGTTGGTGATTGCACCTTCCGTGACCTGGCCCAGAGTGTTGGTAAACAGCACATCAAAACATCCACGATCAACCGCCTGTTTGTGCTCGCTGTTAAACAGGCTGCGCCGGGTGGTCTTATGGAACAGGTACGGATCATTCGGGTTCACCTGCTGTTTGGAAAAAATCACTTTCAACTGCCCGTTCATTGCTGAGTCGTCTGCAAGCAGCGTGGAAGTGACCTGCACCCTGCCGTCACGATGCAGCAGTAGACGAACCCGCTGCCTGTGGTTGCTTTCGCTTTTTGTTTCCTGCAACTTAGAGTGGATAGTCTCCGAATCATACGAAAAATGAAAATAGCAGGCAGAATCAGCCAGCCGTTCCAAATGGAAGTCCAGTAAAAAAAAACCTTCATCCGGCTGCCGGAGCAGGGTCTCAATAAGCTGAAATTCAGGCTCTCTTCTGGTCAGAAAATTTCCCTTAAGCAGAGATTCCTGCCATTCAGATTCAGGGTCGGAATCAGCAACAATACCGGAGCCAATGCCCATTTTCCCCTGCCCGCCGGACAACTCCAGAGTACGAATGGGTACATTAAAACAGCTTTCCTCCGGACCGGCGTAACCGATTGCCCCGCAGTACACCCCGCGGGCCTGCTTCTCCAGTTCATGGATAATCTCCATGGTACGTATTTTAGGAGCACCGGTGACGGATCCGCAGGGAAACAGGGCCGTCATAAGACTGCTAAGCGATAACGGACCATTACCAGCAGGAACCCCGTCAATGGTGGAGGTCATCTGGAGCAGGGATTCATAGGTTTCGACATCAAACAGGGAACGGGGAATAACCGTGCCACCTCCCCCGGCGTGAAGCAGACGAGCGAGATCGTTGCGCAGCAAATCAACGATCATGACGTTTTCGCTGCGATTTTTAGGATCTGAACAAAGCTCCCTCCTGTGTTCATTATCCTCTGCCTCTGTTCTCCCCCGGGCCATGGTTCCCTTCATGGGACGGACCCGTATTTTTTCAGAATCAGCTGTAAAAAAAAGTTCCGGGGAAAAACTCAGGATATCCCGACCGTCATGTCGAATCCAGGAGCTGTACGAAACAGATTGATTACGCCGCAGGGTCCGGTACAGGGCGGCAACCGACCCATTGAACAAAAAATCAAGATGCAGGGTGAAGTTAACCTGGTAGGTATCTCCGGCGCAGATATACTCCTGTATCTTTTTTATAGCCTGCAAATACTGCTGCCTGGATAATGTTGACTGCAACTGCGTACAGCTGAATGAATCCTCCTTTATCTCAGCTGTCGGCCATGCCCGGCCACCGCTGAAAGAACCAGTCTTGTGGTCAAAGACAAGCGGCTCGTCATAGACGCCCAACAAGGCAAGCGGTCTCTTCGAACTGCTTTTTTTGCCGGGTAGAAAAGGGTGCAGGCGGGGTTCCAGCAGGTAGCCGAACTCATAGGCCAGCCAGCCGGCCAGAAAGTAACCCTGTTCCCGAAAGGAATCCGCCCTGGCCAGAAAACGTGCTGCATCATCGTCCACCATGCAGACAAGACGTTTGTGCGGCCGACGAAAGAGCAGCGACTGGTGATTTTCTTCGGTCACTCTGGAGCTTTCCAGGAAGACAAAATCATCTTCCTGTGCGAGCCGGGAGGTGAGCCGGGCTATGGTTTCATCGTTTAATGGCTTCATAAGGTTATCAACAGTTTATCTAAATCACAGACTTGTATCAAGATGCCTTCTGTCTCACCCCTTTAACTCACCAGGTGTATTGACATTGCGCCAGGAGGAATGGAGATGTTCAGGTGGCTGAAAGTGGTGGACTCCGGGTTGACCGGCCAGTTGGCTGATACGCAGAGAACCTGAAGCTGCAATCTCTTCCAGCGGCAATCGACAACGGTAATCATACCAGGCAAGAAGGGGTTCGATATGACCGTCACCCTGCAGATCCGGCAGGATTGCATGGACACCCGGCCTGCGTCCGTCAAGCAGCCACTGCAGGCTCTCAACCTGAACATCGGGCTGATCACAGGCCATAACCAGCCAGGAAACTACAGGCTGCCAGCGCATGACTGTTAAAATACCGGCCAGCGGACCGTCCAAGCCGGGACCATCGGGAACGCGGGGTAGCATTGCCAGGGTATCAGGCATCTGACCCGGGCCGGAGAGCACCACTTGGTCTACCAGGGGAGCAAGCTTGTTCACCGCATGCTCAAGCCATGTTCTACCATCACACTCAATAAGATGTTTAGGCCTGCCCATGCGACGGCTCCTGCCCCCGATCAGCACACAGCCCCACACCGAAGTCTGCTGACATTTGCGGTTTAGCCACTGCTGCAGAAAGTGAAAGACCTGATCCACATCGGACTGTTCGCGGGTGAATACATCCAGGATCTGTCCCCGGTTTTCGGGCGGAGCAGCATATCCCCTGCCAAGCAGCCAGATTTTTGGAATTTTTGTGCTCGCATGACCTTCAACCAGCACCAGGTCATACGAGTTGCAAAGGCTGACCAGAAAGGATGGGAAATCTCCCCGGTCGTGTTGACGGGTAACACATTCCTCGCCAAAAAGGGATACATCGGCCCCGGCACGAAAAAAACGATCACTGTCCTTCCCCGGGGTATCAATAGACACATTATGGGCGCCATGCTTCACCACTGCCACCTGCAGACCGATGGAGTGCAACCGAGGAATCAAGGCCTCGATCAGGGTGGTCTTACCGGATCCGCTGCACCCGCAGATACCAAGAACCGGGTAGCGGTCGAGCAGGCTTATTGTATTATCAACAGCTGCCGTCACCATCAGTTCCTGTCCTTAAGTTCATTTGAAAAAGCACCTGCTTCCCTGCCCCGACTAAGCAGTTCCTTAACGGCTGCAAGACCTTCATCGCCAAGCTGCACAGAAAAGTCATTGACATACAGACCGACATGACTGCTAATCACCTGATCGTTAAGTTCCCGGGCATATTGCTTAATATATGCATTGCACTTATCCGGATGCGCATGCGCCCACTGCACGCTACTACGGATTGCCTGATCAACTTCCGTAATCTCCTGCGGAACAAGAGAACTGCGGGCAGCGATACAGCCCAGGGGAATGGGCAGGCCGGTATCGGTTTCCCACCACCGGCCAAGATCCTGTATACAAAGAAGGCCGTACTCCTGATAGGTAAAACGGCTTTCATGGATAATAATGCCACCATCCACCCTGCCGTCTGCAACAGCGTCCATAATCTCATCAAAACGCATGATCACGGTTTGGCTGTGATCGGGAAGAAACAATTTGAGCAACAGGGCAGCAGTGGTGTATCTGCCGGGAATAGCAATTTTCCAGTCTGCTGGATCCTCTTTCTCAAGACCTGACCGGGTTACCAGCAGCGGCCCGCAGCCACGGCCGAGGGCGGCACCGGATTTGAGCATAGTGTATTTGTCAAGGACATGGCCCAGTGCATGGAAGGAAAGTTTGGTCACATCCAGCCTGCCGTCCAGAGCCCAGCTGTTGAGCGTTTCCACATCATCTAACACCGGCGGGCTAAAACGTACATGATGCAGGGGAATCCGTCCATGCATGAGCGCATAAAAGATAAAGGTGTCGTTGGGGCAAGGCGAATAGCCAATGCTCAGCTGCCTGCTCATCTCTTTTCCTGTTCTACAAGATTATTGACAATGGTTGCTGCTGCCTGACCAGCCCGGGTACAGGCCTGTTTCAGCTGCCATTTTTTCGTATCCCGGTCTTCAACAATATTACTTATACAGCGCACTTCAAGACAGGGCAAAGCAAAATGGTTGCAGACCCTGGCCACGGCAGCGCCTTCCATATTCTCACAGAGCCCCTGAAATTCGCGAGCCAGCAGCTGCCCCCTTTTTCGGGTACCGCTGGCACAATTTACAGTGATAAAGGTGCCGCTTTTGTATACGATCCCTGCACAATCAAGAGCCCGACCAGCCACAGACCGGAGGGACTGATCCAGGATAAAGCTGTCCTCAACCCGCAGATCAGCAGAGGTAAACCGCTCAAACCCATCCTGCAGACAGATGCCTAAATCACCCAGTATTTCATGTTCTGCCAGGCAGATATCAAGCTGGCCGGCCTGGAGATCGGTTCCGTTATCCGGATAGGCTCCGGCAACACCGAAATTCAACACCGCGTCAACCTGGTTCAACTGCTCATGCAACAGGCAGGACAGGGAAAGAGTCGTCTCCACCGGCCCAATTCCGGTGACCAGCTGCAGGGTATTTTTGGTATTACCACCGGCCTCTGCAAAGGCCTGCATCTCAAAATCTGTGGCAGCTGTCAGCAGGTACATTAAACGGCTCAAAAGTTAAGGTTCAGGCTTCGGGAGTTCTTTTCAGACAGGATAAAGTAGGTTATGCTGGTTTGCAACATTTTAACCCACAACTGCTAACCTCTTATCCCTTGTCCCTAATCTCTGCCCTTTCCCCATGGATGACCAGTACCAACTCTCGGCCTACGATTATTTCCTGCCCCAAGATCAAATTGCCCAGCACCCGGTAAAACAACGGGACCAATCCCGGCTGCTTGTGCTGGACTGTATAAACGACACAACCCACCATCATCGATTTGATTCTGTAAGCGAACTGCTCAGGCCCGGTGATCTGCTGGTGCTGAACAATACAAAAGTTTTCCCGGCCCGGCTTCTTGGCCGCAAACAGACCGGCGGCAGGGTGGAAATGCTGCTGCTGCATTTTCCTGAACCTGGAGAACAAAAAAAGGGTGTCAACATGGCCACTGCCCTTACCCTGATCAAAAGTTCCAAACGCCCCAGGCCGGGTACTCTACTGAATTTTGCCGGGGATCTGCGGGCCAGGGTAGACACCCTGCGCTCAGACGGCAAAGTGGACGTCACCCTGTTCTATCCGGACACAGTCAACCTTGAGAGTTTACTGGAGGCGCATGGGCAAATTCCGTTGCCTCCATATATCAGCAGGCCGGAAGGAAGTACGGCAACAGACGCCCGCCGCTACCAGACACGATATGCCAGGCATACCGGCTCGGTTGCCGCACCCACAGCCGGACTTCATTTCAGCGATCAGCTGATGGCAACAATTGAGGAAATGGGAATACCACAGGTTGCGGTCACCCTGCATGTTGGTTATGGAACCTTTGCTCCGGTGCGGAGCGAAGACATCCGGCAGCACCGGATTCACGAAGAGTATATCAGAATACCCGAAGAAACCGCCCGGACAATTAATGAAACCAGGGCTGCCGGCGGCCGAATCTGGGCAGTGGGAACCACCACGGCAAGGAGTCTTGAATATGCAGCAGGTGCTGACGGGTTGGTGCTGACGGTGCAGGGATTATGTGGTTTGTATATCTATCCGGGCTACCGGTTTAGGGTAGTGGACAACCTGATCACCAATTTTCACCTGCCCCGGTCATCGCTGCTGTTCCTGGTATCCGCCCTGGCCGGAAGGAAACGAATTCTGCAGAGCTATAAGGAAGCCGTACGAAAAGGGTACCGATTCTTCAGTTATGGCGATGCCATGGCCATTGTTACGAAGTAAGTCATCAGGGGTACCCCATCTTCACGCGGTTGCTTCTACCCGCATAGAGGGGCTATAGCGAACAGAAGCAACTACGCAAATCTGGGGCACCCCTGATGGCTTACAAGTTTGAGGTATATTAAACGGCATAGTTCCGTCACCCGTGATCTGTTACGTTACGAAAGCATAAAAAAACCCGGCTGCCAGGGCCGGGCTGGTACTGTAAATCAGCTGAAATCAGGTTAAGGTCAAGTAGCGGCAGGACAATTTTTGCAGCTCCCGCTGTCTCCTGTCCGGCAGGGTGGTGCAGTAGTTGTTTCTTTTGCAGGTTTTTCTTTTGCAGGTTTTGATTTTTCTCTACCATTGCCACCATTGCCATTACCGTTGGACACAGAACTGTAGCCGTCGGAATACCACCCTCCGCCCTTGAGATGAAACGAACTCATAGAGACCAGTTTTTTTACCTCACCACCACAATCCGGGCACATGGACAGGGGATCATCACTGATCCGCTGTTGCACTTCAATCACCTTTTCGCAGGCCGGACATTCGTACTCATAAACAGGCATTCCAACACCTCACTATGTATAACTTAACAAGATTACTGAATATAAATTCCACTTACCTTTAGAATTGCAACTACAATAATCCCGCTTCTCCTCCCTGTCAACCATGGAAAACAGCAACTGCGTACGTAGATACGTGAACGGCTTCAACAAAACCTTCCTGTCTATATAGATAAAAAGTGCAGAAAAAAGCATTCACTTTCGTTGTATCTGCAGAAAAAAATAATTAAATCTACACTAAGAACATAAAACTGGACAACAATTATGATGCAGATACACTATTGTATTGCATTATAGATATCTTTCATCTATGTTAACCAACAATTACCGGGCAACATTTACTGCCCTTTACTTTAGGCCACCTTGAATAATTGCTTTTTCGCCCAATCTCTGTGTCACAGTAAAATGAAAAATGCTCACATATGACTAATATGCTACGCTTTTTAATTTTCCTGTTCCTTGACCTTGAACGAAAAATCTAATTATTCAAGG
>JAUWLT010000280.1 GCA_030613515.1 Desulfobulbaceae bacterium
CCGCTCAGTTTTGCAGCTGTTTTTGATGCCGCTACTGAGACCATCAAGCAGGGTGGGAAAAGACGTGGAGCCAACATGGGAGTTCTGCGTGTGGATCACCCGGATATTATGGAATTTATTTCTGCTAAGCAGGACCAGACCAGATTTACCAATTTCAATTTTTCCGTTGCCATCACTGATACCTTTATGGAGGCAGTAAAGACCGACCGGGAATATGACCTGGTTGATCCGTCCAACGGTAAGGTCGTTGAGACCCTGCATGCGAAGGATGTCTTTGACAAGATCGTGGACCTGGCCTGGCATAACGGCGAGCCGGGTGTGCTTTTTATTGACGCGGCCAACCGTGCCAACACGACTCCCCAGTTAGGGGAATTCGAGGCCACCAATCCCTGTGGTGAGCAGTGGCTGCTGCCGTATGAGTCCTGTAACCTGGGTTCCATTAACCTGGGACAATATGTACGAGAGGGTGAGGTCGATTTTGAGCGGTTGGGCCGTACAGTCAAGCTGGCCATCCGTTTTTTGGATAATGTCATAGACTGCAACCGGTTTCCCATTCCTGAGATTGCCGAAATGACCCAGAAAACCCGAAAAGTCGGCCTCGGAGTCATGGGCATGCACGACATGCTCATCCAGATGCAACTCCCATACGGTGCTGAGAAGGGCAGGGAGGCTTCGGCCGCTGTCATGCGTTTTATCCGGCAGGAGGCGGAAAAAACTTCTGTTGAGCTGGCTGAATGTAAGGGTCCTTTTCCCGCCTATGACCCGCAGTATAATGATTACCCGGCTCGCCGTAATGCGGCCTTGACCTCCATCCAGCCTACGGGTACGGTCTCCATGATCGCCGACTGCGCCTCCGGTTGTGAGCCTTATTTTTCCATAGTCATGGAGAAAAATGTAATGGACGGTGACCGTTTTTTAATGGTGAATAAGCATTTTGAAGCCGTGGCCCGTGAGGAGGGTTTCTTTTCAGATGATTTGCTGGAAAAAGTTGCTGAGACCGGCACAGTGGTCGGTTTTGATGAGATTCCTGAAAAGTGGCAGGAGATCTTCCGTACTGCCCAGGATATAGCGCCGGAAGAACATATTCGGATGCAGGGCGCATTGCAGCTAAACGGTATTGACTCTTCTATCAGTAAAACCATCAACCTGCCTTCCAGTGCCACCACGGACGATGTTCGACTGTCGTATCTGTTAGGCTTTGAATTAGGCTGCAAGGGGCTTACTGTCTACCGCGACGGATCCCGTGATGCCCAGGTGCTCAATACAGTGGGTTCCGACGACAAGCAGACAGCCACGGTTTCTTCCCAGGGGATTATCCAGAAGAAAAAACTGCCGGGTGTCCTCAGTGCCAAGCGATATCGCTTAAAAGATGCTAATGGAAACACCATTTACCTTATTGTCTGTTTTGATGATGATGAAAGTCCCATGGAGGTGTTTGCCAAATTTCCCTTTGACAACCGGGTTGACCTGAAAGATAAATCCACGATGTGGACCACCACCTGTCGCCTGGTTTCCCTGGCCCTTCGTTATCAGATTCCCATGGAAGAGGTAATCAAGCAGTTGGATCGTTCAAGTGGACATATGCTTGATTTGCCCGCCCAGTTGGGTAAGTTACTGAAATCATTTATGGCAGGCACCCATAAGGGTTTTTCCTCCAAGTGCCCGGAATGTTCCGTTGGTACTCTGGTATTTGAGGAGGGGTGCGAAGTTTGTCGCGATTGTGGTTATTCTAAGTGTTCGTAGGGTAAGGTATAAGGTGTAAGGTAAAAGTTAAAAGGTTATAGTCAGGCGGCAAAGCCGCAAGAAAGTTGAAAATAGATGATTTATAGGTGTCTACTTGTTTCCTGTTGCCTGTAACTTTCTATCAACTGCTTGAAACCATCTACCTGATTTTCAAGGAAAATTGACTATGTCAAAAATTGGTCGTAATCAGCCCTGTCCCTGTGGATCAGGCAAAAAATATAAACACTGTTGTCTGGTCCGGGAACAGGCGGGACGGAGCTCCTCTCCCATGGCACAGATGAAGATTTCACTCCTGGGAGAGATTGAAAAGATCCAGCGGCTCGCTGCGGATAAAAAGGAACGACTTCGCGAGCTTGGCGTTTTTATTTTCTTCAGCATGGAAAACGGTGATGCCTGGGTGCTGGAGGTTTCAGACGGTGATGCCGTGCAGGTGGCGGAAGCGGGTCAGGCTATGGAACCGCCCGTGGACGAGAATCCTGAAACCATTGAGATCAATTACAGCCATACCTTTGCTGTGCAGGATCGCAAGCTGTTTTTGACCGACTATGCAGATAAGACGGAAACAGAACTTGCAGGTGCTCCGACCCAGCAGATCAGTGCCGCCATGCGCAGGATCATGCAACGGTACTCACCGGAGCTGCTCAGCCAGGTCCATGTGAGAACGGATGAGACTGCTGACGCCCCCTGACAGTGCCGGAGGGTGTTTACATTTTTTTGATGAATTCTTTTCGATTTGTCCCCTTGATTACGGTCATGGGGATAATTTTTTTTCTCTCAAATCAACCCGGCGACAGTCTGGAGCTGCCGGATATCCCCGACCTGGACAAGGTGCTGCACTCCATTGTCTATGGTGTTCTGGCACTTTCGGCCCTGTTTGCGGTTCCTGAACAAAAGTATCAAGCCAACCCATATCGGATCTCTCTGTTGGTTGTCCTGTTCTGCCTCCTGTACGGCATCAGCGATGAGTTTCACCAGTCCTTTGTCCCGGGCCGGTTTCCGTCAGCCCTTGACCTGGGGGCGGATACGATAGGAGCCGTGGTTGTTGTGTTTGTCTGGTTCAGAATGAAAAAACAGGGATCAGGGGCGAGTAGTTAGGGGCTAGTCTACTCAGTGATTTTTTTTGATGATTTGTTCTATGAACAGCAGAATGTCGAACAGG
>JAUWLT010000113.1 GCA_030613515.1 Desulfobulbaceae bacterium
AGGCAGGACATTCCTTATCTGTGCCGGGATGCTTTGGAACCGGAACCCCACCGGTAATTTCACTGGAAATGATTTTATACTGCATGGAATGCAGATCTCCCCGGATAAGAACATGAACTTCGCAAGTGGCTCACGGCAGGGTACGTGGAAAACGGCATCACGTACCCTTCTCGAAAAGGAACCCCACAGGGTGGGATTATCAGTCCAACCCTGTCCAACATGACCCTCGACGGTCTGGAAGAAGTCGTTTCCCGTGCAGTCCCCCGTCGAAACCGGGTCAACTTCATCCGTTACGCTGACGATTTCATTATCACAGGCAAGTCCAAACGCCTGCTGGAAGAAAGAGTCAAACCAGCGGTGGAACAGTTCCTGGCAAAGCGTGGTCTTACCCTCTCTGAGGAAAAGACGGTGCTGACCTACATTAGAGTTGGATTTACGTTTCTCGGGCAGACCTTTCGCAAGCACGGCAGGAAACTGCACATCACGCCGTCTGATGAAGGCATCCAATCCCTCATCGAAAAAGTGGGAACGTTAATCAGAAAATACGTCAGCGCGCCGATGGTCATCCTGATCAAGAAGCTGAACCAAGTGCTTCATGGCTGGGCAAACTACCACCGCCATGTGGTAGCATCGGAGGCCTTCAACCGTATTGATACCTATGTATTTGAAGAACTATGGCGTATGCTCAGGAAGTGACATCCGAGGAAATCCACAAAGTGGTTGATCAAAGAATACTGGTCAAACACAGAGCGGAAACACATCTTCGCTGTCAAATCCAAGACCCCTAAAGGCATAGAAAAAGTCTATCAGGTCGTACGCATATGCTCCATAGGCATCAGAAGACACATCAAGACCAAAGCGGCAGCAAATCCTTACTCCCCTGAGTTTGCAAAATACTTTTGGACTCGCAGGAACGTTAAGGAGAGTAAACTATTACCGGCACTCTCAGCAAGAGAATTTCGGACGCAGTTTACATAAGGAAGTAACATAAGTCGGGCCACCCCACAGGGTTGCCTTTGAAATGCTTGAGCCGTGTGATGGGAAACTATCACGCACGGTTCTTAGGGGGAAGGGAGCCGCAAGGCTCCTGCCCTAACCGGTTCGCTCCCAAAAACATGCGCTTGAAATAGCATGAGACCCGTGTTATTATGTCTATATGATACAAAACTTTCTAAATATTGGAACGGAAGATATTTTCAATGGAAAAAATACTAAAAATGCCAGAAAGATATTACCTTCCTCCATGCGAAATATTGCTACAAGAAAATTAGATCAATTAGATTCTGTCATTGTCTTAGAAGAGCTAAGAGTCCCACCTGGCAATAGGTTAGAAGCTCTTACAGGAAATAAAAAAGGACAATTTAGCATACGAATCAATGATCAATATAGAATATGTTTTAAATGGAAAGAAGCAGGGCCGTATGATGTAGAAATAACGGACTACCATTAAAAATATAAAATACAGAGGTAAAACTATGGTACGCATACCTTCCCACAGGCCCCCCACTCATCCTGGTGAAATGTTACTAGAAGAATTTCTAAAGCCTATGGGTATAACGCAAAAAGAATTATCCAGCTCTATACATGTTCCCTACCAACGAATCAATGAAGTTATTAATCAAAAACGTGGCATAACGCCAAGCACAGCATTACGACTTGCAAAGTATTTTGGGGTCTCTGAGGACTTTTGGCTGAATATCCAGCTTAGATGGGATCTCTTTAAAGCAAGAAAAAAAGAGGTCACAGAACTAAAAAGGATTCGTCCTTACAAACCAAGCAACCAACGTGTAGCACACCCATGAGGTGGTAGGGTATTTGTGGACACTTTCTTAAGAGTGGATTTATAATCCACGAGGAGGTGTTCAATGAAAAAGAAGATGAACGTATAACGCAGTTAAATCTGTTTTCTCTTCGTAAACGCAGTTAACACTTCTCCCCTTTAGGAGGATAGTAAAAGACCCCTTTGAAGGGCTAGCAAAATTAAGCCCCCGGCTTTGCCGGGGGTCATTTAACTTGAGTTTGGTTTACTATTTATTGTAAGTTTCAGTTTAAATATACGCGGTTTGGTCTTCACCTTATATTTCGGTGAAGACCAAACCAAGCAGTAAATTCAAACGATTGTCCAGTATTGTGATCTAAACAGGATTAATTTCCGCCATTATCTGCGGCATCTGCCGGACCAGGGGTTTCTTCTCCACCCATATCAGCCCCTGCTGCAGCGCTAAGGGCGTCCGTTACATTTCCGCAGGCGACTTTGCTGGGCGCATAGATATATTCCTTGGTCCAACCCAAGGTGGATCCGTTCTGATACCAGAGACCGCTTCCCCAGCATGAAACAACGTCAGCCTTTCCGTCACCTGTCACGTCCCCGGCAGCAATCGGGCCGGACGGGACCCAGGAGTACATCTTCGTCCAGGTACCAGCCGCCACATTCCGGTACCAGATGCCGCTACTCCACGTGCCGATGATCTCGTCCCGGCCATCACTAACAAGCGCTTCAATCGCTTTATCCACCTGGATTCTTGGCTTGCTGCCCGGATCAGTGGAAGTGCATTTAGAGGTTATACTTTTACCGGTCGATGTCAGGGCACTATGATAGGCATTGACGCCGGCACTTGAACTCTTCTGTCGCATCAACGTCACCGCGCCCGTCACATGGGGTGCTGCCATGGAGGTTCCGTTCCAGGAGCCATAACTTGAATCGGAAGTCCCTGTGGCTGAATAAATGGCCACGCCCGGTGCGAAAAAATCCTGAATAGTTGAATCCCAATTACTAAAACCGGCCTCAACGTCGGAATCTGATGAAGCGCCGATTGAAAATGCAGTTGATATACAACCTGGTCTGCCAGTGGAACCGCAAAAACCATCATTTCCTGTTGAGATGGCTGTTGCGATGCCCACGGCCTCGAGGTTGTCAATCGCCGCTTTTCTTGAATCGCTGTCACAATAGGAAAAGTACTGCCCACCCCCTATACTTTCATTGGCTGCACCAATGGAGTATGTTGAGCGCAGGGAATAAACATGTACAAGCCCTTTCAGCTGATCTGAAGGATAAGAACCGACTCCCGTGCCGATTTTGGAAAATACCTGAATGGCAATAATATTTGCATCCTTTGCTACGCCAAAGAGGGCCCCATTGTTTCCTGCTGCAATACCTGCAACATGAGTGCCATGATCATACCCGCGATAGGATGAGGGATAGTGAACAGCCGCGCCAGTGCCGATCATTTGTGTGGAACTATTAGGACAGTGACTCAAGTCCGAAAAACACGCTTCTACACCATGTGCACATACACCGCATGATCATGGGTAAAAAGCAGAGAACTGCTACCTATTCTGGAGTATATTAGAAACCTGCTTCGTTGGCCTGTGAGATGCCTTGCCGGCAATGGAAATGAGTCGTACTGCGCCTGAAAAGAATTTCGAAGCTATAGATTCATCCCCCGGGAAATGGACCTGATGGGGACAGAGGATTGTTTCCCATAGTTGAGAACCAGGCAGGAAAAGGCAAGTGAATTAGCTGCCAACCCTGTAACTACAGGTTACCTTAAAAAAACTTCCAGTTAGTAAGTATGCGATCAGATTTGTTCTAACCCGCATTTCTCACCACTTTCCTGCTGCAAGCTTGAATATCGGCTCCCCACAACCGTTTCCTCGGTCAAGGGTGCTCGACATACTGTCAAGTATGCCTGCGCGCCCTTTTGGTCGGAAACGCTTGCGGGAAACCAATCTTCAAGCTTTCGCAACGAAAACTGGTGAGAAATGCGGGCTAATTTCTTTGCAAAATTATTTGATTGATACTTGAATTGAACAACTGCGCATTATTCATCAACTGCTGAAAAATTTAATCTGCTCAATTCAAGGATGGAGGCAGCCAGCAATCGGCAGCGTTCGAGCAGGCTTTCTTTGAGCATATACTCCCTGTTGCTGTGATCGTGTTCGCCAATGGGGCCCAGACCGTCAACCACGGGCACCCCCTGCCCTGCAATGTTGGAGGCATCTGAGACTCCCTGGCGCAGTTCATCGCTTATCCTGATACCGAGTTTGTCGGCCTGTTGCCCGATGATCGCATACAACTGTTGATTGGCGGCTGACTGGATCATGACCGGACGTCTGTTGGTGATGGTTATCCGTGAGCTGGTTCCGGGAGTTCGAGGTACTGCAATCAGCTGATACATGTCTCGCTGCAGGCTTTCTCCCTGTTCTGCAGAGCAGAAGCGGCTATCAATCAGGGCTCCGGCATGTTCGGCAACCGAATTCTGGCCCACACCTCCTTCAATGACGCCTACGTTGACGACCTGACCGGTTTCCGCATCATTCAAATTCTCAAACTCGGGCACCAGTCTGCAGAGTTCAAGAATCGCACTGGCCTTGTCCCCGCCTGCAAAGGCGGCATGTCCGGCCCGGCCTTGGACATCAAGACGATATCCTGTCTTGCCCCGTCTACCGGTAACAACCTGGCCCTCTATTCCTCCACATTCCGTTACCAGTCCGCAGCAGGCACCTCGGGCAAGTTCCTCTACCAGGGGAATGGACGTGGGCGAGCCGATTTCTTCGTCCGAGTTAAAGAGTAGAACCAGGGGAATCTGTTCGAGAAGCCCGGCGTCGGCAATTGCCCGCACCGCAGACATGGTGACCACCAGCCCCCCCTTCATGTCGATTACACCAGGGCCATAGATCTTGCTATTATCTTCCCGGTACCAGTTAAAATCCGTGTCTTCGGGAAACACGGTATCCATATGACCGGTGATGAGGATATATTTCCGGCGGCCGGCTGCAGGAGTTGTGAACATCAGGTGATCACCAAACTGTTTCTGTTCAATCCGTTTGCAGCTCAGGGGAAGATCCGCCAGATACTTTTCAACCACTTGGCCGACGCGATCCACACCTTTTTTGTTACGGGTTCCACTCTGAACGAGAACCATTTCTTCCAGGATCGTAAACATTTCCCGCTCCCGGTCGGACAGCAAATGCAACACAAGACTCAGCATCAAGTTATCCTTTGTCAAAAAGAACGCTGAATTGATTAATACCTTGAAAAGGCAAAGCTATCCTTTTCATACTCTGTCTTATCCGCATCAGGATAACGAACTTCTTCACCGTTCCATGGTTTGCGCAGGATAAGCTCATCACCTTCTCCACGCACCACGTTGCTGCGGTGCATGGGTATTTTACCGCCTGCGGTGGCAATGTACCGGGGAATGGCGTCACCGGAGATATTGCCGTACATGGACTCGACAATATCCCGTCCCCGTTCTACCGGAACCCGGAAATGGACAAACTGGGGATTACGATAGGAGCAGTTGAAAATATAATAGGGCCGAACGTACGCCTCCTGGATAGTCTCGCAAAGCTTCCACATCTTAACACTGCTGTCATTGATTCCGCGCAGAAGCACAGCCTGGTTAAGAACCGCGCTGACCCTCTTGGAGATGTTTTTAAACCCTTGCTTGGAAACCGGGGTAACCTCCTGGGCCGTATTGATTTGGGTGACCACCCGTACAGGCTTACGGTCGTTACTCTCCTCTAGGATATCCAGCAGTTCGTCATCAATGCGCATGGGTACGGTAACCGGCACCCTGGTGCCAAGTCGTTTCATTTTCACATGCTCAATTGCGTCTAACTGCTCCAGAAGCCAACGGAGCATGGAATTGGGCAGAATAAAGGCATCACCGCCGGTTACCAGTACGTCCCGGATCTGATCATGAGCCCGGATATAATCCAGAGCCTCGCCGTAGGCCTCTTTGGAAAACATCTTGTCTTTTTTGCCGATATGGGCAATACGCAGACAGTGGGTGCAGTACATGGCACACATATTTGTGGATTTGATGGTCACCACCCGCGGATAAAACTGATCCACCAGCCGTGCCGGTGAGTGGTCGGCAGCCACCGGCGGAATCTCTATGCCTGCATTGTCCACCATCTCTCCGGTGGGCACCGACTGGAGCATAACCGGATCGTTGACTATGCCCGGCATGATCAGGCTGGTGTAGTACGGAGTGAGACGCATGCGGTAATTTTTGGTAACCCGGGCAATATCCTGCAGCACAGAACCGGGGAGGTCAATCAACTCCCCAAGTTGCTCCACCGAATCAACAGCATTTCGGATCTGCCCCTGAAAGGAATTCCAGTCCTTATCCTTCATGCCAAGTTTTTTTTGTATCCGTTTCTGGTTCTCCCGGATCTGCCCCCACAACTCAATGCCGCTTGGTGCCTGGGTATCCTTTTCCGCAAGATACTCAGTAACCCGGCTATTGGCATTTTCTGCAATGGCCAATGCCTGCCCTACCCTGCCGCCGATACTGACCATGTGCTCGTCGATCTGCTGGTGCTTGAAAGCCAGTTCCTCAAGCTGTTTCCGGCTCAATGAGGTTACCCTGTTCTCTTCACTCAACTCCTTTAACCTGGAAAAAAGGCGGACAATGGGTCCGGTTTTCTCCTGTTCACAAGCTGTCTTGTATAACTGATCGATATCATCCTCTACGTTCTCGGATGGTTCCTGTTGTGATTCTTTGCAGATGCTGTCGAGCAACTCTGTAGTATATGTATCCAGCTTTGTTTCCAGTTCCATCTCTTTTCCTCACTAAATAAAAAGGGGACAGGGAAAAGGGAATAGGAAAAATAACTCGCAACGACCTTTTTCCTATTCCCTTTTCCCTCTTCCCTATTCTTACTCTCAGTACTCACTTTTCCAGTCAATGGTCATCTCGATAAACTCTTTACCCTGGCGAATTCCCTCCTTCACGTCGTCATGGTTTCTGGCCACGGATACCACTCGGGCGAGGAAGGTTCCAGGCATGATGACATAGTTGGAACCAACATGTTCAAGGATAACAAAATCCTTGAGCAGTTCACCACCTGCTACCTTCTGGAAGGTCTCTCGTTCATGGGGGTTCTGGGGAATATAGCCTCTGGTGCAACGTCGTTTTACCACCTTATAATTATAGGTTCCCCAGTGGATGTTTTTGCCGTTATTTCCAAGATCTATGGTGTTGAAGGGAAACTTCCGGTTGACCACCGCATGGTACTCCAGTTCAGGCAGAGTGGGTGCAGTCTCGGGCAGGGACTGTTCAAGGGTAAAGCAGAATTCAAGGGTAGTGCCCTGCTTACGGGCATTCACCTCGATAAACCTTACTTCACCATCAGGGGTAACTATGTAATCACAACCGAAAATACCGCGATATCCCTCCCGGCCGAGGATTTGACCAACCTTTCTAGTATACTCCTTCAACTCCTGTTCTACGGCGGCAGGTTGCCTTGTGGGATAGGTTGAGCCGACAAAACGGTTGCCACCCCGAATCACCTGATCTGCCACCCCGGCAATAAATACCTCTTCTTCATTGGCAACAACCGCCAGTACGGTCGGATCATGCTCGTGCGGGATATACCTGGTAGCCAGAAAGGTTGCCTCTGTGTCAGTAAAACGCCGGAGGATATCTTCTCGGCAGTGGGTAATAGCACTGTTGGCTCCGGCGGCACTGTACACATTGCTGACAAAAATTCCATCAGACCACTCCTGCCGGAGTTGATCAGCAGTGTCAAGCAGTGTGTCGCGTCCCTTACAGATCCGGAAGTCGACTACCGGAACAACATCTTTGAGCAGCTCATACTGTACGGCCTTATTGTTGAGCCTTTTGGCAATCTGTTTTTCCGGACCAAGAATATCCACCTGTTCGAACTGTTCATCAAGAGTCATCTCCGGCTCACTTTCATACATGTTGATGAAGAGATGATTCTGATGTGTAAGTATCTGGGCAATAAGTCGATGCAGTCCCTCATTTTCAGAAACAGCACGCATAAAACTGGTTGAATCGATCCGGTAACTGACCTGTGAACCGTTTTGGGTTCGATACTCGTCAATCAGCGGATTGATAACAATGAGGTTGCGATAGTTGTATTGAACAAAAATGTCCGGAACAATGGCTACAAACTCAACCTCTTTTCGGAAATTGCGCGCCAGGGCATCCCGGAGGAATATGTTGAGACCGTACGCTTTGATGTCGCCTACATAGAGAAAATAATAAGAGGACGGATTGTAGGTAAAATTGGAAAAAAGGAAGTTGTCGGCCATATCCCTGCCCCATATCTTAAACAAGCGTTATTGATGATGGGATGCAGTTACACCTTCCATTGATGGTCTGCAAGGAAAAAACAAGAAAAAAATAAATTATTCGGAAAAACAGGATGCCCGTATCAGGTCCTACGCAGATAGTTCAGTATCAGAAGACAGA
>JAUWLT010000111.1 GCA_030613515.1 Desulfobulbaceae bacterium
GGGCAACCAGCAGGGTTGCCTGGTCGTCACTGGTGGAAAGGGGTGAAATGGTCAGCAGGTATTGACCATGTAACCCTCGAAGTTCCGTTTCCAGTATCCTGCTCCTGCCGCCACTGATAATTGTCTCAAGAGGGCAGATGGCCTTGTCCTTCCTGCCACCGTGCAGGATTTCACAAACTTTTCTGTCAATGACCTGATCCCTGGTCTTACGAGCAGCTGTAAAGGTCGCCGGATTTGCATCCAGGATAATATTATCGCGGGAAACAATCAGTGCGGGATCCTGAATAGCAATAAAGATATTACGCCACTGATCCAGGGCCTGGTCCAGGGCATGATCGGCTTCGAGTTGTTCCGTAATGTCCAGGCCGATCAGAACCATGCCCACCCGACCTTTTTCCGTTATTTCAGGACGGATGGAACCGTGCCAGTTGATAATACGCTCCTGCCCTTCTCTTGTCTGCAAAGAGGCTTGAAAATTCATACCACGGCCCTCCTCCTTTAACACCTCAGAGAGCCTTTGCTGCTGTTCTTTACGATATTGAGGAGCCAGCAGGATATCTACCCAGTATTTTCCTCTGACCTGCTCTTCCTTATAGCCGGTCAAGCGCTCCGCCTCTGTATTAAAGGATATAATCTGGCCGCAGGGAGAGATGGAAACCATCAAGGCCTGGACAGTATCACCTATCTCACGATTGAGATCACGCTCGACCTGCAACCGCATGGTGGTGTCCAAGGAGTAGAGAGCAAGAGAAATGTCTGTTATAATGTTTTGGAGAAAATCGATCTCTACTTCATTGAAACAGTTCGCATGCTCAGAGTGAATACAGAGCACACCATACTCACAATCCTTGTATAGCAGCGGCCAGCAGGAACATGATGTAAAACCCGTCCTGGTAGCAGCCTCCTGCAGCACGTCCATATCTTTTTCTTGAAAAATATCCTGGATGATCACCGGCTTTCCACTCTTCAGGGCCCTGGCCGCAGGATTTGAGTCGTGCATCTCCAAAACAACCTGCTCGATCAGATCCATACAGTCCCGTTCCGGCAGCTTAACGGAATTAACGGCGGCAATGGGCATTATTTCTTGCTCATCATCCTGTCGTTTTCCGGCCCAGACCAGGCAAAAATCATTATTTTCAATCAGGATTTTGCAGCATTGCTCAAGAACCTCATCTCTTGTTTTTTCTGCTGTTTCATTGGTGCTCGCTTTACTTATGACGTTCAGTATCTTATTTCGCTGTTCAAACAGCTCCATAACCCTGATGGATTCCTGCAATCTTTTCTGCATTCAAAAGCCCTTTGGTAGGTGGCGGATCGGAAAAGCTACAACACAAATATAGTACAAAGAATACAATTTCGTCGCGTGGCTAAAGGACTGCATTATTCTTATCAGTGAACAAGGCGATCAGCTTGTCGGAATTTGAACGGAGCGTGCTTGAACTTCCTCAGAACACCAATCGTTATCTCATAACCTAATATCAATGAGGCATAAATATTAATTATAACATTTTTTTTCGACTGGCAATCCAGACCACTGAATCCTTATACTCCATAACAGTTCCCTGGGGCATGTAATACGCTAAAAATACCCAAATCCTGAAGAATTCAGGACAGGTTTATATAAAGGGGTATGGAGTGGAGTCTTTTTTCCTGCTGAACCGTAGTACCCAGTTTCCATTCCACGCATTGTGCCTTGCCGTTCAGCTTCTTTTCAATATCAGTAACCAGGCCGTTAATGTTAATAACCGGGTGTCTGGAAAAAACCTCGGGAAGACCGTAGGTCAGGTTACAGGCCAGGCAGCAACCCGGCCGTTCATGCAGGTCCAGGTTAAAATTCAGACTGTTGGTGCGCTTGTTATAGCCCATATAACTTAAGGTTATATCGTACGCTCCGTCATCTGCATCACCAAACAGGGCCTCAAAAAAATCATCGGCCCGCTGCAGCGGGAAAAGTTCCTTCAAGGCATCGTCTGTGAATATTTCGTTTAGATTATCCATGGTCATTTCATCTGGTTGTAAAGAGAAACTCTACTTGCAAATATGGTGGTCGTGCAAGAATACTACTTATTTCGCAGAATCGATCAAATCTAATCAGACGACGGGGGGCTGTCAACGTAACAGTTCACCCGAAGGGATACCAATTTGGTTAACCCACTGAGTTGTAAGAGTTTACCAGTGCCTCAGCAGTGTGTGATCAAGCCCTTCAATTATACCCCCTGTATATCGGAGTCTCGTACCTCGCTTACCTGCAGGGATTGCGCACGTGCTGAGGTAAGCGCAGACTCCGTGGGGTGCTGGTGAACTCTTACCTGTCAACATCCATTGCAGGCTCTGGGGAGGTGTGGTAAAAACTGCTTCATGCAACAGAATATGTTTTCAGACAATCCCTGTTCACGGCCGGGCGGGCGGACAGGTTCCGCTATCAATGCCCAAACCTTGAACGAGGCCCAGTACGCTGCCGTTACCCACGGCACGGGACCGGTACTGGTCATTGCCGGTGCCGGTAGCGGCAAAACCAGGACCCTGGTCTACCGAATGGCCTTTCTCCTTGAACAGGGCATAGCGCCGGAATCCATTCTGCTGCTTACCTTTACCCGCAGGGCAGCGCAGGAAATGCTCTGGCGGGCAGCTCAGATATCCGACCAGTCCTGCCGACGGGTCTTAGGCGGCACTTTCCATGCAACGTCCAATATGCTGCTGCGCCAGCATGGGCACCATATCGGGTTTGGCTCAGGATTCACCATTATTGACCGCGGTGATGCCGAGGGGATCATCAACCTGATCAAGTCCTCCCTTGGTCTATCAGGTGCTGGTAAACGTTTTCCCTCCAAACGGGTAATCCTCAACCTGCTGTCAGGTTCCATAAACAAGGCACGGCCCATTGAAGACCTGGTCTTTGAATCACACATCCATCTGTCTGAATTCATAGACGACTTTCATACCATTCGTACCCATTACAGCCAATTCAAGACTGATCACGGATTGATGGATTATGATGATCTGCTGGTCAACTGGCAGCGGTTGCTTGTTGAATCCAGGCAGGCACAGCAGGAAGTCTGCTCCAGGTTCCAATATATCCTGGTGGATGAGTACCAGGACACCAACCTGATCCAGGCGGAAATCGTGCGTTTGCTGGCCCATGAACATGACAACGTGATGGTGGTAGGTGATGACGCCCAGTCCATTTACAGTTTCCGGGGTGCGGATTTCTACAATATCATGCGTTTTCCAGACCAGTTTCCCGGTACCAGTGTGATCAAACTGGAACAGAATTACCGCTCCACCCAACCGATCCTGAACCTGACCAATTCCATTATTGAAAAGGCAGAGCAAAAATTTACCAAAAAATTATTCACGGAAGCTGAAGGCGGCAGCAAACCTGTTGTCTTTACTGCACGCAACGAAGCTGCCGAGGCCCGGTTTATCGTTGACAAAATTAAAGAACTTCAGGATCAGGGTATTGATGCCTCAAACATTGCGATCCTGTTCCGCTCCGGCTTTCACTCTTACAAGCTGGAGATGGAATTAACCAGCCGCTACCAGGACTTTGAGAAACGGGGTGGGCTGAAACTGACCGAGTCGGCACATATTAAAGATGTCCTCTCCTTCCTGCGAATCCAAATCAATCCCTGGGATAACCTGTCCTGGAACCGAATCCTGCTGCAACTTGAAAAAGTGGGCCCCAAGACAGCCCAGAAAATCCTGGCCTCTATTAAGCAGGAAGATGATCCTTTGGAGGCATTATTACGCTATAAGGCCGCAACGAGCTGGAAAATTGGTTTTGGGCGGTTGACGGAGACCCTGAATGCTCTACGCAGGCCTGAGCTTACTCCGGCCGGAATCTTTGACCTGGTGATGGAATACTACCAACCTATCTTTGAAAAAATCTATTACGACGACTATCCGAAAAGACGTCGGGATCTTGACCAGATCAAGGCCCTTGTCGGTGGTTATGGCGACCTGCAGTCCTTTGTTGATGATACAGCTTTGGATCCGCCTGAATCTGCGATAGAAGGGAAACACAGTGAAGATACCCAGCGACTGGTTCTCTCCACCATCCATTCCGCCAAAGGACTGGAGTGGGATGCGGTCTTTGTCATCGGCCTGGCCGAGGGCAGATTTCCGCACCAGAATGCCGTACCCGGAGAGCAGTGGGAAGAGGAACGTCGTCTGCTCTACGTTGCTGCAACCAGGGCAAGACAACAACTCTTCCTTACCTACCCCAGACAACTGATGACTCCGGACCGGAAATTTCACCGTACCGTAATGTCACCTTTTGTGCGGGAGATCAATCCCGGCCTGTACGAACTCGACAATCCGGCACCCAAGGTCAGTTCTGCTTACAATGCGAATTATGACGGAGCAATTCCATCTCCACAGACCAGGAAATCCACCCGCTCCGCACGCACAAGCTTTACGCCCGGCATGATGGTCAAACATCCTTTTTTCGGTGTCGGCCAGGTAAAAGCGATTCCCGGCCCCAGGCGTGTCGAAGTTAGTTTTGATCGGCACGGCGACAAAATACTGCATCTGGATTATGCGAAACTTGAGGTCATGACATGAGCTGCAGAGAATAATGAACAATATGAACTACCAGCAGGCCTGGGAATTCCTGGACCGGCTTCAGTTTTTCAAAATCAAGCTGGGCCTGGATTCAATGAACCGGTTTCTTACGCAGGTGGATAACCCGCACCACAACCTGCCCTGTATCCATATCGGCGGAACCAACGGCAAAGGATCAGTGGGTGCGACCCTATGCTCCATCCTTACGAGCGCGGGCTACAGCACCGGTTTTTACACCTCACCGCATCTAAGTTCTGTTCGCGAACGATTTAAGATCAACAACAGGTATATTAGCAGGCAGGATTTTGCCCGCCTGATCAGCACGATTGTTAACGTCCTTGACGGCAACCAAATCACCTATTTCGAATGTACCACCACCCTGGCCCTGCTCTGGTTTGCCGAACAAAAGGTTGACTTTGCCATCATGGAAGTGGGCATGGGCGGCAGGCTGGATGCCACCAACGTAGTGACTCCCCTGCTCTCCATTATTACCAACGTGAGCATGGATCATGAGCAATACCTGGGAGACACGCTGGCCCAGGTGGCAATGGAAAAAGCAGGAATTATAAAAAATGGCATCCCTGTAGTATCCGGAGTGGCAGACGATGATTCAGGAAGGGTCATCAAACAGACCTGTAATGATCGCCAGGCACCTCTTTTTCTCTTTGGCCGAGACTTTGACGGCGTAAGTCGAGACAGTGATCACAGCCGCTGGCAATATAACGGTCTAAACAGAGTAATACTGACTGACCTGCCCCTGGCCATGAAGGGGAACTATCAGGTCTCCAATGGGTCTCTTGCCCTTGCCGCAGTCCAGTTGTTGCAAAATCGGGGATACATCATAACAGAAGATCAAATCCGTGCCGGTCTTACCCTGACCAGATGGCCAGGACGGCTTGAGAGTTTTCGCCTAAACAAGCTGGGTGAGATTGTGGACACCCATGCGGACAGCCTGCAATTTCTGCTGGACGGGGCACATAACCCGGCCGGCGTCACGGCCCTGAAACATGCGCTTGAGGATGATTTTTCCTATGCACGGCTGATCCTTGTCTGGGGATCCATGGAGGATAAAGACCTGCAGGCAACCCTGCAGGAGATTGCCCCTCTGGCTGACAACATCATCTTTACCAGGCCGGAATACGAACGATCTGCAACCGCTGAGCAGCTGCGGGACACTCTACCTAATGCCATGCAGCAGAAAGCGGTTCTTTCCAGCTCTGTAAAGCAATCCATTGACAAAGCCCGTGAACTTGCAACGCCTGATGACCTGATCTGTATTGCCGGTTCACTGTACCTGATCGGGGCGGCCCGGCAACTTCTTGTTGGAAAACTGATACCAGATGGATGATATGTTCAACTTCGGGGTTGATGACTCTTTCATCAGGGCAGAGCGCAACAAGGCCCGGTCCCTGCGCAAGACCCGCTGGTGGCAGCAGAAAACATCTTCGGGTACCTGCCATTACTGCGGCCGCCGGGTCGGCTTCAAGAATCTTACCATGGACCATGTAATCCCCCTTTCCCATGGAGGACGTTCAAACAAGGGAAACCTGGTCCCCTGCTGCAAAGAGTGCAATACAGCCAAAAAGTCCGACCTGCCACCGGAACTTGAGGAATTGTAAGCCCTGACTTTCAGCCGAAGAACAACCCCTCTGCACGTCTGAATCAAGATTTAATTGGGGATGACTCTGTTTAGTATGGGGTTTGTCATTGCGGTCATCAGACCGTCGCTGGTGTAAGCAAAGCTATAGCCGGTGAAATCCTGATTTAATCGTGGTCCCCCTTTTTAATTTTGTCTCAAAAGGAGCTGTTTTTTTTGTTGACTTTCTCTTGGTACTCTGTCCCCTATTGTTTTTATTACGTTGGAGCACGCTCATAGTTGGGGGGTAGTGCCACCTCCTGCCCGTATTTTCCTGCTGGAGCGAAATGGAGGAGAATGTCAAAATGTCAAGCCTGGCACCGTTTTAATGGCACCGTTTTAAGTATGTCCCCGTTTTCATGCTAGAGCCAGCCGTTGCCCCTGGTTTGTCGCTACCGAAAAGAAAGGTCAAACGGAGACCTGACCCTCTGTTTTCTCGTAGTGGGCCATGGAATCACCTCATTTGTTGCCCTGGTTGATGTTTGGGCGGAGAGATGCGGTAGAAGAAAAGTATCTTCGGTGGTTCTCTGCCGGGGTGTGGAGCCCATTAACTGACGACTTTGGCGAGTGGATCAGTTGATGGGTTTTTTCCGTGGTCTGGTGAGCTGAATCACGATAATTGATGGATAACTTTTCAAGCTATTTGATGTTTGTACAGCTTGTAATACACACCCCCCTTCGGCTGCGCCTCAGATTCGTAGGTTTTTAAAGGCATGGGGAAAGCTCGGGCTTAGAAAAGGGTGGGGAGTCCGAAGACTCCCCGGACGATTATTTCTAATCCGTCGCTCCCATCTGGTTATCCCTTAGCAGGTTGCTCCTCAGCAGAGCCTGCCTCCGTTTCACCAGACCTCTTTACCTGCAATAAGCAGGAATAATTTTTGTGATTTTAACGTGATTGTTTTTTCTGTGGTGTTGGGGAATATAATTCCAGAAAGAGTTGTTCATCGAGCTGGGTGAGTTCACGCTGTGCGGCAACGGTCAGTAGTTCCGCAGCCATGACATTGAGTAATCTCAGGTTTCCGGCACTATGCTCTACAAGGGCTGACATGAGTGGTTTTGTCATTAACTGCGGTGCCCCGGATTGTTCCAGGCAATATTCCAGGTATTTTCGTAGTTCTTTTTTATCATAAGGTGAAAGCATCCGCCTGAACCTGATACGACTGCCAAGGGCAAGAAGTTCATTGCTGCGAAAGCGTTCAGGAAGGGTGAGATCACCGCAAAGGATAACGGTCAGTAGACATTCGGAATCAAACTGAGCACTACCCAGCAGACGCAATTCGTTGAGATTGCAGGTCATCATTTCCTGAGCCTCATCAATCAGGAGTATCGGCCTAAATAAAGTGGATTTAATATGTTGCCGCCAGCGTCCCCGAAGAGCTTTAAACCCACCATACCTGTTGGAGGGAGTGAGGTTTACCCCAAACAGATCACCCATTTCACGGTAAAAATCAGCAAGGCTCGATTGCGGCCTCTCCATAATACCGACAACCACGTTTTCCAGTCGTTCCAGTTTGTGGGCGAGATACTGAAGATTTTTTGATTTACCAAGACCGGGTTCTCCACCCATGAGGGCGAATCCTCCATCCATAACCAGGTTCTCAATTTGAAAGAGGAAGGTGTCTATCCCTGGAGCCGGCCATAAAGACTGTACCGGAATATTGGGAAGAAACGGGTTCCATTTAAGGCCGAACAGAGCAAGGAGACGTTTATTGTTCATTGGTCTCCTCCATGGGGATATAGGCAGGAGGAACCCCGGTGGCTGCATAATCTCCCAACAATTTACGCAATAGTGGCGGATATGGATCTGTATTGGTGTCAGGTTTCGGTAAATCCATTAGAGGAACCAGTGTTCTTCTTAATCCTTCGTAACAGTTCACCGGGGTATATTCAAGCCCCAACCGAGGCATGAACGCCGCCAGCGTTTCAGCTGGCGGCGAGAGAATCAGGAATTTACAGGTTGCTGAAGGAGGGAAGGCAGAGACTTATTGCCAAATGATGCTGAGACGAGATCGGCAAGATACTCGAAAGGATTACGGCC
>JAUWLT010000255.1 GCA_030613515.1 Desulfobulbaceae bacterium
CGACCGATGGCAATATCCGAGAAGGTGACCTTTTCCTGATCACCCTGCATGACCTTCAATGTGAGCGCTTTGGTGTCAATGAGAATCCGGATGGTATCATCCTGGCCACTCACCGGAGAGGTCAGCAGAATCCATATAACCCCCACACATATGGCGGCAGACAGGGGAGATAATATCAATCGGTTCATATCCTTAAACCGGCAAAATGGTCAAAAGCCCACGGGATCGGTTGTGTTTCTCTGTTGCTCAGTAGAATTTAGGGTTCATATTGGTTGCACAGTCAATATAGCAGGGAAACAGAAAAAATCATCTCCGGCCTGTAATAAAATTTTCCCTGCACAGCTGTTTTTCTTGCATTGACCTGTCCTCTCAACCTATAATCACATCTGATTTACACCTGAATCCGTGACGAAAAACTGTTTGAAAATTGATTATCTGTCTGAATCAACATAAGTATTTGCATGGTAATGGTTTTTTTGTTTTCACTCAACCATCGCCCTGCGGGGCGCCCACATGCACCGCATCTGTAAGTGCTGAGGGCCAACAGCATAGGCCTACTATAGCTGTCTGCCCCCATCTCTTCCAGCTACTGCACATGTAAACGCTCACGGATTCAGGTTATAATCTGTTTTCCAACGGGAACTATCTCCGTATTCCCTTATCATCTTTTATAGCTGAGGAATCAGTTTCATGCTACCGCTTGCACAACTCTCCCTGAACCTGCCCGAGACAGTTTCGGCCCGGGAGGTCGTGAACCATTTGGACGATAAATACAACCTGATTGAATTTCCGCCCCAGACTACCGACGTTACCTTTTTTGATAGCTTTGACTGGCGCCTATTTGAGAAAAAACGGTTGTGCTATCTCCGGAACACGACCCTGTACCTGACTGACTTTGCCGACAGGCAACAGGTTCCCCCACTGCCCATAACGGGCCAGCCTCATTGCTTCTGGTGGCAATTTCCGGAATCCGATATGAAGCAGTCCCTGGCCCGAATTCTCGATATACGTGCCCTGCTGCCGCATACCGCTTTTTCCCAGGCAACCCAGGAACTGCGAATTACAAACAGCGACGAAAAGGTTGTTGCCATTGTTCATCTCATAGAACTTAACCTCGGCACCGGGGAGAACATCCGCTCGATCCGGTTGCGTGAGGTCCGCGGTTATCATAAATGGTTCCTGAAACTCCGCCGAGGCCTGTCCGGCTTCGGTGAGGCACAGCCCGACACCAGGGTACAGACCTTAACAACAGTCATGGCTGCAGTTGGTCGCCTGCCCATGGACTACAGCTCCCGTTTTTCCGTCCCGCTCACTCCGGACATGGAAAGCCTGAAAGCGGTGAAGACCTTATACCAGGACCTGCTGACCACTATGCTGGTCAATGAGCAGGGGATTATTGATGATCTGGACAGTGAATTCCTGCATGACTTCCGGGTAGCCATCCGCCGCACCCGCTCCGGCCTGACCCTGATTAAAGATGTTCTTGAACCGGAGATCAGCAGTCGTTTTAAAGACGATTTCCGCTACCTGGGCCAGATTACCGGGCCAGTGCGCGACCTTGATGTGTACCTGCTCATGGAAGACAATTACAAGGCCAGGCTGCCGGAACATCTGCAGGAAGGGCTCCACTATTTCTTTGAAGACCTGGCAAAAAAACGCGGTCAGAAATTGAAAAAGCTGGTCCGCGCACTGAGTGAACCACGCTACCGATCAATCACCAGCGACTGGCAGGAATATCTCAGCGGGGAAGATAACGAACCCCAGGGAAAAAACAGCCGGATAGCGATCGGCACACTGGCAAAAAAGATCATTACAAAACGTTTTCAGAGAATTCTGCGTGACGGAAAGGCGATATCCCCGGCATCGCCGGATGAAGAACTGCACCGACTGCGAATCCAGGGGAAAAAACTGCGTTACAGCCTGGAATTTTTCAACTCCCTTTTCCCGGAACAGGAGATGAAAAAGCTGATCAAACAGCTCAAGCTGCTGCAGAATAACCTCGGTGATTTCAATGATCTATCCGTACAGCAGGAGATGCTGGAACACTACCTTGCTGCCATTAAACCCGGCACGGTCAAATCAAAAAAACTGAGTGCAGCTATCGGTGGTCTGTTGACCAACCTGTACCACGAACACCGGCGGGTGCGGACCCGATTTGAAAGGACATTTACCCGGTTTGCCGCCAAAAAAAACCTGGCATTGTATCGCAAACTTTTTGGATAGTGTTCGAAACCCCGTAGAATTGCAGGTACAAGATACCTCCTTCTACCTTCAGCCTTGTACCTTCTACCTGACCTTTAGCAGGAGTTCCCATGGCCATAATTGCTGTCTACAATATCAAGGGCGGAGTGGGCAAGACCGCAACATCCGTAAACCTGTCCTACCTTTCAGCGGTCTCCGGCAACCGGACCCTGCTCTGTGATCTTGATCCTCAAGGTTCGGCAAGCTACTATTTCAGGGTCAAATCTCCAAAAAAATTCAGTGCCGGTAAGTTCCTCAAGGGGGGCAAGCATATAGAAAGCAGTATCCGGGGCACGGATTATGACAACCTGGACATCCTGCCTGCTGATTTTACCTACCGCAACTTTGACCTTGCCCTGGTTGAGATGAAAAAATCCCGACGTAGAATTAACAAGGTACTCAAACCGATGACCGATGAATACGAGCACCTGTTCCTTGACTGTCCGCCCAACATTACCCTGCTCTCGGAAAATATTTTCCATGCTGCCGACATCCTGCTGATCCCATTTATCCCCACCACCCTGTCCCTGCTCTCCTTTTCCAAACTGCTCGATTTTTTCAAGAAGAGCGGCATTGACAGGAAAAAGCTGTTTGTGCTTTTCTCCATGGTGGAAAAAAGGAAAAATATCCACCAGGATATGATGCGCCGTTTCAAAGGCCGCAAACGTATCCTGAACATTTCCATCCCCTACCTGGCCGACGTGGAAAAGATGGGCATCTACCGGCAACCGCTCCCGGCCTTCCGCCCCAACTCCGTTGCCAGCCAGGCGTATTCCGACCTGTGGCTTGAATTGCAGGAATACCTGAAATAGCGACGCTCCCCTGGTGTCGCGTCAACGATGAAATGGCGCAAAATTACGCAGTAGTTTTTTGTGCCTGCGTCTTTGTGGATTGGGGCGCGTAGTAGAACTATGTAACTCAAGTCACAAAGACGCAGGTGCGGAAAAGAACAAGCAGGTAAGCGCAGACTCCGAAATGCGCCAGTGCAGCGTTGACACGGCACTAGTATACCTGTTCCAGATATCGTCAATACTACGTGAAGCAGTTTGGAAAACAGGCCGTGCTCTAACACGCTCTTTTTCATCTACAATTGAGGCAAGAGAAAAGTCTCTTTACCTTATCAAACCTCATCAGCGGTGTGACTTGATCACATGCGAAAGCACGACCCCATACATGAGCCTGTTGAATTAGGAATGCTATAAAAAGCCTCTATTGTTGATATCAGTGCATTGTTGAGACACTATCTCGTTCTGCCGTTCTCGGAACAATTAATCTATTACGAAAATGTTACTAATAGTGTGTCCAATGGGTAAAATCAGGGCTATACCCAGCTTAACTCGCCGCATTTACAGGATTTTT
>JAUWLT010000266.1 GCA_030613515.1 Desulfobulbaceae bacterium
GATGGATACCATGTTGGAGGACCAGGCTGTTGCAAAGTTGAGCCGCGGACCCACCTCCACCACCCTGCCCTGTGCGTCGCTCAAGACCGGCTCGGTGGAAACACTATCCAGCAGAAATCCGTCGGCCAGCAGCAACCGCAGTTGCTCAAGTTCCTGATCATTCAGCGGACGTGAAGATTCTACATTAAAGCAATAGGCGCGGTTTGCATCGATCCTGCGGTACAGTTGAGTAACAATCATGGCGAGTATCCCTTGGCTTGGATTGGCTTGATTTCGGGAAAAATCTATACTGAAAACCCTATCATTTTAACAGCAATCCTGCAATTAGATAGGGTAGGTAATAGTCCATCACAAATGGATTGACACCTTTACTGCCTGGTAGGTTGTGGTTGAGCGCTTCGTTTTTGAATTGTTGGGTTTCGTTTGTATATTTCTTTCTTGCCGCATACTTGGCGAAAAGCAAGACTTTAGCGAAACCCAACATTTTGGCGGGTAAAACACTCAACACCAGGTAAGCGTAGACTCCGACCTACCGGTAATACTCAGTGGCAAAAAATGCGGCATGATTGGAGGTGAAAATCGGTGGATCACGCTGGATAATGGGTGCGATCAGCGGGTGTCGCTTAAACTCCCGGTCCAGGAATTGACGGATTTTTTTGCGGCTCCAGCCGCGCGGATGGACAAAGGAACTATACAGGGAGAGATCGCCCTCGTAAAAATCATGAAGAACCAGGTGATCAGCCTCAGGGCTGCAGACCGGCATGTTGAAGATGGCCAGGTTGAGAAAAGTAACTGCCTCGTGATGATCAGCAATAAAAGAAAGCGTTTTCCCGGCCTCAGCAATGGATTCAGCAGGTGTGCCGAACAGCAGGTAGACGTAGGTGGCAATACCTGCCTGCTTGAGCGAAGCTAAAACCTGTGAAACCAGGGCCAGGTCAATCCCCTTGTCCATACCATCAAGAACACTCTGATCCCCGGATTCCAGACCCAGTTTCAGCATCAGGCAGCCTGATTGCTTCAACCGTCTGCAAAATGCAGGATCAGCCAGTTGGCGGCCGGCCCGGGCAAACCCATACCAGGGAACGGAGGGCGGCTCTTCTGTAAGCGCTGCCATGAGGTTCGGGCTTATAGCATTATCCAGAAAATGAATCAGAGATGGTTTTTTTTGATCACTGAGTTGTGCCAGATCATCTAAAACCTGATCAGAGGGCAGGACTGCATAGGGATTGCCTTCCGCTGTTTCCGGGCAAAAAGAACATTTACTCCAATAACATCCTGACGAGGCTGCATAGGGAAGAATACGACCCGGTGCCAGATATTTTTCTCTAAACAATTCCTGGTAGTCAGGAGGATGAGCAATAACTGAGCCCTGCACCTCAAGCAGAGTCAACAGCTGTTCTTCGCCCGGACCGGCCACCAGATGATCAATAAGTCCTGCAAAAAGATTCTTCCAGCAAGGATTACGCATCCAGCTGGTGATCAGCCCGCCGCCTACAACCACCGGCAGAGCCGGATAACGTTTTTTCAGGAACCCGATCATGGCAAAAGTCGTCAGTGCCTGGCTGAGATAGTTCAGGGAAAAGCCAACCATGCTCGGATTTGTTTCCGCAAGCAGTTCTTCCAGTCGAGTTTCAAAATAGGGGAAAAAAATATTGGCTTGCGGGGAGTCGGCAGACTGCAGCAGGTCTGTACTTTTCAGAGGCGATAATTCCTGGTCCTGGTAATTGGCGAGCTGAAGGGTAAGCCGGTGTGATTTGCCGACCTGCTCCAGTACCCTGTTAACATCAAGCACACCACGCTGGTAGCGAGAAAAATTGGCATACAACGCCGGGTCACGCAATCCATGCAAATTTTCGTCAAGATGACGAACCGCCCGACGGCTCCAAGTATCTTCAGGGTTGAGCTGGCCATTGCGAAGGAGAAAATAAAATCCCTCAATACTAGCATCTACAATCGTACACTTTTTCCCGGCCGCATGTAAGGCCCCGGCAAGACGGGCTATGCCTGCCGGAGGTTCACAGGGCTTGACCAGGGGAGGAGATATAAGCAGCATTATGCGACAGGGAGCTTAACCCGCATACTGAAACAGTCCGGCCAGTTCTTTGCGGTTGAGTGTCTTCAGGATTGAGCCGTCGTCTTCAACAATAAGATCAGCTGCCAGTTGACGTTTCTTTGCTATCAAGCGGTGAATTTTTTCTTCCAAGGTGCCGACAGTGACCAGCTTGTAGACCTGCACCGGATGACGCTGGCCCATACGATGAACCCGGGCCGTAGCCTGTTCTTCCTTGGCCGGGTTCCACCAGCGGTCATAGTGGATCACCACCTGGGCCCCGGTCAGGTCAATACCGGTGCCACCGGCAAGCAGACTGGCGCAGCAGACCCGGCAGCTATTGATCGTATTGAAACGGTTGATTCGTTTACTCCGCTCTTTGGCACTCACACTGCCGCGCAGGGCAACAAAATCTACCTGCTCATCATCAAACCAGGCCTCAATAATGTCAAGCATGCCCGTAAACTGACTGAAAACAACAACTTTTAATCCCGCATTCAGGCATTGGTGAAGCAGGCGGGTGAACTCGTCCCATTTTCCACTTGTATAACGTTGCCAGTCCGTGCATTTTTCAAGCTGGCAAAGATGGTTGCATATCTGCTTGAGCCGGATAATGGTAGTCAGAATATAGGTGAAATCAGACAAGGTTTCTTCCCCCAACAATTTATCAACCAGTCCCTTTGCCTGGTCGACTGCCTGCTGATAGGCTGCGACCTGGTCCGGGCTGAGCTCACAGAGCCGGATATCTTCACTGCATTCAGGCAGCTCTTTTAGAACCTGTTTCCGGGTTCGACGCAGGATAAAAGGAGCTACAATGCGCTGTAACCGATGTCGCTGCTCCCGGGTAACTGTCTTGTTAAACAGCTGCCGGAACCGGCTGACCAAAAAAAGTTCCGGCAGGCAGATCGAAAGCAGTGTCTCCAGCTCCTGGATGTTATTTTCCACCGGCGTACCGGTAAGACCGATGATACTTTCTCCATCCAGCTGCGAAGCCGCGTCAAAGGTTGCAGTGCTGCGATTTTTCAGGAAATGCATTTCATCATAGATGATCAGCTTAAAGCGGGTGCATGCAAATTGTTCAGCATCCCGGCGCAGTACACCGTAGGTAGTGATTACAATGCTGCTTGCAAGCGCCTCCTGCAGGTCCCGCTGACCACCATGATGCACAGACATACTCAGGTCTGGAAAAAACGTTTGCTGTTTTTCCGGCCAGTGGTAGAGCACCGCAGCAGGACAGACA
>JAUWLT010000100.1 GCA_030613515.1 Desulfobulbaceae bacterium
AATTTGTTAAACTTTTCTAATTGGACACAAAGGTCATTGTTTTTTCAAGCAGCTCCTCACTTACCGGACTCCATCCTATGGTTTTACCGATAAAAGTTCCATTTCCGGATGAAAGGCGCATCAGGATATGAACCAACCCATCTCCAGTTGGACGAATAATGCTTGTCTCATTGATCGCGAGACTGCCGTCAACAGAGTTAAATTTTTTATCCAGAAGAGTATGATTCTCCTCGCCTCCCATTTCCATGATCAACAGATGCGCCTCTACTCTGCCGGTCAGATCTCCAGTCAGGGAAAAAGCCGTTGTTCCCGGTGATCCCTGGAACCGGGTACCAAATGTAGTCCAGAAATACGATTTGCCGGTCCAGTCATTGGCTGCCCTTTCAGGTTGAAAAACAAGGTTGGCGGTTTTCCCCTTCCGGGCCGGCTCTGTTGTAATGGCGGCAAGATGCTTTCCCTGAAAAAAGGCAAGCCTGTTACTGCCCTCAAACAGAGGGACTCTCCGTGCAGGTTTATGAGATAAGATATACGAACGATCAAAGTCATAGCGCATCAGCTGCTCTGCATTCCTCTGTCTGATAGAATATGCCCGATTTTTATCAGTGCCGTCCCAGGTAAATGATGTTTCAGGGTCATGACTGTACAGTGCCGCAGCTATTATAATCATCGGATATGCCATTAAAAATCTGCGCTCTCTCCGATGGGCTATAAGAACCGTCGTCAGTACAAATAAAAGCAGGGGAAAGAGATAACCCTGCCTGTCAAACAAAGAAAACGGTGTAAATACCGGGCTAAACGGATTGAGCAATCCCTGCAGATAATCATATACAATACCAATTGAATACCTTGGATCTCTAAAGCTTGAATGAAATTTAGGTAACCGGGCAAGCATCAGGAACCATTGGAGAACAGGACCAGTAGCCAGAACAATAAACCACCACCTCGCTACACGATTTGTTCGATCAAAACTATAGGCAGCCAGGGGGAGCAACAGTGGACAGACTACCAGCAGATACCTGCCCATGACGGAGGAGCCCCCTGTCCAGCCTTTATACGAACAGGATACAAGCAATACAGCCACAAAGGAGAACAGCGTGAAAAATGTATAGCTGCGATGTTCTTTGCCGAAAAAGGCAAGGAGCAGGCTTGCGGAAAACATCCAGGCAAATGAAGGAAGAACGTATGTAATACTACGCCTGGTAGTGAACACTTCCCAAATTCCGGGGACATAGGAAAAAAGAAAAGTGGATGCGGACGGATATGCTGATGAAGTCGTATACAGTCGTCCGTTCACATAAAGGAAAATGACGGCAAACAGGGTCAGTCCCGAGGTGACGGCAAGAATGACCGGCCATCTTTTTTTCAACTGTTGTGTGGAGAAAAAAGAGAAGACAAAAAACAGATAGCCAAAGAGACTGATCAGGGCAAAGCGGGGGTGCAGGAACGGCAGATATCCACTGCAGACCGTAAGGATCAGGCCGGCAATCCATGGGTGCCTTGCCGCAGAGCAGAGGGCCACAGCCGTCCAGATTGTGAAGACGGCTCCCGGAAGCTCCGGAAGTACCCTGGCGGCATAGACTCCCCAAAGGGGTGATAACGAAAAAAGAAAAACAAAAAGTAAAGCAGATCGCCGGATCACATTGAGATATCGGCATAAAATCATCAGGCCGGCTGAGCCTAATCCTGCAAGAAACCCGAGAAGGAGGTGGCGAAAGAGAAGGTTATCGGCTGGCAGGAGAGATAGATATAAAGGCAGACCAAATGGATGCCATGAGTAGAGTTTGCCATCTCTGGCAGTAGGTGAAATATGAATAAAGGCTTTATGGCCGCTTTGTACATATTCAAGCGCTCTTGGTTCGAGATTGTTGCTCAGCTCAAGATCATGGTCATAGTACAGGCTTTTTGCCTGAACAATATAATGCCCTTCATCACCAGAGTGCTCACCGCATGAAAGAGTAAAATAATAACCAACCAACCAGTAAAACAGAAAGAAGAAGACACCAACCAGTACGATCAAAGTGTTGCCGACCCTCTTGTCGGCAGTATCCTGACGGGAAAGATGTTCAATAATTTTACAGAGGATATAGGCGAAGATGAGAACAGGAACATAAAAGAATAAATTGGCAAAGAGCTGCTGAGAGATGAGACCATGCTGATCTCCCTGCGAGCGCAAAACAAGCAGGGCGGAACTGAGCGGCAACAACAGCAGCGGTGCCAACAACAGCAAAAATGGCGTTTCGTTGCGACTTACCTGCCCCTTTTTATACAGTTTTAACAGAGATGCAAACGTGATGCCCGGAATGAGAACACTGAAGATAAGCCAGACTGTTGTCAGGGCCGGATAGGGAAAAAGCAGGAAACGACCATTATAGGGAAAGAAAAATTGTATGCCGCTCACAGCGGGTACAACAAAACCGCCTCCCCAGAGCACAACACAAAAAAGGTAGCCTGAAAGTAAAGCAATACCATTTTTGGGGGAGCGGATCGCCGCTATAGGATTTACAAACACAATAATAGAATACTTAAAGTTCGGTCACACAGACTAAAAACGACATAAGAGTATAAAATCCCCAGGGCAAATCTCTAACTATCCACGCAACCGACAATATAAATGCACCATTCGCCTCAGCAACTCGTTAATAACAGTTCTTGCATATCCGGCTATTACAACCATTTTTGACACGTTCCATCTGCTTGCCATGGCTTGGATAACATGCCAATAGTGAGTGACCCTCTTTCTGCCTAATCTGACACTCAGATTATTATCAATCCTGAACACACTTAAAGGATGGCTAAATGCGTAGGCATGTCCATGGAGTAATATACGGCTCCAGTAATCGATATCACCGGTATATGACCAGCGGGAATCAAAAAAACCAACCTCATCAGAGGCTGACTTACGAAACAGTACTGCGCCGGGTTCGCCAATGAGATTGGTTCCGCCTATAATACATTTTCGCATGAGTTCTCGATTCTCAATTTTCCCATCAGCGAAGAATTTTGCCTTCATGACACGCTTCCCGGATCGAGTAATTACATACCTGGAAGAAAAAACCAGTGCCAGTTCATCTTGATATTGCTCAAACACTGCAACTTTTTTTGCAATACAATCCGGAAAAATATAGTCATCTCCAGGTAATATTTTGACATATTTCCCTTTTGCCAGTGTAAGTAACAAATTGTAGTTTTCAGCAATGCCTGTGTTTTGCTGTAAAATTTTAAATGTAACTGGAAAATTTTCTGGTTTTTGCGAAAGTGCAGCATTAATAACTTCTATTGAATTATCAGTAGATCCATCTTCCGTGATTATGAGTTCAATATTTTCATAACTTTGATTAAAAACCGACTTAATTGATTCTGTTATAAATTCACTGCAGTTATATGATGGGATACAGATCGAAACTAATGGTTTATCGGAAGCCGATTTAATTATTTTCTCTCTTTCTTTCAACAGACTAACCCCTGAATATGACTATTGACTTTTTTGTGGAAATAACATGTGAACTAACGTCATCAAAGGTTCAAGAATACTAACCAAGGTAATTCTTATAGTCCCGACTGATATAGGATCGTAAAGCGATTTTCCAGTCTTGCATTGTATCCATATTACGTAAACGCAATTTTCGGTTTATTAAACGCTCTGAGGGTGGACGATCTGCAAAGTACTCTTCACTGAAAAATCCAGAATCAACTTCATTAATTGTAATCTCTTCAGTTAACCCTAAGACCTGAATCAATTCTCTGGCGACTTCAAGTCGACTGGTAAAGCCAGAGCATACCATATTGTACAGCCCCCAACACCGGCTCTCCAGTAAGGATTTAACATTTTCAGCAAAATCATGAGTATATGTAGGGGTGCCATCCTTATCATTAACAACATTCAAGGTCTTATTACCATCTTTGAGTTGGCTCATTATTTTTTGGATAAACTTCTTATCCTTATCAGGCCCCCCGCCCATCATCCATCCAGCACGACAAACAAGATGCTTTTGCACGTTTTGCACTACAAATCTTTCACCCTCATACTTGGATTTTGCATAAAGACCCATTGGATTAGGGGTGCCCCAGTCATCATATGTGTTTTGAGCGCCGTCAAAGATACCGGCAGTACTGATATACAACAATGGGATATTAAGTAAATTAGCGATATAAACTGCATTTTCCACAGCCATCGTATTGGTTCGATAACATTCATCCTGATGTAATTCACAATATTCAAGATCCGTATAAGCGCCGAGATGAAATAAATAGTCTGGAGCGAATTCAACGACATCCTTTCGATATGCCTCCAGATCACGAATATCACAATAACTCAACCAGGAGTCGTTAACGTCAATATCAGTGCACTTGAGGTCATAACCAACCTTAAAGCATTCATAAAATGCTTCGCCCAACATACCACCGCAACCAGCAATATATATTTTTTCCATGAAGGGTTCTCCTTATAAAAACAGCTAATGTTATCCGGGAAGAGATTTCAGTATAGTGATTACCTGATTTTCAGAAAGGATTCACGTATGTCACGAACATCAGAAAGCATTTTTTATTGTGAAAATGAATTTTTCATACCTGCAAATCAACAATAAAAAAGATAGTTACAAATAAAACATTTACAAAATTTTAGCGACAACCATCTGCAAAAAAACAAATAATCCTTATTAAACCAATGGTCAGGAAAACTAAAAAACCGGATGGGAGATGTGGTATTCACCTTCATTATCCAGTACTCATAATTCCGGCATCAATTCAGCTGCCACATCTTTAAATTCATCCTTGTGCTGTCTGAAGTCTCTCTTTTTTAGTGAAATATCACGATCACAGCCAAGACAAGGAAAAATAAGGTTGGAAAAATGCGATGTAAAATGGAACATGAAAATTTTCAATTAAATTCCACCCCCAGGCAGGTAAAAGCAGTATTATTTTCATTTTCAGTTTGCTACGGTTCGCTACAGGGTGCCTGTAATCCGGTGCGCCGAATAAAATCACTATCCACAGGGTACCAGTACATCCGAGTCAGATTCAGCTCACCTTTGCCGTTTTCCAGGCGAGCCAGGAGGTAGGTCTTTCCCAGGGTCTCCATGGAAAAGGTAAAACAACGGCAGAACTGCTCCATGCCCGGAGGACGTAACGCTGTCTCCAGCGCAGTACGCCCTGCTGCCGGACTGAGTTCAGCGACAGCCAGCACAGGATCTGCTGTACCGGTTTTCCCACCCTGCACACAGAAAAATCGCTTACCCGATTCACCGTACTGAAAGGGAGGTATCAAAGTGGCCCAGGCCAGACCTCTTCCCTGCCAGTCATTGGGAGCCAGACCCGGTTGAGAAATCCGGTTCCCCTGTACAACGGTATCCAGGACCTCTGTAGTGACCTGGCCGATATAAGGCTCTGTGTATCGTTCAAGGCGATTTAGAAAAATCTCATCGAGCCTGTAGGATCGGGAGGTATCCAGACGGGCGCTCATTCCTGCCCAGTGAAGATCGATACCTTCCATGACCAGGGTATTTTGTTTCTTCTCATCAAAGACCAGCTCGTTACGACGATCTGTACTTTCAGGTTTGTGGGCGGCACCCGACATCACCAGCAGCACTGCCCCGACGAGGATGGCGGGCAACTGCCCCCTCTTTCTCCACCAGACAGCGATAAAACAGAGTAGGTAAAAAAACGGCCCAAACCATGTGGCGTTAAACGGGTTGGCCAGACCGGCAAAGGCAGGGATAAGAAAGGCCAGGTTGCCCCGTGGATCGACAAAGTGTCGTTGCAACACCCCTAAATTGTACAGCATCAGAAAAAAATACAGACAGGAAACCAGCCCTAAAAACAGGACAAGCCATTGACCTGCCCTGGAAGCATGCCGGAAAAAAAGTGCTCCAAAGGGCAGCAAGAGCGGTGAAACGACCAGCAAATATCTGCCGAATGGACTGCTTCCCCCTCCCCAGCCGTAATAGGAACAGGAGGTTACCAAAACGATGACGAAAAAGGCACAGGCCATAACTCCATAAAGACGGTTTTCAGCGTCGTACCGGATCACCCAGGCTGTTGCCGCCACGAGCCAGGCAAACATGGGCAACATGTAGGTAATGCTGCGCCAGCCAAAAATGACCTTCCATATTCCAGGCAGATAGGAAAACAATGTTGCCTTGATGGGATAGGGAGAACCGTGGACAAACATGGAAAACTGCATCGAAAAAAACAGCGCCGCAGCTATCACCCCCAGAAGACAGAAGACCGCGCTTTGCCGACACTTCTCCCGGCGTGTTATATCGTCCCACGCCAGATCAGCAGCAGGAAAAAGACCCCTCCCAGGCCGGCAATGGGTATAAAACGGGTTTGAAACCATGGCAGCAGGCCACAACAGACTGCGCCGAGAACAAGGGCCTGCCATGGCCGGTGCCGATGCAGTATCAGGGCAGCGAACAGCCAGATGGTGGTGGTAGCACCGACCGTTTCCGGCAAAGCCCGGCATGCGTACAATCCCCAAAATGATGAAAAACTAAAAAGCAGAGTGAAGATAAGTGCCACCCGTGTTGGGGTGCCCAGACACAGGGAGACAAACAACACTCCTGCACAGCCGAAACCGGCAATCGTTCCAAGGGCCAGATGCCGGCCTCCCACCCCTAATCCCTCAAAGGGAGCCAGGAAAAGAGGGAGACCAAAAGGATGCCACGAGTAATATTGGCCAGCCCTGGAATAGGGACTGATATGAAGACGTGTTCTGCCGCCAGGTGCCAGAAAGCGTTGGGTTTCCAGAGGGCTGAAGTTATTGCGTAGATCCAGATCAAGATCCTGACTGATACTCCTGGCCTGGATCAGATAATGCCCCTCATCACCGAGATGCGCTCCTGCTGTCTCGGTGAAGTACCAGCCAGCAAGCCAGAAAAACACGGACATCAAGACCGCAACCAAGGTAACCAGCCGTGCATGGCCGGTCTTGACTTGCCCGTACTCATCCTGAGACTGCATCCTCAGGTACCGTAAGAACACCAGGGAGCCGAGCAGCACAGGCAGGTACACAGCCAGATTGGATGGCAACGACAGGGGAAAAAAGGTAGGCACGAGCAGGGGCACCAGCGAGAGCGGCAGCAGGAGCAAGAGAAGAAAAATATAACGGCCTCTGCCGGCCGCACCGGAACCCCAGGATTTACGCAACCACCAGTACGATACCAACGGCACCAGGAGCAACAGAATTATGGTAGCCAGGGTCAACCATCTGTTTGGCCAGAGAACGACGCTGTTCTTTCCCGGAAAGAGAATTGGTTTTCTCAGCCGGGAAAACCAGAGGATCACGTTGACATACAGGAGGATATTGACCAGAACCGGCCATACCCCCTTGATACTATCCCAAAATTTTAGCTGTATTGTCACCCGATACCTTCCTGATCCAAATTAACGACTGTGCAATCATACCTCAGACCAGTACAGCTGTTCTCGCCGTTCCGTCACAAAACAGCATGCATCACTCCCTGCTCTCTACTGGACAACCTACTCTTTTCTCAGTATTTTGCGCACGGTGTAAATGGGTTTCCCTTGGGCCTCATGGTAGGTCCGTGCCTGGAGTTCGCCGAGCAGCCCCATGGAGATGAACTGCATACCCATGAAGATAAGTAAAACCGCCAACAAAAGAATAGGCCGATTGGCCAGAGGCATACCGAAAAACTGACGCTCAATGGTCAGCACCAGGGCGATGATAAAACCAAGCCCCCCGGAGATAATGCCCAGCATACCAAAAACCTGTATGGGCCTTGTGGCATAACTGAGCAGAAATTTAACGGTGAGCAGATCCAGAATTACCCGGATTGTTCTTGATATTCCATATTTTGAGGTGCCGAAGCGCCTGGGTCGGTGATTAACCTTAACCTCGGCAATTCTGCTGCCCATACCGGAGGCTATCGCAGGTATAAAGCGATGCATCTCACCATAGAGCTGGATTCCCTTGGTTATCTCCTTGTGGAATATTTTCAAGGTGCAACCATAATCATGAAGATGGACCCCGGTAACTTTGGAAATAATTTTATTGGCTATCATTGAGGGTAGTTTGCGGTTGATAAATGCATCCTGCCGATTAAAGCGCCAACCACTGACCAGATCATAACCTTCATCCATCTTCGCCAGCAACCCGGGAATATCATGGGGATCATTCTGCAGATCTCCATCCATTGTGACAATCACCTCTCCGGTCGCATAGTCGAAACCTGCGGCCATTGCTGCGGTCTGGCCAAAATTACGGCGAAAACTGACTACAACCACATGGTTGTCCTGCTGCTGGATACTCTCAAGCAGTTCCAGGCTGCGATCACTTGAACCGTCATCGATAAAGACAATCTCATAGGGCCGATCAATTCCCTGAAGCACCCCTTTAAGCTCATCGTACAGGAGCTGGATATTTTCTTCTTCATTATAAATGGGAATCACAACGGATAGTTTCACGTACTCTCTCCAGGATTACTGTTCAGATTATTGCAAATAGATATCAGGCCAGCAGTCATTGCCGGTATGGTAACTGAGACGCACCGCCTCCCCGGCCGAACTACCGATCTGCCAGAGAAAAATCTCATAATCAGCCCGGTCGTGTTCATGGCCTCCTGTACTGGCCCCATATACCAGGATATTTCCGGTATTGGCAACCTTAGGAAAATATTCATGGCTGTACTCGGTGGGTGCATCAAACCAGAGGGAACGCTGCAAGGTCTCCGGGTCAACCTTGTACATGGCATTTTTCATCCTGCCGCCGCGATCCACATAATAGAGATAGGCGGAGTCCGGAGACCAGTTCAACTGACAGCCCCCTCCTACTTTTCTGGG
>JAUWLT010000234.1 GCA_030613515.1 Desulfobulbaceae bacterium
TCGTTCAGTCGGCAATACTTCTGTGCTGTTGCAACATCACGCACCATAACGGCCAACGGTTTTGCATAACGATGTTTGCGCCTGCGAAGCCGATTGACAGCCATATCACTGCAGCCATCCACGCAGAGGTGAAAGCCGCCAAGCCCTTTCAGGGCAACAATCCTGCCATCTCTGAGAGCCCTGGCAACATAACCAATACAGTCTGTAGAGGGAAGCAACACGCCACCTGCATCATGCAAAGCAAGGGTGGGTCCACAGACAGGACATGCATTGGGCTGGGCATGGAATCTGCGGTTTAGCGGGTCCTCATACTCACGGCGGCAGTTCTCACACATTGGAAAATCCGCCATGGAGGTCTGGGGTCGGTCATAGGGCAGGCCGGAGATAATTGAAAACCTGGGCCCGCAGTTGGTACAGTTGGTAAAGGGATAACCAAAGCGACGGTCGGCAGGATCCGTGATCTCTGCCAGGCAGTCATCACAGACGGTAATGTCGGGAGAGATAAGCGTAGTCGGACGCTCATCTGCTTCACTCTGCAGGATCACAAATTCGTCTTCAACCACTGGTTCAGTCAACGGTTCACAGACAAATGAAGTGATTACGGCAAGAGGGGGTGCTTCGCAATCAAGGGCACGAACAAAAGCGTCAAGTCTTTCCCGGTTCCCACCTGCCCGGATAATTACCCCGGTACTGGTATTAGTGATTGATCCTCGCAAGGTATACCTTGAGGCAAGACGATACACAAAAGGCCGGAAACCGACCCCCTGGACGACACCATAGATATGTACCTCAACTGATTGCTGTTCCATAATCTCCTGGTCTCCACTATCGGGGATAGGATGCTGCGCTATCAGCAAATTCTCGGCAATTGCTCCCCCACGGGCATGTCCACAATACGACTACCACCGAGACCGGTTTCCATGGTCACCATTCCAGGATGGTCCGACACAGCTTCACCGATGATAGCAGCCTGCCTGCCCAACGGATGCTGCCGCATCGCCCCTAGAATTTTCTCGGCTTCTCCGGGAGCGGCAATGGTAATCAGCTTTCCTTCATTAGCAACATAGAGCGGATCAATACCCAGGATCTCGCAGGCACCTCGAACTTCCGGCAGCAGAGGTATCTGCTCGGCAAATAATGTGATGCCAATCTGTGAGGAACGGGCAAATTCATTCAAGGTAGTTGCAACGCCGCCCCTGGTAGGATCCCGCATGGCCCTTATGGCGGTGGAAGCCTCCAGCATACGGGCGACAAGGCTATTGAGTGCTGCAGAATCACTTGTTATTCTGGTCTCAAAAGAGAGGTTTTCACGGCTGGTCATAATTGCCATACCATGGTCGGCGACGGTTCCGGAGATAATTATTTTATCACCGGCCCGTATACTGCCTGCTGAAATGGTAACGTCTGCCGGGACACACCCGATACCGGTGGTATTGATAAAAATTTTATCACAACTGCCTTTGTCCACAACCTTTGTGTCGCCGGTAACAATGGTGACCTGTGCCTGCTCGGCAGCCTCTGCCATTGCCGATATGATCCGGTGCAGGTCCTTGATGGCCAACCCCTCTTCAATAATGAAAGCGGCACTGAGACAGAGCGGCTGGGCCCCGCTCATACATATATCGTTCACCGTGCCGTTAATAGCAAGATCACCGATGTTGCCGCCCGGAAAAAAAATCGGATCAACAACAAACGAATCAGTGGTAAAGGCCAACCGTCCTTCAGGAACCTGCAGGATCGCCTGGTCTTCCAGCAGATTGAGGATATCGTTGCCAAGTAAGGGCAAAAAAAGCCCACTGATAAGGTCCGCTGAAAGCTTGCCGCCGCTGCCGTGCGCCAGCTGGATTGTATCATGCTCCATTATCGGCATGGGACAGGAGCGAGAAAACGTGTCAACCATCGGTCAGTCAGTTCCTCTATAGTTATACTTATAATAGGCTGCGCAAGCCCCTTCACTGGAAACCATTGTCGCTCCCAGAGGATGTTCGGGGGTGCATTCCCTGCCAAATGCCGGGCAGGATGACGGCTTTTTGATGCCTTGCAGCACTTCACCACTAATGCACAGAGGTGATTCCTGGGTTATGATGGTATCAACCCTGAATTTTTTTTCAGCATCAAAGTCACTGTAGGCATTACGGATTTTCAGGCCGCTTGCCGGAATTTCACCGATTCCGCGCCATTTCCTGTCCGTGACTACAAAGACAGATTGCACCATGTTCCTGGCCGGAAGATTACCCTGTCGCTCGACCACACGTGCATACTGATTTTCGACAGAATACCTGCCCTCTTCAAGCTGTCGTACAACCTCAAGAATGGATGCCAGGATATCAATGGACTCAAAACCGGTGACAACGATCGGGACCTGAAATTCCTCTGCTATTGGTTCATATTCGGCCCATCCCATGATGGCACAGACATGCCCGGCCGCCAGGTAACCCTGCACTCTGTTGTTCGGTGATGCAAGCAGGGTACGCATGGCCGGAGGCACCAGCACGTGACTTGCCAGTACACTGAAGTTTGTTAACTGTTCCAGGGCCGCCTGATGAATGGCCATGGCATTGCCCGGGGCAGTGGTTTCAAAACCAACAGCTAAAAAAACGACTTCCCTGTCAGGATTCTCTCTGGCAATCTTGACGGCCTCAAGGGGAGAATAGACCATACGTACATCTCCTCCTTGCGATTTTACCATGAAAAGATCCATGCTACTGCCGGGAACCCGCAGCATGTCACCAAAGCTGCAAAAAATCACCTCGGGACGGGCGGCAATGGCAAGCGCTCGATCAATGGTCTCCAAGGGGGTAACGCAGACAGGACATCCGGGTCCATGCACCAGCTCGATTTGTTCAGGTAAAACCTGATCAATACCGTTTCTGATAATGGCATGCGTCTGCCCACCACATATTTCCATGATCACCCATGGACGGGTGGTTATCCTGTGAATATCGGCCAGGATGGCCTTGGCCAGAACAGGATCTCTGTACTCATCGATATATTTCATGGAAGAAGCCGTTCTGAGGGATGAAGTCGGCGGGAAGGTTACAAGCAACCAATCACAGGGTTATGACTCTGCGGTATCGTATACCACAAAACCGTAAATTGGCAAGGGTAGCCCCGGACTTATGATTATAAGGTTCCCTTGTTATCCTTAACGCTCTGTTTGAGCCCCTGAATGGTCTGCATGTAGTCGCCGTATTGATCGTCGTCCTGCCCGGTCGCTGATCCTACGAGTTCTTCCCATGCCTCATAACTCTTGATCGCCTCCTCTTCATCAATGACTGACAAGGCAAAACCCGCGTGCACTACAGTGTACTGCCCTATCCGAATGTCTGGAACATACTCGAGACAAACTTTATTGACAGTGCCCGCATAATCGACTTTCCCCATCTTAAGACCAAACTCATCGTATATTTCAACTACCTTTCCAGGGATTGCTAAACACATTTTATTCTCTCTTATGCAACTTCATTATTATAACAAATTTTCGCCAGGGATACTCTGTATCGTGAGATAATTTCTGATCCCTCTGATGACCACCGGAGTTTGCAAGCTACTGTAGAATTATTTCAGAACAATAATTGTAATAGTTAACCAGCACCCTCATCTACACCCGTTCACGCCCTGCAAGATACTGGAGGGGGTATAATTGAAGAGCATGATCATGCACAGTTGAGGGCACTGGTAAACTTTTACAGCCCTGTAGCTTAACTCAATCCTGTTGGCACCCCGGCGAACTGTTACGAATAGCCGTACTCGCGCCCGGAAAACACAACTTCCAACTCCAGGTCAAAGGGAATACGGTTTCCAGAAAGGTGCTAAGTTATAGAAATCCACCTCTGGGGGAGTGGATTTCATAACAAAATTACAAAAACAAATCGTGGCAACCGGTTGCTTCTTACAGACCTCATAAAACAAGTTTCAAAATGGCTTATTTTTTGGACACTTTTGATATTGGGTTTTCTCCGACTTCAACCACCATCCACTTTCCAGATGGCAGGCGTGCACCAAGAGTGGTCAGTTTACGGCAAAGTT
>JAUWLT010000071.1 GCA_030613515.1 Desulfobulbaceae bacterium
GCCACTCAGCATCAGAAAAAATTCGAGAGTGGGCTCACTTCGATACTAACTCGAATAAGGCCCCAACCGCATAGCCTCAGCCACCTCATTATTTATTGTTTAAAAGATGATTTCTCTTGTTCTTGGAAAGGTACCAGACCATAGACTTTAAGGGCAAGAAGGTAACCTATCCGGACATCAAGCTAGTCTGGTGGTCCGGCGGAAATCCTATTGTCCATCATCAAGATCTCAACAGATTTCTCAAGGCATGGCAGCACCCGGAGACTATCATTGTCAACGAGCCGTGGTGGACAAACACCGCCAGGTGCGCTGATATCGTACTGCCGGCATGCACCAACATGGAACGTAACGATGTCGCCCGCCGCAAAGGAGCAGCGAACTACGTCATGGCGATGCAGAAAGTTGTTGACCCTCTCTATGAGTCTCGACCTGATTTCGACATTTATGCAGCTGTGGCGGAACGTCTTGGTTACAAGGAAAAGTTCACCGAGGGGCTGACCGAGATGCAGTGGCTGCGTAAGATGTACAAGAAGGCACGGGAAGATGGTGCTGTGAAGGACCGGGAGATGCCGGATTTTGATACCTTCTGGAAAAAGGGCTACGTCGAGTTCCCGGAGCGAAACGTCGATCACGTTTTATTTTCAGCCTTCAGAGAGGACCCGTACGGGAAATCCCTGCCCACACCTTCCGGTAAAATCGAGCTTTATTCGCCCGAAATCGCCAAGTTCAATTACGACGACTGTCCGCCGCATCCGACCTGGATAGAGCCTTACGAATGGCTGGGCAGCGAGAAAGCGAAGAAGCATCCGTTTCATCTGATTTCCTGTCATCCGAAGTACCGGCTGCACTCGCAGTTGAATAATACCAGGCTTCGCGAGATTTATGAAGTTAAAGGGCGAGAGCCCATGTGGATCAACCCAAAGGACGCTAAAAAACGCAGTATTGCCGATGGCGATGTCGTCCGCGTCTACAACGACCGGGGACAGATCCTGGCCGGGGCGGTGGTGACGGAGGGGATTCGTCCGGACGTGATCCAGATTGCCGAAGGTGCCTGGTACGATCCTGAGGAACCAGGCAAGATAGGAACTCTTTGCAAGCACGGCAGTAACAATGTTCTTGCCCGCGATATAGGATCGTCCAAACTCGGACAGGGGTCTACTGTCAAAACGATGCTGGTTGATGTGGAGAAATATACTAAAACTCTGCCACCGGTTACGGCCTTCACTCCACCGGTGATCATGAAAAGCTAACTGAACATAAATAGAGATCGTCAGGCGGGAATCATACGATTCCCGCCTTTCTTTTACGATTGGCGCATGAGAGTCTAAGAGATTTGAAAGCAATGACAGTAAAATGGGCTTGGCAATGGCCGCGACGACCCGGCAGGCGTGCCTGGAGAGCGCTTTTTGCCAGCGGCGTCATTTTATGGTGCAGCTTCATCAGCTTCATCGAACAGACCAATGGTATGGACATCCTGGGAAAGTCCGGCCAGGTTGTCTGGGGCAAAGGCAGGGCCTACATCCAAAGCCAGAAAGCCGCAACACACACTTTGGCGGATGAGATGGCTTCTTTCAAGGGGCTTGCGAAGGATGCACCGGTGGCAGCTGGAGACAGTGTTGCGGCAGGTCCCCGGTCCTTTCCCCTGATTGATAAAAACGGCGGCGAACTCGCAGAGGTCATGCCCGGGACTCCCTTAACAGTAGTTCGAAGTAGCGGTTCCAAGGTCGAGGTGGAAGTCAGGGGATGGTCCCTTAAGGCCTATCCCGTGGCGCTTTCCGTGGCTGTTGGCCAGCGAATCATTCTGGCCAAACTGACTGAGGCCGGGGTAGCGACACAGCAAATAACCGGAGAAGCCGAGGATGATTACGGTGAGAGCTGGCAGGAAGTAAGGATAACGGGACTGGCCGACAAGGCTCTATTGGTTAGGGATGTGTCAGCGGTCTGGGAATTAGCGGACAGGTTCTATGTGATGAAATGTGGTGTTTGTCATTCTCCGCAATTTCCCATCGAATATCCGGCCTATCAATGGCTGGGCATCCTCGGCTATATGGCAGAGTTTTCGAACCTGAATAAGGAGGGATTAAAGCTGGTACAGGCGTATGTTCAGCATAACGCCAGTGACATGGTGGATCCCGATATCCTCCTGGCGGCGAAGTCTGCCGAGAAAATCCAGACAGAGTCCAAGGTCTCTTTTTTCAAGGGTTATGAAGGCAGCCCTGTCTTCTCGGTTGTCGGCCGTGAGAAAAAGCTGCCTCTTCCTCTTCTTCCATGCAGCAAGTGTCATCAACCTGATCCACCCAAACTTAAAAATCTTCCGGAGTTGATGGCGCACCATCCTAAACCGGTCGAGATGTATCACGGCGACGGCAGGATGTGGTGCACAGTCTGTCATCAATCCAAGGAGAGCAATTTTCTACATACCTTCCGGGGTGAGAAGATTGAATTGGATAAGGCATATCTGGTGTGCGGTCAGTGTCATGCCGACCGGCAGAAAGACTGGTATTTCGGTGGACACGGAAAAAGGCTCGCCAACTGGCGCGGAGAACGGATACTTTTCAACTGTACCGCCTGTCATGATCCTCATGACCCGGGCATTAAACTCCGCAAACCACAACCACCGCCGCTGGTGAGGGCTGGTCTGAAAAGAAAGCAAAAGCACAGTTACACGAAGGCCAAGGTATGGGAATCTTATTTGAACAGAAAAGATACTGATTCACATGAAAAATAAGTCACGTAGAAAATTTCTAAAAGAGTTGGGAGCGGTGGGCGTTGCTGCCGTGGGAAGCATTGCGGCCGGCCCGGCATGGGGTGGCGCCACTTTTCAGGATGCGTTTGGTGAGTTTTTTCAGCAACACTACCAGAAAATGACTAAGGATGAAATCCTGAAAGCGCTGGCGAGGATTGAACGAAATGCCAAGCGCAAGTACGGGGCGAAGATCACCTGTGAGAACACGCCTCCTTTGAAAAACGTAGTGTTCGGTTTTGCGCTCAACATCTCCAAGTGCAAAGGCTACCGCGACTGCGTACAGGGATGCGTCATGGAGAACAACCAGGGGAGAGATTCCCAGGTACAGTATATTCGCGTCCTGGAACTCAACAAAGGGGACAATAGTCTCGAACATGCTTATCATTACTACGATCCTGAGACAGTACCAAGGGAAGGGAAATACTATCTCCCCGTGCAATGCATGCAGTGTGACAATCCACCCTGTGTGAAGGCGTGCCCGGTGAACGCGACATGGAAAGAGCCGGATGGTATCGTTGTCGTTGATTACAATTGGTGTATCGGTTGCCGTTACTGCATGGCGGCCTGCCCCTATTGGGCTCGTCACTTCAATTGGACGGATCCCCGGATCCCGGCCAAGGAGATCAATCCCATCACTCATTACCTGGGCAACCGTCCGCGTCCCGTGGGTGTGGTAGAGAAGTGTCATTTCTGTATCCAGCGTACCCGCAAGGAAAAACAGCCTGCCTGCGTGGAGGCCTGTCCGACCGGGGCCAGAGTGTTCGGCAATCTGTTGGATCCGACCAGCGAGATTCGTTACGTACTGGAGAATAAGACGGTGTTCCGGCTGAAAGAGGAACTGGGTACGGAACCCAAGTTCTGGTATTTTACAGATTGAATGAGTGACCAATTATGATACTGATCCAGTTTCTGAAGAATACGGTATATGAGGTGTTCCGGGGCGGAAAACTCTACTGGAGTTGGTTAGGGATGCTAATGGCCATCGTTGTGGTAGGGGTGTGGCACTACATCCACCAGCTGCAGGGCGGACTGGTTGCTACGGGGATGAGCGACCAGGTCTCATGGGGTTTCTACATCTCCAACTTTGCTTTTCTGGTGGGCATTGCAGCATCTGCGGTGCTGCTGGTGATCCCAGCCTATATTTTCCACAGCAAGGACATCAAGCAAGTTGTCATGTTGGGTGAGGGCATGGCGGTTGCCGCACTGGTGATGGCCTTACTGTTCGTGATAGTGGATCTCGGCAGGCCCGATCGCATCTGGCACATGATTCCATTGCTAGGAAGTTTCAACTTCCCTATCTCGTTGCTTGCTTGGGACATAGTGGTACTCGGAGGGTATCTTCTGTTGAATCTCGCCATTCCTTTCTATGTACACTATAGCCAATATAAGGGACGAGAGCCCAATTTGCGTGCCTATTTCCCCTTTGTTGTGCTGGGGATGTTTTGGGCAATTTCCATCCATACCGTGACCGCCTTTTTGTTCTCAGCCAACCCGGCACGCCCTTTCTGGCACATTGCGCTCCTGGCGCCGCGATTCATCGCGTCGGCCTTCGTCTCGGGACCGGCGCTCATCATCATCATGCTTCAGATCATCCGCAGGATGACTCGTTATCCTGTGAACCAGCGTATAATCAACACTACGGCCCTGATCATGGCCGTGGCCATGCATATCAACCTGTTTTTCATCGGCACCGAGCTGTTCACGGACTTCTACAGTGAGGGTGAGCACGCGGTGTCCATCCGATATCTGTATTTCGGTCTCGGGGGGTTCGCCGCACTGCGGCCGTGGATATTAGCAGCCCTGCTCCTGAATGTGATTGCGGTGATTATTCTGACGATTCATCCACTCAGAAGGAATACTGTCACTCTCAATATTGCCTGTGTGTTCGCCTTCGTGGGGATCTGGTTGGAAAAAGGCATGGGGCTGGTGGTGCCCGGATTCATTCCTACACCACTAGGGGAGATATTCGAGTACACGCCAACCATCACCGAGATTGCTATTTCATTGGGTATATGGGCTGTCGGTTTTCTGATCTTCACGCTGCTTGCCAAGACCACTATCCTTACCGAACTCGGGTAATTACGGTATAGTAGCGTATCAGGCGATTCAAATACATGAACGATGGCACGTTGCAAAACAAATTTCATGTGTGGGTTGGTCAGGGAAGGTCTGTGGCCATATTCCTGACGTGCATGACACTGAGAAGTAGAACACCGTCATAATACGTGTGTTTCCGGCAAGCCCGTGTAAGCAGGAAAAAATTACTCCCGGATATGCTGCATACAGGGGGGGGAGTGTAGGCCGGCCTATAAATTCGCAAGTGTTGCAGAGAAATTCCAGGGCATCCATGCCGAGGGATTTTCCTCGACATTCCCGGCTTGATCCTGCAGTGCCTTGAGGTAATCCAAAGGGCTAACACCTGATTGCTCACAGGTGTAGATGAGACTCATATACATGTCGCCAACGGCGGCGCCATGTTCAGATTTGTAAAATAGAGAATTTTTTCTGTGCAGTATGGCCTTTTTCAGGGCCCGTTCGCAGATATTGTTGTCAAGTGGTGCATTGAGAATTTTCAGAAAGGTTGTCAGCTTGTCCCAATGATTGTGCATATAGTAAATGGCATCGCCAAGGCTCAAATTTGGTTCCACCTTTTTTTGTTCAACTTGTTCACCCAGCCAAAACTCAAGCTCTTCCATGAACTCGACGCTGTTTTCCTGATGATGGTGGAGCCGTTGCTCAGGTGTCATGCCTTGCTGTTTGGCCTTTTTGTCAAAACGACACACCTGTGCCAGAGTATCGATTACGAATTGGCATTCTTCAGGGAAGCTCATCGCCATATCGACAAAATTACGTCTGGCATGGACAAGGCAGTATGCAAGAATGGTATCGAACTCACTGGGAGTATTTCTGCTTAACGCATTACACATCTGCAATGGAGTTTGCAGGGATGTCTCCCTCTTGGACAACACCTCTCCCAGATTCTCACCGGCATGCTTACGTCCAGAGAGAAACAAAACTATTTTTCTGCCATCAACAATGGAGACAATGCCAGTTGTGAACATCCCCTTGCGGGCCGGAGAATCATTTTTGTTTTCTTTGAACAAACTCAGGATTTTTATCGTGGTATCATCATTATGAAAAATCTCACCCTGAGCAACCAGCTCAATCATCTTTTTATATGCAGGTTTGAGACATTGAACCGATCCATTGATGATATCCCATTGGGTCGAAGACGGCAGCGGAACCCCCAGGTGGGCCTGGAGGCCTTCAAGATGGTTGAAAGGCAACCCGCTTCCATATTTGAGCGAGCAGAGCGATCATGGCCACGGCAACTGCGTCGTATTTCTTATTGCCAGCCTCTTTTGGCAGAGGGGCGGTGAAAATCTTCCCGCAGAGATTGCAGCGTAGTTTTTCCAGCTCGTACACAGTAGACTGTAAAGGAGCTGCCCCTGTGACGCGTACCTCTACGCCAGGTTCGGAAATTTTATACAACTTTCCTTCTTTACACTCTGGGCATGTATGGACCCAGTTGGCGGCTTTGTAATCGGGTAGCCGGGGGTTTTTCTCCCCCAGCCCCCACACCACCCCACAAGCGGGTCCGCATAAGGCGGTTCATCAAGGTCACCGGGCCGTAACCGGGTAGTGGTAACTTGAGTCGGTTTTTCCAATCCGCGCCTGCACATTACTCCTCCGTTCGGATTCAATGTATGTCCAGAGCCCATGAATACCTATTCTCTCCTTGATGTTCAGCCCTTCACCGTGTCCGGGGCATTACCCCCGGCATTTGGCTACTATGGCTTCTGCTGACTCCTGCCTTCACACCATACGAATTACTTCGCATGACGCTGCATAATATTATTTCCTGTATGCTCGTCTTTGGTTCGTATCTCACAAATGGGCAGAGACTTTCATCATTTGTGCCTGGACATTTGGGAACCGGTAGCCCTGCCGGTGATTTCACTGGAAACAACACCATACTGCATGGAAAACAGGTCTCCCCGGATAAGAACGTGAACTTCCCTTGCGCAGCTGCGCCATTTACCGTATCCCCTGTTCCTTGGGCGTTGACATGTTGTGCTGCCTTTACTCAGGGACTCGGCCTTATATGACGTTTCTGTTCGTCAGCTCACAAGTTTACACTCCGGCTTCCTTCAGACCCTGCCTCACGGTAACGCCCTTGCCTTCGGTTAGTAATTGATGTTACGCTACATTGCATAACACAGGAACACTTACAGGGGACTTTAACCCCATTAGTTCATGCCCATGCCGGGCGTACACAAGTGCCGGCAAAACGTTCGTTGTCAACGAAAGTTTCCAGCCAGTAAACGGGATGGTGGTACAGTGCCTGCTAATCTGAAGGTATACGGCGTGCACATTTTGACAGCAAGTGGCTGGCAAGGAACTTTACCTGAATCCAGGGCAGCAAGAAAAAACGAGTGTTGTAGGCCAGTAAATGCCTGTTGCTGTCTCGCACTTCCCTGGACCAATAAAGTGGTCACGAACATTCAAACCAAAGGCCGCTGATGAAAAGGCCAGACAGGCAACGGGACGTTGCTCCAGGAAAACAATATACTTTAGATGCTCACCCACAGGCTGGGTATAGGCAAGATAGTGATACTGCTCGATGAGGCTGTTAGCATCTGTGGAGTAAGCTGGATCACTACCTACACATCCAGAAGCTTTGACTCAATGCTAACAGGTCAAGACCGACCTCACCGGCAAAGCGCATTCGCATCTTTTCGCCATGACTGTTTTCCATCTCAATCAGGCATTCAGATATTGATAATGCCTGAGGTGGGAGCGGAATCTCGAAAAAATGGAGCTCTTGATCTGCCATATTCTCATGTTTTTTGCGGACAACAATGCGATCTTTTAAAGCTGTGTGATTGAGCTGAAGAGCCTTGGAAATATGGTGGACAGTGTACTGGCCGGCAAGCTCAGCAGCCGCATCCCATAGTTTGTCGGGGATACGTCCCTTGTGTCTTCGAGTCTCACGCCAGGTTTTGAATTGTTGTTTGACGGTTTTTAGCGATGCTACGGGCGCAGGGTGTTGGGTACTGGGCATTGGCCATCCTCCTTTCTACTGGTAAAAGAAAATGGCTGATTGTATCAGCTCCTGGCTAGCGTGTCACACGGGCTTGCCGGAAACACACCGTTTACCTGGAACAGCTCAGCACTCTGGTCGAAAAAATCTTACACGAAAACATATGCAAACGTACTTGGAGAGTTCGTGTTATCTTGCCTATCTTGCACTTTTGCGTTATTTGTTTATTGTTTTCAAAAAGTCTGCCAATGAAAATCTATTTTGATTTCCCATGGGAAGGAGATGAGGATCAGGCATGAAAAAAACCAAGTTTAACCTCGGCAATGGCAAAAAGCCGGAAATTGAACTTAACAAGACTACCAGCGAAAAATTCTGGCAGAATCCAAATTTTACCTTCTGGATCTATCTGATTTTTATCCTGATTTCTTTTCAATTTTATCAGAGGTACCAGCAGGCAAGGCAGCAGGAAATTCCCTATAGTGAATTCCTTACCCATGTCCAGAATCAGGAAGTTGCCGAGGCCGTGGTTACCGACCGGTTGATTACCGGCACCCTGACGCTTAGCGATGAGAAGACTGGTCAGCCACGCCGTTTCATCACTGTGCCGCTCATGTGGAATAATGATCTGGCCATGACCCTGGAAAAACAGGGAGTCAAATATTCCGTACGCCAGAATACCAACTGGTTGGGAAAATTTCTGTTCAACTGGGTCCTTCCCTTTGGCCTGCTCTTTCTCTTCTGGGGGTGGATGGCAAAACGTATGGGATCCATGGGCCGGGGAATGCTCAATATCGGCAACAAGATCCATATCCATCCCAACAACCTGCCCAAGGTAACCTTTGATGATGTGGCCGGAGCCGAAGAGGCTAAGCAGGAACTGAAAGAAAGCGTTGATTTTCTCAAAGATCCAAGCCAGATTCAGGAGTTGGGCGGCCGGATGCCAAAAGGGGTGTTGATGGTCGGTCCTCCCGGTACCGGCAAGACCCTGCTGGCCCGGGCCGTGGCCGGTGAATCCGAGGTGCCGTTTTTTTCCATCAGCGGTTCTGAATTTATTGAGATGTTTGTCGGTGTTGGTGCGGCCAGAGTACGGGAGCTCTTTGAACAGGCCCGGCAGAAGGCGCCCTGTATTATCTTTATCGACGAGCTGGATGCAATTGGCCGTTCTCGTGGTATCGGATCGCCCATGGGTGGGCATGACGAACGGGAACAAACACTAAATCAGATCCTCTCCGAGATGGATGGCTTTGATCCTTCCACCGGTGTAGTAGTGCTGGCGGCCACCAACCGGCCCGAGATTCTGGACAAGGCCCTGCTGCGAGCCGGTCGCTTTGACCGGCAGGTACTGGTGGATAAACCGGATCTCAGGGATCGGAAGGCAATTTTAAAGCTGCATGCAGAAAAGCTGGAGATGGGTGATGATGTTGATCTGGCTGTAGTTGCACAGCGTACACCGGGTTTTACCGGAGCCGATCTGGAAAATATTTGTAACGAGGCTGCCATCCAGGCCCTGCGGCGCAAGGGCAAGGCCGTGACCATGAAGGATTTTGAGGCTGCCATTGACCGAATTATTGCCGGACCGGAGAAAAAACATCGGGCACTGAACCCCGAAGAAAAACATCGTGTCGCCTTTCATGAGTCCGGCCATGCCCTGGTAGCTGAAACCGTACCCACCGGTGAACCGGTGCATAAGGTATCCATCATTCCCCGGGGAATTGCGGCTCTGGGGTTCACCCTGCAACTGCCGGTGGAAGAAAAATTCCTTTCCACTGAGGCCGAGCTCAATGATCAGATTGCCATCCTCCTTGCTGGCAGGGTGGCAGAGGAGATCGTCTTCGGGGACATTTCCAGTGGCGCTGCCAATGACCTGGAACGGGCCTCGGAGATCGCCCGCTCAATGATCACCCGCCTGGGAATGAGCAAGAAGCTCGGGCCGCTCACCTATGGTAAGCATCAGGAACTCCAGTATCTTGGCATTCAGGGTCAAGAGGAACGGAATTTCAGTGAGGCTACTGCTCAAATAATTGATGAGGAGACCCGGCAAATCGTAGAAGAGCAACATCAACGTACCATTGATATCCTGACCGACAAACGAAAGGTACTTGATGCCCTGGCTGCGCGTCTTGAAGAAAAAGAGGTCATCAGCGGTGAAGAGGTGAAGGAGGTCATCGGAAGCATTGGGCCTGAGGTCGAGCAACCTGAAGAGGCTGCACTGAACACATGAAGATGACATTTCAACAAAACAAAGTTACCTGTAAAAAAGAAAAAGATGGCAATTTGTTGACGATACGGTAAACGTACACAATTTTTTATACGCTGTACTTGTAACAACTACATTTTGGCAATTGTTCGTCATTCCCGCAAAGGCGGGAGATAAGCGTAGACTTCGATCTAGTCATTTCAACACGTTCCGGATTCCCGCCTACGCGGGAATGACGGAGCAGGGGATTTTATTACGAGACCATCATATGTAGTGAGGATGCAGGAAATATTCGGAACGGTCCGGATTTGAACATTTAACCTAAGGGAGAGATATAATGACTGAGATAAGCAGAGTGGTGGTCCCGATAGATTTTTCCAGCAACACTGATAAGGTAGTTGAATATGGTCTGTCAATTGCCGATAAACTTGGTGCCCAGGTGCTGTTTTTTCACGTAATTAATAATTTTCAAGGCTATGACATGATGCTGATGCATCCCTCTTTTTTGGGTATGACTAAGGATCTTGAGCTAAAAGCCGAGGAGCACATGGCTGCCCTGGTCAAAGAGTATGCACAGCGTGAAGGGGGAGCCACCGGCAATGTAATCGTGGGTGATGCTGCAGATGAAATTATCAGCTATGCCAAACTGGAGAAGGCTGACATGATCATCATCGGGACCCATGGAGTCAAGGGGATTGAAAAAATTCTCATCGGATCCACCGCTGACCGGGTAATTAAAAAGGCGCCCTGCCCTGTGTTGGTCTTTAATCCCTATACCTGATGTCCCCTGTATGGGTCGGGAGCGGGAGTCAGAATATGAGATTCCAACTCCCGGCTTTCGTCTTTTGACCTCTGACTTCTGAAACATGTCACCCACAAATCAAGAACTGCAGCTCGCAAGCGACTTTGTCCAATACACCGGCTGCAATATTTTTCTGACAGGTAAGGCAGGAACCGGCAAGACAACCTTTCTCCACAACCTGCAGGAGAAGACTGCTAAGCGGATGATTATCACCGCGCCAACCGGTGTCGCGGCTATGAATGCCGGCGGAGTAACACTTCATTCTTTTTTTCAGCTGCCCTTTGGCCCATTTGTACCGGGCAGCGAGACATATGAGCGCAATAAACAGCGTCAGTTCAGATTCAGCAAAGAAAAAAAACGCATTATACAAAGTCTTGATTTGCTGGTGATTGACGAAATAAGCATGGTGCGGGCCGACCTGCTGGACGCGGTGGATGCTACGCTGCGCCGTCATCGTCGCAATAACCAACCCTTTGGGGGTGTACAACTGCTCATGATCGGGGATCTGCACCAGCTCTCTCCGGTGGCAAAGCATAATGAATGGCAACTT
>JAUWLT010000108.1 GCA_030613515.1 Desulfobulbaceae bacterium
TATAAGGAAGAAAATGTTTTATTAAATTTTGATCTGTAAAGTAAATCGAAGGAAGAAAATGAAATGGCTGATTTTAGATATGCTGATTCCGGCTGGAAAAAAATCCTTTATTTCGGCTGGGAATTATATCGCTGGTTCCAGTTTTGTTACGTTCAACAATAAATGACCACCAAGGTATAAATTGGCTAACGAAAAACGTAACCCTTTTAACGTACCAAAAAATAAAACGAATTCACTGCGTTTCTTATACTCCGGATAATCACAGTATCAATTCGACACATTGAACTATTTCACGAGCCAGTTCTTCGTCAAAGTAATTCACTTCTTTCTCTCTTTGAAAGCAGTGTATTCCGAGCCATACACCATCGTAGTAAAGTTCTAAGCTCGGTTTGTTTGTTAGATGAGAACGTACGACTTTGTCGAAACCGAGGATTCCATTTTCGCGTGTCCAGACAGTGACAACAGTTGAACTCCAATCGCCTTCCATTCCGATGTCAATTCGGAGAACATTGTTTCTGGGAATGCTTTGAACAAGTTTAAGAACGTTACTTTCCATGAAATTCTGCTTTGTGTTTTTGCAAGAATGCTTTGGTCCCATCTCTGAAGTCTTCAGTAGTGGCGACTAGACCAAAATAGTCCGCTCCAAGTTTGGCTGATTCATCAATTGGCAAATCTAAGCCTCTATGAATTGCTTCCCAAGTTAAATTTACTGCGACAGGAGCATTCTGAAGAATTTCCCGCAGTAACTTTTCCCCTTCATTCTGTAGGTTTTCCGGCGCAGTTACACGATTAACCAAACCCATTTGAAGCGCTTCATTTGCATCTATCATTTTGCCGGTAAGAAGCATTTCTGCTGCTCTGCTTTTACCAATGAGGCGAGGTAACCGTGTTGTACCTCCCCAACCTGCAACAGCACCGATTTGGACTTCAGGATGGCCAAGTTTTGCGGAACTGACTGCAACCCTCAACATACAAGCTTCCGCCAATTCAAGTCCACCACCCAAGGCAAATCCGTTTATTAATGCGATTGAAATTGTATTCAAATTTTCGATGAGGTGTGTTACCGCAACAGCTAGCTGTGCTAACTCTCGCACTTGTAACGGAGATGCTTGATTCAAATATTCAATATCTGCTCCTGCGGAAAAGGCTTTAGTCCCGGAACCAGTGATGACAACTGCTTGAATTTCAGGATCACTTTTGATCTTTTCTAACTCTTTTTTTATTTCAAGCAGTAATGATTTGTTCAGAGCATTGAGAACAGAAGGACGATTCAAGGTGAGATATACAATGTTGTTTTTTCGGTTGGAAAGAAGAGGTGAATGAGATTGCTCAGGCATTCTTTCTATACTCCTTCGTTTGTATTGAGGGGAGAAACGCTATATTTTTTCGTGAAAAGTTCACCAGCACCCTCATCCGGAGTCTCGTACCTCGCTTACCTGCACACACTCAAGCCCGACAGGTAAGCGAGGCACGAGACTCCGATATACAGGGGGGTATAATTGAAGGGCTTGATCACGCACAGCTAAGGGCACTGGCAAACTTTTACAGTTCGGAGGTTTAATCAAATTGGTTGCCCCCGGTGAGCTATTATATTTTTTTAAGATCATTAAGCGTCTTTTCTGACTCGGTATTTCCAGTGTTCACAGTGCCTTTCGGCTCAAACATTAACACGTGGACCTCATTTTCTGCTACAGGCATATGCTCTATGCCTCTCGGAATAATGAAAAATTCTCCTTCATTCAGTTTGATTTCGACATCTCTTAGTTTTATTATGAGACTGCCTTTAACGACCATAAACAATTCATCTTCGCTTTCATGATGATGCCAGACAAATTCACCTTTTAACTTTGCGATCTTGACATACTGCTCATTAAGCTCCCCTACTATTTTAGGTTCCCAATGGCTATCAAATAGAGAAAATTTTTCAGTCAGATTTACTTTTGTCAATTGCAACTCCATTTTTTTAAAGCAGTATTAATGTACGGGGATCAGCTTCCATGTATTACCTGAAATCGCCTGCTTTCCAGTTATCCTGATATAAGAGGAGTAAACTGGAAACAGGGTGACCGTTGTTGCTACTTTGTCATCTTCAATCGTACAAGATCACTAGTGTCCCAACGTTATACTATGTAAAATCAACATGTTAAGGGCTGGGCGGCACCAACGGTTGTTGTCATCGCCATAACAGGTTAGAATTACATGTTTTTATTAGTCACCAAATTTTGAAAAGTGTAATTTTCTGTAAGAAACATCAATACATGATCCAAGTTTAAAAGTAAAAATTTGCCAAAGCGTAGGGTTTTAGCAATAATTTATTATTCTGAAATTCAAGTCGATAACTGGCAACATCCCGTAATATTGCCTAAATATTAACCTGTTAATGCTGTGTCTCAGGCAAACGTTGGGACAGTAGTGGTACAAGATATATTTATATCTTTAATCGTGAATGACAAACATAAATAGAATAACACTATTATGTCAGAATCGCTATTGGCCCAATGGCAATCTTATAGATTCCTTTAAGATGCTTCCTGGCAGGGTAACGTTCAGATTGTGCCGTACAGGATGGAGGAATCGTTTGGCCCCTGGAAAGGATGGCGTGCGATATTTCTGACGCCACTGTTGTGCAGCATGGCGGTCAGTTCCTCATTTGAATAAGACCGTCCTGCCGGGTTGTTGACCAGCATGTTCAGGGAAAACAATGCCGGAAACTCGGGAGCATCCTTGCTGTTGTCAAGGATGAACTCGTGCACCATGATCACTCCACCGGGTTCCAGTGCGGCAACGGTTTTATCAATGATCTGTTGGCACTGTTCCGGCCCGTTGCTATGCAGAATATGTGAAAGCCAGGCAGCGTCATACGGTCCTTTGGGGAAAAGATCCGTGGTAATATCACCACCGGCAAATTCTATTCGCTCTGCGAGACCGAATTTCGCCACTGTTTCCATGGCAAAGGGTTTCGTTGTCGGCCGATCGTAAATAACAGCGGTCAACTCAGGGTTGGCAAGGCAGAAGTGGATGGCATACGTTCCGGGACCACCTCCCAGATCGAGCAGCCGGTATCGACCGGAGAGGTCTATCTGGTCGGCAATTCCTGGTGCGAGGCCCATGGCCAGGTTGAACATGCCCATCAAAAAACTTTCCCGCTCAACCTCTTCACCATACGATCTTTTTGTAACCGGTGCGCCGGTTTTTACCGCCTCATGGAGCTGTGCCCAGCCGTCAAGGACATGATGGTGGTGGAGGATGATATGACCGATATATGCCGGTGAATCTTTGCTGAGGAGGCGAAGCGCTGCCGAAGTGTTGCAGTACAGATTATCCTCTTTGATCAGGAGGCCCATGGCGGAGAGCGCATTCAGGATATATTCAGTGCCTCGCCGATCAGCACCTATCTGGTCGGCAACCTCGGCCAGGGCCATGTGTCGGTCATGGATGACGCTGAAAATACCAAGTCGTACCCCAGCCTGCAGTGAGCATCCCCGCCAATACGCACTTGAGGTGCTCAGCAGGTCGCCAACGGTCCACTCTTTTTTCATGGCTTTGTCCCGTTCGTCATTATTTCGAGTAAATTGATCTCCAGCCGGCTGAGGAGTCGTCCGGAAATAACCTGAACCTCTCGCATCTCAGCTTCAGGCCATCTTTGGCCGCTCTTCAATCACAAAATCCTCAACGTGGCACTGCTACGCCTGTGGTTTCGGAGTCTTCGCTTACCTGTTCAATCAGATCGGTCAAACCTGACCTAAATCTGAGTACGATATTGTCCATCTTATTTCCGGACGACTCCCAAGACCCGGCACAACCTCTCTCAATCGTAACCATTCGTTTGTGTACAGTCTGTGATTCCGCCCACTCCGGAAAGCGGACATTGTCCGCATTTAGGCTTTGACTTTTTGCAGAAATGTTTCCCTGCCCGGACCAACAGGGCGTGATATTCGTTAAAGAAGCGGGTATCCTCCTCCAGGTTGTCCATGATTAGTTCCTGAATCTCAAAATAGCCGTATTCTTCAGGAATAATTCCATGCCGTGACAGGATGCGATGAGTATAGGTGTCCACCACAAAGATCGGTTTTTCAGCAGCATACAGCACCATGGAGTCTGCGGTTTCCGGCCCGATTCCTTTGACGGATAACAGCTGCTCCCGCAGCACGGCTGCCGGCTGGTCCAGGAAGTATTCCAGGTCCCCGTCCCACTGCTGCTCAATTAGAGCAAAAAAATTCTGTAGCCTGACTGCCTTGATGTTGTAATAGCCTGCCGGACGGATATACCCGGCAAGCTCTTCAACCGGCAGTATCGACATGGCTGCAAACGAGAGCAAACCGGCCGCCTTCAGGTTTGCAATAGCCTTTTCCACGTTCTGCCAGTTAGTATTCTGGGTAAGAATGGCTCCCACCATGATCTCAAATGGGGTATCAGCAGGCCACCAGTCCTGTGAACCGAAATGATCGTACAGGCGGTTGTACATTTCCTGCAATTGATCCGAGGTATGCACTTAAAAGTTCACCAAAAGTTGTAAGGTACAAGAAAAATAATAGTAGGAATCTATTGACAACTTAGCAACTTTTTACAAAATAGCCGACCACTTTTCTCATTTGATTATTTCAGTTATTGTACAACAAATCTATTGCAGCACTACACGGGACGTCATTACGGCGAAAGCCGGTGGAGAGCGACTGAAGGGAGGCTTCGATCCCGTGCTGTCAGTATGCTCCGGATGCCGGATCAGATAAGCGCAATGTAATGAAGACTCCGAGTCCGGCATGACGAATTCTGACTTGTAACGATTTCATCTCCATTGACTTATTAGAAAAACTGCCTTACTTTATATCCAACAATAAGCGTTCAACTTGATTTCTCAAGAGAGAATCAAGTTCATTTTTTAAATAAATCAGGAGGTTATCATGCTGGAAGTAACAGGTTCAGCGGTCGAGAACTTGAAATCATATCTCGCGCAGAACAACATTGAGTCCGCTGTCCGCATTGCATTGATGCAGGGCGGCTGAGCCGGCCCTTCACTGGGATTGGCTCTGGACGAGCCAAAAGACAACGATAAAACTTTTCAAGAAGATGGGGTCAGCTTTCTGGTAGAAGAAGAATTGCTTTCCTCCTGTGGTGCCATTAAGGTCGACTTTCTCGAAGCCGGATATCGTTCCGGTTTCTCCATCACCTCCACCAATCCTGTTGGCGGTGGCGGTGGCTGCAGTTCCGGATCTTGTAGCTCCGGCACCTGTGGCTGATCAACCACAAAGCGAAGTTCAAAGCCCCTGCCCATTTTGGACAGGGGCTTTTTTTATTGTCTTTTCCTTAACGACTTCGGAGTCTACGCTTACCTGCAGCAGATCGCTTGTGAGAAATGCGGGTTTTAACAGGTAATATTTCATCTACGGGAAACCACTGAGGAATACTGACCTTCTGAGTCAGTTCCCTGCGCAGCAAATCATATTTCTTTTCCCCAATTTCATCAACAGGTGGGAGGGCGGGCACAGCCGACCGGCAACATCCTCTCACTCTACGTGAAATCCGCTTTTCCGGAAAAACATGCTGCTATTGATGGTTCGCTTCTTGACAGCACCTCAATCATTCTTATTTTCTCATCTGAATAAACAAATATAAATCCTTGTTTTTGAGTAATTCAAAACAGGTGAGGAGAAAATATGCAACTTGATAAATTTACCGTAAAATCCCAGGAAGCAGTCCAGGTTGCCCATAACACTGCCCAGCAGTTCGGCAACCAGGAGATGCAGCCTGAACATCTGCTCAAGGCTATCCTTGAACAGCCCGAGGGGGTTGTTGTTCCAGTGCTGCAAAAGATGGGTGTTGAACCCAGTGTAGTCCTGAGCGAGACCAACCAGCTTATCGATAAGCTGCCCAAGGTTTCAGGAGGAGGAGCAGGCCAGAGCTACATGTCCCAGGACTTTAAAAAACTGCTGGACCAGGCCTTTAAGTCGGCCACTTCCATGCAGGATGAATACGTCAGCCAGGAACATTTGTTCATGGCCATGCTGGCAATCACCAATCTTGCTGCAGCGCAGATGTTGAACCGGTTGGGTATTACCAGTGACGGTTTCCTGCAGGCACTGACCACCATCCGTGGCAACCAGCGGGTAACAGACCAGTATCCTGAAGATAAATACCAGGCCCTGGAAAAATACGCCCTCAACCTGACCGATATGGCCAGGCAGGGCAAACTTGATCCGGTCATTGGCCGTGACGAGGAAATCCGCCGAATTATCCAGGTCCTGAGCCGCCGGACCAAGAATAACCCGGTCCTGATCGGCGAACCCGGTGTGGGTAAGACTGCTATTGTGGAAGGATTGGCTCAGCGCATCGTCAACGGCGATATCCCGGCAACTCTGGAGGGCAAGCAGGTTATTTCCCTTGATCTGGGCCTTTTGATTGCCGGAGCCAAATATCGGGGCGAATTTGAAGACCGCTTAAAAGCGGTTCTCAAGGAAGTTGAAAAAAAGGCGGGTGAGATCATCCTGTTTATCGATGAGATCCACACCCTGGTCGGCGCAGGGGCTTCCCAAGGATCAATGGATGCTTCCAATATGCTCAAACCTGCTCTTGCCCGGGGCGAACTGCACTGTGTGGGTGCCACCACCCTGGACGAATACCGCAAGTACATTGAAAAAGATGCGGCCCTTGAACGTCGTTTCCAGCCGGTCTTGGTCCAGGAACCCTCAGAAGAGGACACCATTGCCATTCTGCGCGGGATTAAGGAAAAGTATGAAGTCCATCACGGTGTCCGCATCCAGGATTCTGCAACTGTTGCGGCAGTGGTGCTGTCCAGCCGCTACATTACGGATCGTTTCCTGCCGGACAAGGCCATTGACCTGATAGACGAAGCCGCTTCCAAGCTGCGTATCGAGATTGATTCCATGCCCACAGAGATTGACGAACTTGACCGCAAACGGATCAAGATGGAGATTGAGCAGGAGGCCCTGAAAAAAGAAAAAGACAAGGCCTCCAAAGAGCGACTGGATAAGCTTAAAAAAGAACTGGCTGACTTAAATGATCAGCTCAATGGTATGAAGGGCCAGTGGCAGCTGGAAAAAGACGTTATCCAGTCCATCCGCGGCATTAAGACCGAAATAGACGAGGCCCATATGGAAGAACAACGGGCCGAGCGCAGTGGCGAGTTGAGCAAAGTTGCCGAGATCCGTTACGGTAAGATCGTACAGCTGGAACAAAAGCTGGAAGAGCAGAACAAAAAACTGGAAGAGATCCAGCAAAACAACCAGATGCTTAAAGAGGAAGTCTCAGCAGAAGACATTGCCGATGTAGTTGCCAGGTGGACAGGCGTACCGGTGAATAAGATGCTTGAGGGTGAAAAAGAAAAACTGGTCCATGCTGAAGAGGAGCTGGCCAGGCGGGTTATCGGCCAGAAAGAGGCCATTACCTCGGTGGCCAATGCAGTACGCCGTGCACGCGCCGGCTTGCAGGATCCTGACCGGCCCCTTGGTTCGTTCATCTTCCTGGGCCCCACCGGTGTGGGAAAAACAGAACTGGCACGCAGCCTGGCTGACTTCCTGTTTGACTCTGAAGCAGCCATGATCCGCATTGACATGTCCGAGTACATGGAAAAGCATTCCGTGGCACGGCTTATAGGAGCACCCCCCGGCTATGTTGGCTATGAGGAAGGTGGCATGCTCACCGAAGCGGTACGGCGGCGGCCCTATTCGGTTATTCTGCTCGATGAGATTGAAAAGGCACATCCGGACGTGTTCAATGTACTGCTGCAGGTGCTTGATGACGGTCGCATGACTGATGGTAAGGGCAGGACCGTGTCTTTTAAAAACACGATCCTGATCATGACCTCCAACCTGGGCAGCCATATTATCATGGAGCTTGGCCAGAAAGATTCCGAGGAGATGCGGCGCCGGATCGACGACCTGCTGCATAGGCAGTTCAAGCCGGAATTTTTGAACAGAGTGGACGAAATTATCACTTTCAACGGATTGAGTAAAGAAGACCTGATGCAGATCGTTGACATCCAGATCAGCCGCATGGCGGGAAGGCTGGAAGACCTCAAGTTCTCAGTAGAGCTGACCGTTGAAGCCCAACAGTTTCTGGTCGACACCGGCTACGATCCGATTTTTGGAGCGCGCCCACTCAAGCGGGCAATCCAGCGCTATATTGAAGATCCGCTGGCCATGGAAATCCTGGAAGGGAATTTCCTGGAGGGTGATCATATCCTGATCGACAAGGGTCTGGACAACAAACTGGTTTTCAGGAAGCAATAATGCTACTCTATTGAAAGCCCCTTCTGATAACAGGAGGGGCTTTTTCTTTTTTAGGAGACTTATCATGGCTGACTGTGGTTCTTCCGGATTTTGCGGAACCGTTATTTCCCATGTCATGATGCCCTATCATGCCAACCCTGCAGGAAACGTCAATGGAGGGGTTATCATGCAGCTCATTGACGATGCCGCCTTTGTCATTGCCAGCAGGTTTGCCAGGTCCAATGTGGTGACCGCATCAATAGAGCGGATCGACTTTCACAGGCCTGTCCATGT
>JAUWLT010000089.1 GCA_030613515.1 Desulfobulbaceae bacterium
AACCGCTTTCCTGATCCGGGCAGGACTGGACAAGGAAATTTTTATCGGCACCATGGTTGTTTCAGCCGTGGTGGTGGATATTTCCCGTCTCACCATCTACGGTGTCACCTTTTTTTCCAGGGATTTTGCAATCCTGCAAAATCAGGGCGGGATTGGGCTTGTGATTGCCGGAAGTTTGTGTGCTTTTGGCGGGGCCTTTGTCGGCTCGCGTCTCTTAAAAAAAATCACCATGCGCACGATCCGGGTTACAGTTGGAACGATGTTGCTAGTCCTCGCTGTTGCCCTCGGGAGCGGCCTAATTTAACCGGGATTTTCCATTTGACCTAGCTTAGGGGCCACTCAAAAACAACTATACATTTTTGAGGAGTGCAATGTGGCAAAGATTGCGGCAAGCTGAGCTCACGAAACCGCTGGAATAGCAGCGCTCTTTTAGGAGAATAGGGTAAACAGGAAATCTCCGTTTTCCACTTGACTTTACTTATCATAGATGTCCCTAATAATACTAATAATAATTTGCCTAATAATTTCCAATAATTTTGTCCCCAATAATTTTCTTGAAAAAAAAGCCTGAGAAGTCTTAAATTTTAGAATATGCAACACACTATGCATATTACAATGTATTCGAGAGGGTCTGGCAAGCACTCGTATTTTCTGGAATTAACTCCACCAATATGCAACGCATTAAGTTGATTGCTAATTCCAAAGCCAGCCCCTCATTACGGACGTTCGATGCATGAAGAAATAAAACGACTCGACCAAATCGTGCTCATCGGCATGTTCATCGGCTTCTCGTGGTTGGCCATGCAGGCGGTGCACGAGCTTGGTCACGTGCTCGGCGCCGTCACGTCGGGAGGCCACGTGACCAAGGTCGTTTTGCATCCGTGCACCATCTCCCGGACAGACGTGCATCCCAATCCGCATCCTCTCTTCGTTGTCTGGGCGGGTCCCGTCGTCGGCGCGCTTCTCCCCCTGCTGGGATTTCTCCTCGCACGCTCTCTTCGCTGGCCCGGCGTCTTCCTCTTTCGCTTCTTCGCCGGCTTCTGCCTCATCGCCAACGGTGTTTACATCGGCTTCGGCTCAATCCAGGGGCTTGCCGACGCAGGAGATATGCTTCGGTACGGTTCATCCCGATGGCAACTCATCCTCTTTGGCATTCTCACAGCTCCGCTGGGGGTGTGTTTGTGGAACGGACTCGGTTCGAAGTTCGGCCTTGGCGAAGCAAAGGGAACTGTCAGCCGCTCTGCGGCACTCACAGCCCTTACCCTTTTCGTCATCTTGGCCGGAGTCGAACTGGCAATCGGAAGTAAATGACGGCATCGAATATCACCTTGCACGGTATGCAGTAAGGCTGCGGACGGCCTCACTGTGCCCGTGAAGATGGGCGTTAATATTGCCACATCAACGGTGTGAATATCTTGCCAATTATCCAACTAAAGGTTGCTCTTGATTACTCAAAGACCCCATCGGCTATCACGGTAACCAATAGTAGCTCGCGGGGGGAAAAGCAATCGATTCCAGACGCCCCATCCCTCCTCGAGAAATCACCCCCACCTTTCCTTTACCGCTTCCTTTGGACAGTTCAGAAATTATACTTGTTGGTTTGTGGTATAATATAACTATAAAAACCTATTAGCTTCCTCAGGAAGCCTCATTTATTAATGACACAGTTAGTTCTCCACATTCCACACTCCTCAACGGTCATCCCTCCGGAAATCCGTGATCAGTTCGTACTCACCAATGAGGCACTCAACGATGAAGTACGGTTGATGACCGACCATTACACCTATGATCTTTTTGTAAGCGATAACCTCAAAGATTCTACTGTGATTTTTCCTGTTAGCAGGATCTGCGTGGACCCGGAAAGATTCAGAGATGACGCTCAAGAGGCCATGTCAAAGAAAGGCATGGGCGTTATCTACACGCATTCACATGATGGTTCACGAATACGGAGGGACCTGACCGAAACGGAAAGGCTGAGGCTGTTAAATGAATATTATGACCCGCACCATAAACGCCTTGAAACAAAAGTTGGCGAGAAGCTTAAAACAGACCACAAGTGTCTGATTATTGACTGCCACAGTTTTCCCAGTAAATCTTTGCCCTATGAATTCGATCAGTCAACGGATAGGCCGGATATTTGTATAGGCACCGATGAATTCCACACGCCACAATGGTTAACAGGTGAATGCGTTAATCTATTTGAAAACACTGGGTTCAAGGTAGCACTTAATAAACCGTTCAGCGGTTCACTCGTACCAGGGAAGCATTACAGATCCAACAAGGGTGTTTTGTCGGTAATGATTGAGGTGAATAGAAAACTGTACCTGGACGAAGCTAATGTGCTTAAGAAGGATAACTTTGGAAAGATTCAAAAGGCGATAAGAGACGTGCTGGAATCCTTACAGAAAAGATTCTATCCTAAGTGTAGTAGCTCCTGCTCGAGCTGGCACATATGCCCAAAAAGGGGTGAGTAATCCTGACAAACCGTTTTGAAGATTCAGGAAGAAGGTTAAGCACTTCGCATGACGCTGCATAACTTGTTCCCCGTCCGATCATTTTTGTTTAGAATGGGAAAAACAGTGGCTTTTACAAAAAGCCGCTTAAAAAAGTGTCCACTTTTACTTGACCATGTCACATCATTCTGGCAGACGAGATGTGGCACGACCTGTACAGGTGGATCAAAAAGGACCTCTTGGGTCGGTCCATGATTTCAGCCACAGATCTTAAAAATATTTACTGCACCTCTACAAATGAGGAAACCTGTGAAATTATCGAACTGGCCTACCAGGAATTTAAGATCGCGGGCGACAAGGTCTGCCTGAACATCAACAAGTATCAGCCCTGAAATAAAAAATAAAGCTTCAGAACGAGTTGCTTGAACTCACCATTTTATCCGGCTGTACATAGGTATCAAACTGTGCTTCGGTCAGCAGGCCGAGTTGTATGGCTGCCTCTTTCAAAGTGCTGTTGTCAGCATGAGCCTTTTTCGCTATCTTTGCAGCCTGTTCGTAGCCAATATGAGGATTCAGGGCTGTAACCAGCATGAGTGAGTTGTGCAGGTTCTGTTTAATTTTCTCCCGTACCGGTTCGATTCCGGCTGCACAGTGAACGTCAAAGGAGGTGGTCGCATCAGCCAGCAGGGTGGCTGACTGGAGGAAGTTATAGATAATAACCGGCTTGAACACGTTGAGTTCAAAATTGCCCTGGCTTGCTGCAAAGCCGATGGCCGCATCATTGCCGAAAACCTGGCAGGTAACCATGCTCAGGGCTTCGGCCTGGGTGGGATTTACCTTGCCGGGCATGATAGAGCTTCCCGGTTCATTGGCTGGAATGGAGAGCTCGCCAATACCGCAGCGGGGGCCACTGGCAAGCCAGCGGATATCGTTGCCGATTTTCATCAGGTTGGCTGCCAGGGCCTTCAGAGCGCCACTTGCCAGTACCAACGGTTCATGGGAGGTGAGCGCCTGGAATTTGTTGGGTGCAGAGAAAAAATGTTTACCCATCTCATTGCTGATCGCTTCCGCCACTAAGTCTCCGAATCCCGGCGGGGCATTAAGGCCGGTACCGACCGCGGTTCCACCGATGGCTAATGCACGCAGATGATCAACCGCTTCCAGCAGCTGCCTGCTGTTTGCTGCAATCATGGCAGCCCAACCGCTGATCTCCTGGCCCAGGGTCAGAGGAGTTGCGTCCTGCAGGTGGGTCCGACCGATTTTGACAATATCGGAAAAATCCGCAGCTTTGCGGTCCAGGGTCTTGCGAAACCGGTCTACAGCCGGCAGCAGGGTATCCTCCAGGGCAACCACTGAGGCTATATGCATGGCAGTCGGAAAGGTGTCATTGGAACTCTGGGACATGTTTACGTCATCGTTGGGATGTATCACGCTTTTACCGGAAACAGATCCTGTGAGGATCTGCGTAGCCCGGTTGGCAATGACCTCGTTGACGTTCATATTGGATTGGGTGCCGCTGCCGGTCTGCCATACCGACAGGGGAAATTCCTGGTCAAGCCGACCTGACAGGATTTCTCCGCAGACTGTGACAATGATGTTTTTCTTTTCCTCCTCCAGTCTGCCCAGGGCATGGTTCACTGTCGCGCATCCCTGTTTCAGGCGGGAAAAGGCATAGATAAGGGGCAACGGCATCAGTTCAGCACCGATGCGGAAATTCCGCCGGCTGCGTTCTGTCTGGGCACCCCACAACCTTTCCGCTTCTACCTGCATCTCACCCATGGTGTCCCGCTCAATCCTGTACTGCATAACTCCTCCGTTCATTTTTCACTGAGCATGCTATTTTACAGCGATCCATTTGACATATTTATATAGAACATTTCTACTATACAGTAAAATCCAGATTGCAGTGGAGAGCAGACAAGCATGAAGACTGGTGAGGGTAAGGTCAAGCTTTTGTTCAGCATGTGGGGAGTGAAGCTACTTCCTGAATCTGATAACTTTGTGAACTCGTGAGATTTTTCTCCCCCTTGACATCAATAAATCGTGAAGATACTGTAGTAGGTGCTTTTGTTAACCCTCACTCTACTGCGAGATCATAATGAGACGTTTTGTCGACAAAATGGTCAAGGAGGATTGTACCGGATACAATCAACAATTCCATTACCGATAAAAATACAGTATTTATTAAATATCAGGCTACCATTTCTGTTTTTCTAATTACACAAAATGTGCACCGGCATCTTTTTTACCACCCCGGCAGAACACGCACCCAACATCCATAATAATTTGTTTCCTGACTGATTATGATACAATGGCTTCAAACATTTTCGCCTGTTCAGCAGGCCTTGCTCGCTACCGGGTTTACCTGGTTTGTCACGGCACTGGGTGCGGGCCTGGTCTTTTTCTTTAAGACCATCAACCGCAAGGTCATGGACGGCATGCTCGGTTGTGCGGCCGGGGTCATGATTGCTGCCAGCTACTGGTCCCTGCTGGCACCGGCCATTGCCATGGTTGAAGATCGCGGTGGGATCGTGTGGCTGCCGCCACTCATCGGCTTTTTAAGCGGAGGAGCCTTTCTCTGGGTTGTCGATAAGATTCTGCCCCATCTTCATCCCGGGTTTCCGGTATCCGAGGCTGAGGGGATAAAAACCAGCTGGCATCGCAGTGTGTTGTTGGTGTCAGCTATTACCCTGCATAATATTCCGGAGGGACTTGCAGTGGGCGTAGCCTTTGGCGCAGTAGCCGCCGGACATCCTGCAGCCACTCTGGGCATGGCTATTGCGCTGGCCATAGGTATTGGAATCCAGAACTTCCCGGAAGGCGCTGCAGTTTCCGTCCCCCTGCGCAGAGAGGGGATGTCCAGAATCAAGAGCTTCTGGTATGGCCAGCTCTCCGGGGCAGTAGAGCCCATTGCCGGCGTAATTGGGGCCGTAGCAGTCATCGCTATGCAGCCGCTGCTGCCCTATACACTGTCTTTTGCTGCCGGGGCAATGATCTATGTGGTTGCGGAAGAGTTGATCCCGGAATCGCAGGCGGAAAAACACTCGGATGTGGCCACCATCGGCTTGATGATCGGCTTTGCCATCATGATGACTCTGGATGTGGCTTTGGGTTGATATACAGGGGGGTGTGCAATAACCGACAGCTCCAGCTAAAATGAAGGCATGGGCATGCTACCCCATTTATGTTCACCAGAAGCACTGATCACCGAAAGAACCTCATTGTCAAAGGCATCAATATCCACGATCAAAACAGGCCGCCTTTTAGCTCCAATGATAAAAAGCTCATCAGCCGGCAATAACTCTCCTTGTGAATTTTCTACCCGGACAAAGACAAAACGTTCCACATCATAATCCGTTTCCATGCTTCCAAACGTGGTGAGAAAGCTATGGAAAATTCTGAAAAACTTACCAAGCCCCCCGCTGAACTTATGTTGGTGCCATTCCAGTACCTCAGGAAAACGTTCAATGATATCATCTGAAAAGCGCCTGTCTTTATCTGTAACAAGAGCAGTGAGGAAAAAATCTCCTGGAAAAATATAGGCCAGGTTGACCTGTTCTCCTTCAGCCACAGCCTTCTGGAATTCCTCTGAAGAGACAATCGTCCGGTACAAATCCTTTATCTCGTCAGCCGGGCGGGAAAACACGGAAAGAAAAGTGATGGTATCTGAAGATATGGTCTGAAGCTTGCCAACTGTGTAAGCTCTGATCCCCAAGGCAAGAGAAATAGAGAGCATCAATGTCAAACCGTACGTTACAAAAAGGCCAAACCACTTGGGCCGTATCCAGCTAAACAGTACACTGTAAATCTTTCCCCCGGGCTCTCCAGGGAGAAACATGGAGCTTTTTTTCATATAATCTTCGTAAATTCCAGGAGCTTCCTGTTTCATTCGCCACTCTTCATTGCGGGCAAGGAGATAATAGATGAAGAGCATGGTTACATACATGATCAGGATAATGAATCGTGGCCAGTACAGGAGAAGGCCAAAACCGGAGATGGCCAGAAAGAGATATTGCGGGTGGCGAATTTTTGAATAAAAGCTGAACTGCACCACGCCCTTATTGGTAAAGCGTCCGTAATAGAGAGGAATGGCTGCGGAAAAAAAGAGCAGCAGACCAATGACGAGCAATACCTGGAGATAGGAAATCCATACAATGACCGGGTCATGAGTAAAGACCATATGGGGGAGAAAAAACTCAGTGGTCCAACTCAGGTAAGGAGAAGATGCAAAAAACTGCAAGACCGGACCGTAGACGGAATAAAAGTACATCGCAAAGGGAGAGATCATAATAATGATCTCAACGCCGATCAGGCAGTATGCGGCAATGGTACCTGCGAGTAGAAGTTTTGAGTTTTTGAGGTCTGCCATATCCACACCCAATTCATTAAATACTTGTTTATTAGGATAAGGACAAAAGGAGAACTGTCAATGGCTATCATTCTCATGTTGTAATGCGCTGGCCAGTGATTATGTTAATCAATATATCCAGCCAAAAGGCAGAGAGGACATAGGATAGGTAAGCAAACCTTGCGCTGAAACCACATCCGTGCAACCGTCAGAGATTTTCTTTGAAGGCATGGAAAGTTTTTACGGATTGTAATGGTTACATAATCAAAAGGAGGACGCTATGCTTCGTAACACTTCTATTATAATTACGTTCTTTCTTGTTTTTTTTCTTGTCCCCCAGATAGCCTCATCACAAAAGCAGGATACCATAGGGGCTCTTGACAATCTGTCAGGTCTTAAAGCATATTTTGATATAAAGGCAGACTCAGCTGCCAAAGTTGAAAAACGACTCGTATGGATAAATGATATGTATGAACAGATGAGTCAAAAAGGATTTAAGGCATCATTTATCATAGGGTTTCGCAGCCAGGCCAGCTTTTTTGTCATCAGGCAAGACGAAGATATTGATGAAGAAGATATTCCCGCAAAAAGAAAAATAGAGAAATGGTTGAAACACTTTGCAGTATTGGGAATACCGATTGAACAATGCGGACTCAGTGCGGAACTATACGATATCGAGCCACAGGATTTTCTTCCGGAGATTACAGTAATAAAAAATGGGTATATGTCGATGATCAAGTATCAGAACAAAGGCTATGCTTATGTCCCAATGTAAGCTGGTCGTTGAGAACGAATTAGACACATATTAACGACAATTATAACCTGACGCTAAGCTGCGTAGCGGTTTGGAGATGTCACAAATTCACTACCCGGTGAACTGCTTGCTGAAAATTGGTAGAAAAGCCACGAACATCATGCCGGAACTAATCCGGCATGATATGCCTCCTGTTTGACTGATGTAATGACTGTTACCACAATGGTTTTCAGCAACTTTCACCAATTAAATGAGCCGATAGGGATAAGCCCGTTTTGTCCATTGGCTATCCGGATAATTCTCCTGCAAGTACTCATAAGCTTTTTTGAGCGGTTTTGGATCGTTGCTGCTTTTATATAGACTGACCCCTTTCTGGAAGATGGCTTCAGGGGCTGAATCACTTTTCGGGTATCGAGAGAGAAGACTCTCATAAAGGGTAAGCGCTTCCTTGAAATCATTTCCGTTAAAGTGCAAATTACCAACTCCCAGCAACAGAGAAGGAATCAGTTCTTTAACACCAAGAAATCCGATTGTTCGATGATGTTCACTCCCTTTCTGATCCAGAATGAGTAATGCCGGTGTCCAGGTAATATTGAAGTCCGAGGCGATGGGCTGCTGGTCTGAGGCAACTCGCAGGGGGATTACATTCTGAGCGATGAAGTCAATGACCGATTTATTTGGATACGTAACTGTATCCATCTGTTGGCAACCAATTCACCCGGGATTGTAAAAATCCAGAAGAATCGGTTTTCCTTCCTCTTTTGATCGTTTCAGTGCTTTGTCGAATTCTGTTTCCCAGTTAATTTTGCTTTCCATAGCTTGTCCTCCTGTTGATTATTTGCGAAAGGGGTTATGGGTGGTATTGCGGATCAAGGCCCACTCCCTGCGCATGAGCTGGATATGCATAACTTGTAAGAGTTCAGCAGCACCCCATCCGGAGTCTCGTACCTCGCTCGGAGTCTGCGCTTACCTACCTGCACACGGTCGAAACGCCCGGCATAGAGGGTGACACCGGACACCGCTTTGCTGTTACGCTGTTATAGCTGGTCGTTCCGACTGTGCACATCCGGAGTCTACGCTTACCTGAAGCACTGCTGAACTCTTACAGGATTTGTGTATATTCAGCATATTGCATGCCCCGGTGAACTGTTACGAATCAGCAATAGAAGATTGTCAGAATATGTCATGTAAAAATTGTGTATTTCTGGATTTTTTGCTTTCCAGGCAGAAAGCAATTGTACAGGAAACATTTTTTTGATACTCTTTTCAGATGGCAGGGTATGCAAGATGTAATACTAATTAAACAACTCTGATGCTTTTTTCTGTGTCCGCTGCATCTGTCCATGAAAAAACCTTTGTTGACGGCCCGTTGGGTCGCCTAATCCGAATGAAAAATATGTTCTTATCTTCCAGCGAGTTGCAACGTTTTCGCCTGCTGCTGTTTATTCTGGTTGCAGCACTTCTGCTCCCCGGTTGTATGGGCGGGAAAGCAACGGTCGGCCCCTATAGGGACAGTTCGTCGGTCACTGGTCCCGCTCAGCAGGCAGCTCAATCCGCCCATCCGACCGAGGCGGCTTTGGACCAGGCATCCTATGCCCGTGATGTGCTCTTACCTGCCCTGTCGCGGATCAATGACCGTATCTCTGCTTATGAGCAGAAATTGCAATCCTGGCAAGGAGTAAGCAGCAGGATGTATTCCCTGAACCTGGCTCCTGAACAATTTGAACAGCTCTCCATCTGCCGGCAGCAGGTCACTGATCTGCTTGCAGATTATAAGCAGATTCATGATCAATTACTCCGTGACCAGCCCATGGATGTGTCCCGTCGGCTGCTCAACCGTTCTCTTCCGAAGACCCATAAAAA
>JAUWLT010000070.1 GCA_030613515.1 Desulfobulbaceae bacterium
TCAAGGTTCCTGTAGGTATCTGTTTCCTGTTGCTGGTTGTCAGTCTCGGCAAAGAGCGATCCGGCAGATAGAACTAGAAGAAAACAGAGCAGAAAGCATATCTTTTTCATGAAAGGGTCCAAGACAAAAAAGGTTGGATAGACGGCAGATGTTGAGCAACAGGGTATCGATTTAATATCTTTGTTATCAGTGGAATAATGCATAGCGTTACCAATCACAGGTATTGTAACCATTTGGTTTCACTTACCTTAGAGTTGTAAACCGACACTGGTGCCCCAGGTTTGTGCGGTTGGAGTCTGCGCTTACCTGCTCCCGGTCGCTATAGCCTCCCTGTGCGGCTGGGAGCAATCGGAGTCTCGCAGATAAGCGTAGACCTCGAGTTCGCTTACCTGCGTGAAGATGGAGAGTACCTGTGACGGCTTACTGTATAGCAGATATGCAGCGGACACCACAAGAGGTTTCATTGTAAGCCGTCACCTCCCACGGAGTTTCGTTCCTTGCTTACCTCTCGGGTTGTTGCCGGTTAATTCTTGGAATATGAGTCGGGTTTCAGCCATTTCAATGGGTTCAGGGGAGTGGATTCATGCCTGACTTCAAAATAGAGGCCACGCTCAAACAGGGTCGCCATGCCACCGGTGGACCCAATCTTTTTTCCCCGCGCGACCTTGTCCCCTTTTTTAACCAGAATGGTGTCCAGGCGTGAGCTGACTGTGTAGTGTTTGACTCCGTGATCAATGATGACCATATTGCCGAACCCGCGCTTGTAGCCGGCAAAGACTATTTTTCCTTTATAAACAGCACGGACTATTGCATCCATGGCAGTTTTAATGGTGATGCCTTTTGTTTTCTCACCTTTTCTGAGACCCTTGCTGGGGATTTCTCCAAATCCATAAACAAGAATTCCCTTAACCGGAGAGGGCAATTGGCCTTTATTCAGGAGGAAGCCGATTCTCTTGATTTCCTGCTTTTGTTTGATGCCGGCCAGAGTTTGGCCCAGGTCGGATTCCGCCTTACGCATCTCTTTCAGGGCCAGCTCATAGAGACCTTTCTGGGTTTTAATCCTGGCCAGCAATGTCTCCTTATCCATGCGCAGTGCGTGTAATGCCTTTTTTTCTTCCTCAGCCTGCTGAATAAAGTCCTGCATGAGTGATTTTTCCAGCTCCTGAGCATGCTTTGCCCGCTGAAGCTTCTCCACTGTATCCCTGTATATATCAATGACCGACTGGTCATAAGAGATCAACCGTTTATAGGAATCATTAAAAATCATGAGCTCAGGAAGGTCCTTGCTGGAAAAGGTAACATTGAGAATGCCGGTTTTTCCCATCAGGTAGAAAGATTGCAATCGTTTTTGGAGGTGTTTAAGTGCATTATCATGGACAACTCCAGCCTGTTTAAGTTCTTCCTCTTTCAGGACCAGCAGCCTTACCTGTGCCAGCAGCTGATCGTGCAGGGTCTCGATTTTTTTTTCCTTCTGCCGGAGCTTGTTGTCGATTTGCTCAAGTTCATCCAATACACTGACTTCTTTTTCGTCGCTCTGAAGAATTTTATCCTGGTGTTTTCGTATTCCCAGGCGCAGTTTGCCAATGTCAATCGTAACTTTTTTTGCTGATTGATTATTGTCCGTCGCCTGTACAATGTGGGGCAGGACAGCAGAAAACAATATAGACAACAACAGTGCAGTAATGGATCGCAGCAGGTGATGATAAATAGTCACTTGCAACTGCGCAGGTAAGGGTAAGACTGTGAATCCGGGGCACCTGTGACGGTTTACAGTTTTAGGTATGTGATGCCACATAGTTACAAGCCAGTGATGAGTTACAGTTGATGAACCGTAAGCCATCAGGGGCACTCCATCTTCACGCAGTTACTCCTGATCGCATAGAGGGGCTATAGCGAACAGAAGCAACTGCGCAAATCTGGGGCACCCCTGAGAGCTTACAATTTTGAGACATGCAATAACGCATTGTTATGAATCCCGTGGTCGGTAACGATGAACCTTCCTGCTCATCGGCTGAGAATTTTTCTGGTTGAGGAAAAACTGCCACAGGCACAGAGAATTATGGCCATGGCAATAATCATGGCAATTACCGGCAAAGGAAAGAAGTTGAAAGAAAACATACCCAGCAAGGCTGAGCCTGCAAAGCGCAACTGTGTCCAGTTAAACAACAGGTACAGCGCTGCTATGCCGGCAAGTGAACCAAAGAGACCGAGCAGTCCACCCTCCAGGAAAAAGGGCATACGGATATAACTATTGCTCGCCCCGACCAGGTGCAGGAGTTCAAGCTCTTTTTGGCGTGTAAACAGGGTAAGGCGAATGGAATGGGCCATCATAAATGTTGTGGTCAGGACCAGCAGGCTGCCGGAAAGGATGACCACGATACGCAACAGCTCAATAAACGTGTAGAATCGTTCAACCCACTCCCTGCCGTATTGTACCTTGATGACTCCGGGCAGGGTCTGCAGGTAGTCGGAAAATCGTTTTATCCTGGACAGGGCATCCAGGGACCTGACCGGGTATACCTCAATGGATGGAGGAAGGAAATCCTGGGGGATATCAGCCAGTATATCTTGGTCCTCATCCAGTTGATCCTTAAATCGATTAAAGGCTTGTAGACTTGAAATGAATTCAATTCTTTCAACCCTGTCGAATTTCAGGATTTTTTCACGGTACTGTTCCTGCAGGGCAGGAACGGCTTCTTCGTCCAGGTAGACGATGAGGCGGAGATCGTCCCCTAATTGTTCACCTGCCTGCAGAGCGTTGGTGTAGACCAGGTAGAAAAAAGAAAAGATCAGCACCGAAAGAGTGATGGTCATCAGGGAGAGTATTTGAGTGCGCCAGGTCTGCAGCAGATTGCGTCCAGCCTGACTAAAGACAGCAAAAAGAAAATTCATGATTCTTCCCCGTCCGGCTCGTACTGTACGGGTTCAGAGGTATCTTTATCTAATAATTTAAGGCAATCGGTGAACAACGTTTCAGGCCCGTACTGCACGGGCTCAGAGGTATCCTTATCTGCATCCTGTTTTGTTGCCACAATCCGTCCACAATCAAGCGTGACAATTCTGCTGTCGGGCCGGTTGTAAATGGAGCTGTCATGGGTGGCAATAAGGATAGTTGTGCCGCTCTCATTGCAGCGGTGAAAGAGATCCATAACTAACTCAGTACTCTCCGCATCAAGATTGCCGGTGGGCTCATCGGCCAGGATGAGATCAGGTTTGTTGGCAACTGCCCGGGCAAGGGCTACCCGTTGCTGTTCACCCCGGGAGAGTTTGTCGGCCCTGGTATTATGCTTGTCAACGATGTGCAGCTGGGCCAGCAGATCTCTGGTCTGTTTGCGAATAAAGAGCCTGCTTCGATATGCCACCTCCATGGATACGGCAATGTTCTGGGCCACGGTTCGCTCAGGTAATAATTTAAAATCCTGGTAGGCCACACCGATAAGACGGCGCAGTTTCTGGAGCCTTGCGCGTGAGATTTTGCTCAGATCCATACCGGATACTTCAACATATCCCTTAGTCGGTTTTTCAATGCCGCTGATCAGGCGCAGCAGGGTGGTTTTTCCGGCTCCACTCATGCCGGTCAAAAAAAGCAATTCACCTCTGTTGACCTGCAGGGAGACATCTACCAGCGCCTGCACGTCCGGCGGAAAGGTTCTGGTTACCCTGGTAAGGTCAACCATGACCTGATTATTATTTCCTGTAGTATCCATGGGGGGGAGATTACGGTGTTTACTGAGCAAAAATTGTATCAAAAACGGCAAAGGCCTGTTTGATGACCGTGCTGTCTTCGCCAAGTTGGAGATAGGATTTACCGCTGAGCTCCTGGTTGATCAGGTCATCGCTGGATGAGATGATTCCGGCCAGGTTCAGGTCGGCCTCGGCAACAGCCTCATCGATTTTTTCCTGCAGGGCGGGAGTAATCGGATCCGGGGCTCGATTAACCAGCAGGTACTGATGTTTTACTTCCAGTTGCAGAGGACCTGTGATATCAGCAATGCGTCGGGCTGTCATGATACCGCGTGCAGACGGATCTGAGACGATGAGAAGGTAATCAATACTGCGCAGATTCATTCGACTCAAGTGTTCCATGCCGGCTTCATTATCCACTATGATATACTTGTAATTTTCAGCCAGTTTGTCCATGGTCATGGCCAGATACTGGTTGGCTGCACAGTAGCAACCCGGTCCGTCAGGTTGTCCCATGACCATCAGGTCAAAACCGGAATCTTCGATCAGGGACTGGTGAATTTTCATTTCCATGAATTGATCCCGACTCATGCCGGACGGAATATCCCCTTTAAGCTCTTTACGGATCTGGCCCAGGGTCACGCCGACATCCAGATCAAGCAGCTCATTAAGATTGGCATTGGCATCAGCATCCACGGCCAGTATCGGAGTCATGTTGCGGGAAGTCAGGTATTTAAGCAGCAGGGCGGAGGTTGTCGTTTTTCCAGTTCCGCCCTTGCCGGCAAGAGCAATAATTTTTGTCATTGTATTGTATCCAGTGAAGTGTTTTGAAGAAAAGTTTAATCTTTTATTTATACCCGAAAAAGATGTGATTTCCAAGTCAAACGAATAACAACCCGGAAAGAAGACAAAAAATGAGATTATTCGTATCCAGTTACAAGAGCGGTAGCAGAGAATTTGTAACTGATCATGGGGTGTGCAACAGCTTGGTATAACCACAGTCTTGTAAGAGGTCTCAGGTGGAGTGGTTGTGACCGCTTATGATAAATATAGTGGACGGAACCGGAATTGTGCTTTATCTTTTGGTAACTTATGAAGTGTTGTCGACTCTTGCGCCGATACTTGGAAGAGAGTAACGGTTCAGCAGGGGCTGCTGGCGAACTGCTGCGAAAGAGGAGTTTTTTATGTCGTTTAAAGCTGTAATTTTTGATCTGGACGGAACACTGCTTGATACCCTGGATGACCTGGCTGATAGTGCAAACCGTGTTCTCACGTCCCACCGGTTTCCGGTTCACCCTGTTGACAGCTATCGCTATTTTGTCGGTGACGGATTGCAGACCCTGGTAGAGCGTATTCTTCCGGAGGATATGCGCAACGCACAAACGATCAGTCGGATAGTTCTTGATTTTAAAGAGGTTTACAGTCGCAATTGGCATGTCAAAAGCAGGATGTACGAAGGAATTGACGTTATGCTGAATGGCCTGCAGCAGGCCGGGCTGGCTCTTTCCGTACTCTCGAACAAGCCGCATGAATTCACTACTGTTTGCGTGCAACAGATGCTATCTGCCTGGACTTTTGATCCTCTGTTAGGAGCTCGGCCGGAGGTGCCGAAGAAACCGGATCCTGCCGCTGCTGTTGAAATTGCTTCACGGCTGCAGCTTGATCCGGCAGAAATACTGTATTTAGGTGATACGGCAACGGACATGAAAACCGCAACCGGTGCCGGCATGTATGCTGTCGGTGCCCTGTGGGGTTTTCGCACAGCTGAAGAGCTTACAGCAAATGGTGCTGCGAAAATAATAAGCATACCGCAACAGCTATTAGATCTGATCTGATAAGAAACATGCCTCTACAAACAACCCAGCTCCTAGCCTTTGCCGGTCCACCTCTGCTTGGTGCCTTTATCGGCTACCTGACCAATAGAGTAGCGATCCGGATGCTGTTCAGGCCCCTGAAGCCCTGGCACGTATTGGGAATACGCGTACCCATGACCCCGGGTATTATTCCCTCCAAGCGGCATGAACTGGCTGAAAACATGGGTGAAATGGTTGGGGAACACCTGCTTACAGCAGCAGATATCGGTGCGGCCCTGTCAACGGAACGATTCCAGGATCACCTCCACCTGCTGGTTGATGGCAAGATAAAGGATGTTCTGGCCAGAGATCTCGACTCCCTGCCGGAAATTATTCCTCGTCGGTTCAGGGCATATGCCAGGATCGGCATCAGGACGCTCAAGTATCAGATGCGCAAAGGTATCCACAGCTATGTAAACTCAGAGCCCTTTGCCGAGACTGTCAGCGATGCACTACTTGAACAATTTGATGATTTTGGCCGCAGTGAGTTGAATTCCCTGGTACCGGCGGAAAACCGGGCAGTTTTTTACCAGGTTGTTGATGGGCTTATTGAGCGATTATTCGCCGGACCGCAGGTGGTTGACTGGTTAGGGAACTACATTGAAGAGTATATTGCAGGTGCTGCAGCAGAAAGAAAATCTATTGCCGATCTCCTGCCCGGAGAGTTGCAGGAGCTGATCTGCTCAACCATTGAAAGTCAGGCGCCGCAGGTCTTGCGCCAGTTATCCGTGATGTTGGCAGAACCTGCCGTTCGTGAGAGAATTATCCTGGCAATCAAGGACGGGGTGAACAGTTTTCTCGATACCCTGGGACCCATGGGTGCCATGGCCCGCGGTTTTATTGATATGGACAGCCTGGAGAAAAAAATTCGGACCTACCTGGAAGACAAGGAAGATGACCTCACACAGTGGCTGCAGAAACCAATTGTCCAAGAGCGGGTGGCCCGGGTGCTTGTTGAACAGACCAGGAAATATTTTGCTACTCCATTGGCCCAATTACTGGACAAGGTTGAACCGGAAAAATTGCAGGCAATCTGTCATCAGGTTGCAGCCCAGGTTATGGCTGTTCTTCGCTCACAGGGAGTCCAACAAACCATGTCAACCTTGATCAGAGAGCACCTGGAAGAGATGCTTGATCAGGGGCACATATCAGTGGCAGGGCTTGTAGAATTGCTCATGCCCGGAGAAAGTGGCCGCAGGGTACAGAAGACTGTTGTCAGGGAGTTGGTCGCCATGCTTCGCTCAGCCCAGTTACGCCGACTGTTAGACAGGATGTTGAGCTCCATGGTGGATCAAGTGGCAGCAAAGCGGGTGGGGATCCTGCACGATTTGATGCCCGCCGGCGTGCGCAAGGGAATAACCGATTATTTCATTCTCGTTGCCAATCGTATGCTGCTTAAGGAAGTGCCCGGCCTGGTGGGTTCTCTTAATATCACAGAGATGGTGACCGAAAAGGTGGACTCACTGGACCTGATGCGGTTGGAGCGGCTCCTGCTCTCCATAATGGAGGAACAGTTCAAGTATATCAACCTTTTTGGTGCCTTGCTCGGTTTTCTAATCGGTCTGATAAATCTGGTCGTGCTGCAGCTGTATTAAAAGAAAGTGCAAAGGGGTACCATTGTTATTGCAGCCTTACTTCCACCTTTTACCTGAACATCTACTTATTTTTTCGCCAGTTCGGATGGGTGATGCCGAACTTATGGACCTTGTAATTCAACGCCCGCGGAGAAATTCCCAGCTGTTTGGCCGCATTTTTCTGGACCCAGAGATTTTCTTCCAGGGCTTTCAGGATAAGTTCCTTTTCCTGGGTTTCCAGGGGTTCGCTGGTTCTGCGGGATTGGGGTGGTGGCTGGTGAAAATCCGGAATCTGGATAGAGTCGGTCTCGATACTGTCGGAATCTTCCAGGATCACAGCCCGCTCAATGGTATTGGCCAGTTGTCTGATATTACCCGGCCAGCTGTAACTCTTGATAATGGCCAGCGAATCAGGTGAAAAGCTGATTATCCTTTTTTTGAGCGTAGCACAGGATTGATCCAACAGCTTATAGGCCAGCGGTTCGATGCACAGGGGACGATCTTGCAGCGGGGGCAGGTTTACGGGCAGGACGTTGATCCGGTAATAGAGATCTTCCCGGAACCTGCCGGCAGCAATCTGCTCCTCCAGGTTCTTGTTGGTGGCGGCAATGATCCGCACATCCACTTCAATGGTTTTATTGCTTCCCACCCGTTCAAAGGCCTTCTCCTCCAGCACCCGCAGGAGCTTTGTCTGGATTTCCAGCGGGATTTCACCGATTTCATCAAGAAAAATCGTGCCGCCGTTAGCCTGTTCAAAGCGGCCGATACGAAGTTTGTCCGCGCCAGTAAATGATCCCTTTTCATGGCCGAACAGTTCACTCTCCAGTAAGGTCTCCGGTATGTTGGTACAGTTGATCTTGATAAAAGGACTTTTGCGACGGTGGCTGTTATAATGAATGGAGCCGGAAAGAAAGCTTTTGCCGGTGCCGGTTTTGCCGGTAAGCAGGATAGTGGAGTCTGTGGTGGCAAATTTTTTCAAACTGGTAATGATCTGTTGAAAAGATGGGCTGTCCGCCACTATGTTATTAAAATCATAGACAATATCCTGACTGCGGCGCAGGTAATCAATTTCATTGGACAGTTCACGCTGTTGCATGGCCCGCTGGACGGTCAGTTGAACACGGGCCTGGGAAAAGGGCGTGGAAATGAAATCATAGGCACCAAGTTTTATGGCCTCGACAACAAGTTCTGTTTGTTCAGACTTTGAGGTCATGATGATCGGTGTATAAGGCAATCGGCTGCGGGTTTTTTTGAGCAGGTTAAATGTGGAGGTGTTGTTTGGCTTGACGTTCATGAAGATAACGTCATACTCTTTTTTGCCGAGTTCCCGCTCAAAGGATTTGGGATCGGTTTGAAAGGATATCTCAGATGTGTCTGCCAATGCCTGGCTGAGACTTTTTACATGATCGTCAAGCGACTCATACGCAAGAACAGAAAATTTAGAGGGCGCCATAGTTGGTGCTCCATGAAGATGTTGAGTTTCATTTTTGTCACCATAATGCCTTTTTTGTAATTATACGCCTTTTTTTGACGCTTGCAAAGGTGAGAATATTTTTTATTGTTATTTTTGTGGTTATACAGGTCGTTGCTGCCGGCAACTTAATTGAATGTATCTCGTCACAGAGGGGACAACTGTGCGATTTCAACAACACAAAACTTGTAAGTGATCAGGAGTGCCGTAGATTCGCACGATCGCGACTGACTGCTATAACAGCGTAACAGCAAAGCGGTGTCTGGTGTCACCCTCTATGCAGGCAGTCGCGATCGTGCGAAGAGGTAAGCGAGTAACGAGACTCCGTGCGGTTTCCCTGATCACTTACAATTGAATTTGTGCAGGATAGGAGGATGTGGTGTCGGTTACAGAGCGGGATGATTACTTCATGGGTTTGGCACTTGAATATGCAGTTGAAGCTGCTGCCATGGACGAAGTGCCGGTGGGGGCTGTGTTAGTCGGCAGTGGCAATGATATCCTGGCCGCGTCCGGTAATAACTGCATTGGTGCAAACGATCCCACCGGCCATGCGGAAATCCATGTCCTGCGGGCAGCAGCAAAGAAAACAGCTAATTATCGACTGCCTGGAACGACTATGTATGTAACCCTGGAGCCATGTGCCATGTGTGCTGTCGCCATGATCCAGGCACGGGTGGAACGGATCGTGTTCGGGGCGACCGACAGCAAGACCGGAGGCTTGCAGTCCATGTACCGGATCGGCAGCGACGGACGGTTGAATCACAGCTTTGTTATCACCGGGGGAGTCCGAGCCGTCGAGTGCAGTCTGCTGTTAAAGGAGTTTTTTCAAAAACGAAGATGAGGCACTGATGAACGTTTACGATAAAAAAGGTATCGGAAACCTATTTTTCTGTTGTCAAAAAGTAAAACTCAGTTTACAAAGTGGTGCCGAGTAGTGAAGGCAGGTTGGAGTTGTTATTTGTTTTTAAAATCTGCTGATTCTCAGTTTAGGAGAGGTGGCCGAGAGGCTTAAGGCGCACGCTTGGAAAGCGTGTGTACGCAAGTACCGTGAGTTCGAATCTCACCCTCTCCGCCAGTACTATCTATCTGATTGATATCATTAAGTTTCTCTTGATGTATGTGTGGTTTGCTACAGACAAACGCTACATCAGGAGGTAACTTTATGCATTTTCACCATGATCACCTTGTCAGAAGATCAAACGGAACATTCCATTTCAGGCTGGTTCTCCCGGCTTCTCTTAGCAGATCACTTGGTAAGAAAGAAGTCCATCATTCCCTCAAGACCAAGAAAAAGCGAGTAGCAATCCCTCGGGCTAATCAACTCTACAGGACCTACATGGATATGAAGAAGGAGGAAGAGGCTCTCTTTTATAACATTTATTTAAAATTAGCTGACGGTACCAAGGTGGAGATTGATCATGAGACACCAGAGCAGGAACTGAAGACAGCCCAGGCATTACTTTCCACCGGAAGTTCTCCTTCTGCCATCGGTATGGACCTCACAGACTTAATAGATGCCTACCTGACCGACACCAAGAATGGTGTCACCCCACGGACTCAGACTGAGCGTAGAGGTGCCTTGAGTGCCTTCCTGAGTTTGTACGATACCATAGACCATACCAGTGCCAACGGGTTCTCTGATACGCTTAAACGACTTCCTCCGGGCTTCAAGAAGGATGATATCAAAGAGCTGGCAAACCAATCCCATGACAGGGTCCTGTCACCAAAGACACACAATAAGTACATCGGGTTCCTTTCAGCTTTCAATACTTGGCTAATGCGGAGAGGTCATCTGAACAAGAACTACTTTTCTGGACTTGTTGTGAAGAAGACCACCCAGAGTCACAAGGAAAGAGATCCTTACGAGCCTGAGGAGATAAAGTTACTCCTTGACGGTATCACAGACCTCTCAGGGTTCAAGTACTGGCTACCTCGTTTAGGCCTGTACACTGGATGCAGATTGAATGAACTCTGTCAGCTCTATATGGATGATGTAGATGAGGTGGATGGAATCTTATCCCTGAAGATACAAGAAGGTAACGAGGGACAGCACCTCAAGAACCTGTCATCTGAGAGGATTGTACCTTTGCATCCTGACATGGCTGATGACTTCAATGAATACCTTAAGACTGTTGATAATGTACGTGTATTTCCAGAGTTAACGTATACTGATAAATCATATTGGGGAGGTCTTGCATCCAAGTGGTTCGGTCGTTACAGGAAGACGATAGGGCTTAATAAGACATTCCATTCCTTGAGGCATACCTTCGCTTCAAACCTACAGGCTAATGGCGTTGACTCCCGGATTATCAGTGAACTATTAGGACATGCACAGGTAGGGGAAACTGCAAGGTATACCGGGAAGAGACCTGTTGGTCAGTTGCTGGATGCCATCAAGGCCTTGAAATTCTAAAGGATTATCATACAACCCCAGTGGTTACTGTAGATTATTACCACTGGGGCATCACTGTGCCGTACCTTGAATCGATTAAGTTTACCGCTGACTCGACCCGTGTAATTTCTTCAGCCTCTCAGATGCCTTCTCCCTGCTCAAGCATCCACAGGACATCGTAGCTCCACTCTTTACGTTATCTGCCCTAATTATCTTCATTGTACCACAGGTACAAAGGCATTCATAGTAGCTCCTGCTGTTTCTGGTAAAATCCTTCATAATAGTTAGCCTATTCTCGGATACGAGCGTCCTATTACCCAGCATAGCAGAATACTCCCTCGGCTCTCTCGACGTAACCATCAAAGCCGAGATCCCTGGCGATGGCTTCATAATCAATGTAGTTGCTCAGCC
>JAUWLT010000154.1 GCA_030613515.1 Desulfobulbaceae bacterium
GGTTTCCATCTCCTTGCCGTTGCAGATGATCATATACATTCTGCCGGATAAACTGCTCTTTGTCGCAGCGCCTTTGATAAAATCTTCCGTGCTTTTAATACGTTTCTTCAGATAATTATATTTCTTTTCAATATGTTTTACGGCCTCTTTTGGATCATGACGACTGCCATTACGGATAAAGATACAATCAGAGGTTTCAATAAAGTTGAGCAAGTGGCTTATCTCCTCCTGCATGGAAGCAAAAGCGGTGACAGGCGAACAACACAAACCAAACACGAACAGTACACTCATCAGTCGATGGATAGATTTATTCATCTGAAATACTCCAGGTGTAACCATTCTGGTGGTACCCAATAATTAGCAAAACAACCGTTCCGTAACTGTTCAGTAGTGCCTCATATTCGTTCATTCGCCGTTAGCACTGCTGGGACTTCGAAGCATACTATTGCTATTCAAGAAGGCCAGGTACGCGAGTCTACGAGACTCCGAAATGGACGAAGATGGGGTGCTACTGGACAGTTACCTCCAGGCAAACATATCACCGGCCAGACGGAAGGTAACCCGCATGGGATTATGATCCGAGATTGTCACCGGCAGGGCAACAGACTCTATTGGTTCCAGGCCTCGATAAAAAACATGATCCACGACATGGCCGAAAAAGGTCGTCCTGCCGTCCACTGAAAATTTTACGGATTCAGCACCCAGTGCGTCAGCAAAATGCTGAATAATTATCTGCCGTTCATCACTCCAGGAATTAAAATCACCGGCAATGAGCAGAGGCCCCTGGTGTTGACTTATCAGGTCAAAGGCATTTCTCAGCTGCTCACGATAGGCTCTGGTGGCAAAAGAAAAATTGACCATGTGCATATTTGCCAACATCAACGTTTCCGTAGTACCGGCAAGAGGATAGCGGCTGATCAACACCGTTTTCGGTACAACAATAATCGGCTCAGCAAACCGGAAGGAACAGAAAAAATCTGGTTGTACCCTGGAGGCGGTTAACACCCCGGTATGGACGTCCGATTGCGTAAAGGCATTAGCAAGGATCCAGTTGCCGCCATAACCATCACTGAGCAGACCGCGCAGCTCCGAAGTAAGCACACCTTCCTGCAAAGTCAGCAGGTCGACACCACTTATCATGCGCTGCAATTCCTGTAGCCACTGCAGCCCGGTTTCCTTATGACTGTTCCAGTTAAGCAGGACAATCCGGTCCGGATCAAGACCCTCTACCTGCGCTGCCGCATCAATATACCTATCCGGCAGCACAGCGTTTTCACAGAGACATTCTCCATTGACACTACAGATATACCCATCCTGTCCCACTGTAAAATGACTGGCCGGGATACTGACACAGCCTGAAAGCAGCAACAAGACTGCACAACAAATTCTTAAGTTATGCCGGCCCAACCTTCCACCTATTCCTTTGACCTTATACTTGATATCAAAATAACTCGACTTGACGAATTGTCTGTCCTATACTTACATCTTCAATATAGTGATTGTATCGTAAAAAGTAACCTGCTCCGTCATTCCCGCGCAGGCGGGAATCCAGAACGTATTGAAATAACTAGATTCCCGCCTGCGCGGGAATGACGGAAAATTGAGAGAATATTATTTTTACGAAATCATCATAGTACTCAATAGATAAGTTTTTTCCCTGTAAATATGCCCGGGTCAAATGTATGCTTTGTAAAAGAACGCTGCTCCGTGTTCTCTGCCTTTTGTTTATTACTGTCTCAACTGCTGCTTCTGCAACAGATACAGCATCACTGCCCGCAGTGTGGACAGTCCAGGAGGCTGTCGGTTTTGCCTTGGATAACAGCCCGGATGTACGTATTGCCCTGCAGCGAATCAAGGGTGCCCAGGCAGCCGTTGTTGCAGCCCAATCCGCCTACTATCCCAGTATCGGGCTCAGTGCCGGTTACGGACGTACCAACAATCCCATGTACTCATTCGGCAATATCCTTAACCAGGGACAGTTCACCCAGGATATTGATTTTAACAATCCCGGCACCAGTGATAATCTCAACATGACCGGTTCAGTGCAGTATCGTTTCTATAATGGAGGAAGTGACGAAGCCGGTGTCAGAGCTGCCAGAGCCGGCGAACAGGCCACCCATTTTGAGCAACAGGCAATCTATTCACGACTTGGCTTTGAAGTAGTCAAAAGCTTTTATTCCATTGTCCAGGCTGAGGAAAATGTCCAGGCTCGGGAATCGGCCCTTAAGGCCATTGAAGTATCCCTGCAGGCAGCCAAGGCACGATTTGATGCCGGAGACCTGCTGAAAGCTGACCTGCTCAACCTGGAAGTGCAAAAATCGCGAGCCGCAGAAAACCTGATCCTGGCACGACACGGGCTTGAATTGGTCAGACGCGGATTCCTTAACCTGCTTGGGCTCAAACAGGGCTCGGCGGAAATTGATACGGCTCAGCAGGCAAGACAGGCTGTTCCGGAAAAGCCGACCTATGAACAGCGGCCGGAACTTACCCGACTCAACGCTCTGCTTGAGGCTGCAGAGGCCAAAGTACGTAAGGCACGTGGTGGCTACTACCCTTCGGCCGACCTCTTTGGTTCTTACCAGGTGGACAAAGGCTTTGAGTTTGATGAAGGGTCCGGCAACTCCTGGATGGCTGGTGTCAAGGTAAATTATAACCTGTTCAACGGTCACCGGACTTCTGCGGAAGTCAACCGGGCAACAGCAGAACTTGCGGAAATTCGTGAACAGAGGCAGAAGCTTGAACTGGCCTTTAACTATGAAATTGAGCAGGCCTCCCTGGCATTCAAGCAGGCAGAAGAGCGTTTACAGGTAACGAAAAAGATGGTGGAACAGGCCGTTGAAAGTGGACGCCTCTCGCGAGAACGGTTCAAGGAAGGAGTTACCCTCGCCTCAGACCTCATTGAAGTGGAAAACAGGTTGACCGATGCCCGGGTGCACAACCTGATGGCAAAGGCGGCCCGTCGGATTGCCATCGCCGACCTGCGCAGAGCAGCCGGTCTCAGCCAATTTGAGTAACATTGTCAGTCAGAAATAACAACGTATACAGAAACTCGAACACCATATCTACTATGAATAATACAAACCGTATCCTCACATACTGCCTGAGTGTCCTGCTCACGGCTACGAACGGATTGAGCGAAGAAAAGCAGCAGGCCGCTGATCTGCCCACTGTGGCCGTCCATGTGCAGACAGTGCAGGAGAGTTCCAGCCACGCCCAGGTGGAACTGGTGGCAACTATCCAGGCTGTTCAACAGGCAGCCATTGCCGCCAAGGTTACCGGAACCATCACGGAATTACCCGTTGTGCTGGGGTCACGGGTCAAGAGGGGAGATTTGCTTGTCAAGATCAGTGCGGAAGAAATATCCGCCCGGCTCCTGCAGGCACAGGCCCAGCTTGATCAGGCGAAACGTAATCTTGCCCGCGAGCAAAAGCTGCTCAAGAAAAATGCTACCACCCCGGAAACCGTTAAATCCATGCAGGATTCGTTTGCCGTGGCCCGGGCCTCAGTGCAGGAGGCAAAGGCCATGCTTGCATATACTTCCATAACTGCGCCCTATGACGGCGTGATTACAAAAAAACTTGCAAATAGCGGTGATCTGGCCACGCCGGGTACGCCTCTGCTCCAATTGGAAAACGATACCAGGCTGCAGGCTGTTACTGCAATTCCCGAATCACTTATCAATCAGCTTAAGCAAGGAGATTCACTGTCCATACAGGTTCCATCAGCCCGGATAACCGTCTCCGGTACAGTTGCAGAAATTGCACCCTCTATCGATCCACTTTCCCGCACCGCTCCGATTAAAATCGATATTGGGTATGATACTGCCCTGAAGACCGGCCAGTTTGCCCGGGTGATCCTGCCGGTTAATCCAGCCACCACTCTGTTCATCCCCGGTTCAGCAGTGATCCCCTCCGGCCAGATGGACAAGGTGTTTGTCCTGGAAAAAGGTAAAGCGCAACTGCGCCTGGTTCGTGTCGGTAGCCGGATGAATGACCAGGTGGAAATTCTGGCCGGACTCTCTGCCGGGGACCAGGTCATTCTTGATAACAACAGACTGCTTGTCAGCGGTCAGCCGGTCACAGTCAACCCATGAAAGAAAAAGAACTGCATCCCGGTTTTGCCGGTAAGCTGGCAGCAACCTTTATTGACTCCAAGCTGACCCTGATCATCATTGTTGCCTCTCTGCTGCTCGGTATGCTGGCGGTTGTCCTGCTGCCGCGCGAAGAGGAACCGCAGATCAAGGTGCCCATGATCGATGTCATGGTCTCCATGCCCGGCGCTACCCCCAAGGAGATAGAGGAGCGGGTTTCCATTCCCATGGAAAAACTGCTCTATGAACTGCCCGGGGTCGAGTATATTTACTCCACCTCCATGCCCGGCCAAAGTCTGCTGGTTGCCCGCTTCTACGTGGGTGAAAACCTGGAGACCTCGATTGTCCGCCTGAACCAGAAGCTGCAGACCAACTTTGACCGCATTCCGCACGGGGTCTCAAAGCCTCTGATCAAGCCGCATACCATTGATGACGTGCCGATCCTGGCGCTTACCTTTCACTCCACAACCTATGACCATTTCACCCTGCGCCGTCTGGCTGCCCAGGTGGATGATGCAATAAAAAGTATCTTTGAGGTGGCGGAAACCCCCCTTATCGGCGGTCCCAGACGTCAGGTACGGATTTTATTTGATCCCCTCAAGCTGGCGGCCCGAAATTTAAGCGTTGTCCAGCTGATTCCCAGGCTGCAGCAGGCCAACCGGCAGACCCTGTCCGGAACGCTTCAGTCCATGGATCATGAAATGGAGCTCCAAACCGGTACCTTTCTCAGCTCTGCCCAAGAAATTGGTCGGATCGTGGTTGGGGTGTATGGCGGCAACCCGGTCTACTTAGACGAGGTAGCTGAAATTAAAGACGGCGCCGAGGAACCGAACAACTATGTTTTGTTCGGCAGAGGCAAAGGTGTGCCGGAAGAGGCGGCGGTCACCCTGTCTGTTGCCAAACGACCGGGCTCCAACGCAGTGCATGTGGTTGAGACCGTGCTGGCCAAGGTGGAAAGCCTCAAGGGGACGCTTATCCCTGAAGACATTGAGGTCAGCGTAACCCGTGATTATGGGGATACGGCAGCTGAAAAATCAAATGAACTGCTGCTGCACATGGGTATTGCCGTGTTCGGTGTTGCCCTGCTCATTCTCTTTTTTCTGGGCTGGCGGGAATCGATCATCGTCATGCTGGCCATTCCTTCCACCCTGTCGCTGACCCTGCTCCTCTTTTATTTGTACGGTTACACGCTCAACCGCATTACCCTGTTTGCCCTGATCTTCTCCATCGGTATCCTGGTGGATGATGCCATCGTAGTGGTGGAAAATATCGTCCGCCATATGCGATTGCCTTCAAACCAGGACAAGTCCTTGACCGAGGTGGCCCTGGAGGCGGTGGCCGAAGTGGGCAACCCCACTATTCTGGCCACCTGGGCGGTTATTGCCGCCATCCTGCCCATGGCCTTTGTAGGCGGGCTGATGGGCCCGTATATGCGCCCAATCCCCATCGGCGCATCCGCTGCCATGGTCATCTCCATGCTTATCGCCTTTACGGTTACTCCCTGGGCGGCAGTTCGTATCCTGAAAAAAGGCACAACTACACAGATAGATGATGAAGATCATGCACCGGATGATTTCTTCACCCGACTGTACCATAAAATCATGGACCCGCTGCTGGCCCGCGGATCGGCCAGGTTCCTGTTTTTCATTGTTATTATCGGCATGCTGCTGGCAGCCTGCTCCATGTTCTATTTCGGCCTGGTCAAGGCCAAGATGCTGCCCTTTGACAACAAATCCGAATTCCAGGTTATCCTCGATATGCCCGAAGGCTCTACCCTGGAACACACCACCAGAGTGGCCCTGGAAATGGCCGAAGTTGTGGGCGCAGAACCGGAAGTGGTCGACTACCAGATCTATACCGGTGCGGCTTCACCCTTCAACTTCAACGGGTTGGTCCGTCATTACTTTATGCGTGGTGGCCCTACCATGGCCGATATCCAGGTCAACCTGCTGCCCAAGGGCGAGCGGGACAAACAAAGCCATGACATTGCCAAACGAGTACGGCCTGCAATTGCCGCCATTGCTGCAAAATACGGTGCAGCCGTGGCCGTGGCCGAGGTACCGCCCGGACCGCCTGTTCTGCAGACCCTGGTAGCCGAAATCTATGGCCCCACCGATGCGGCACGGGTCAAACTGGCAAAGGCGGTAAAAGAGATCCTTGAAACCACGGACGGCGTGGTGGACATTGACTGGTACCGGGAAGAGGATCGCTCAAAGACCATCATCACGGTGGACAAGGAAAAAGCTGCTTTAAACGGTATCTCGGAGGGAGA
>JAUWLT010000129.1 GCA_030613515.1 Desulfobulbaceae bacterium
CCGCAACATCTTTGGCGGAAACGTGACATCCTACGAATCCCTGGTGGACCGGGCACGGCGGGAGGCAACACTGCGCATGAAAGAGGCTGCCGGAGATGCCCACATCATCCTCAACACCAGGATTGAGACCTCGGCCATCGGCCAATCCGCCAACCAGCGCCGGGCAATCGGTTCCATTGAAGCCATTGCCTACGGTACAGCAGTTACATACACCTCAGATGAACTCACTTAAAGCCCTAACTAACGGCATGAAACTGAAAAACTGTTGCCCGCTGATATTTCTGCTTAGGACCTGTAAAGAAATAACCCGGCCAATCTTGCATCTTATCTTCGGACCATCTTTAAATGCGGCTCAATCACAAAATCCTCAACGTAACAGCGAAGCGGTGTCACCTGCTACGCCTGCGGTTTTACTCAATCGCCGCATCCAAATCTGGCCCAAATCTAAGCGCAATATCGGCCAAGTTATTTCCTTACCGGCCCTTACCGTTTTTCTGCTGCATTTTTGCCTCGTTCCGCCCTCATCTGCCGCTTCAGTTCCGGCCTGTGCTGAGCTTGTGAAAAACAAATGCCTTTCATGTCACCTTGAAACCAGAATCTGCCGGAAGGTCAAAAAACGTAAAGGAAAAAGCTCCTGGAAAACAACCATTAATTCCATGGTTCGTCATGGCGCTGATTTAAGCAAGTCTGAACAGAAACGATTAGTCACCTGCCTCAAAAAACCGCGCAGTGAGATACTGGAATTTTGCAATTTAAAGGAGTAAACCGACACCTGCAATGATTATCTCGTAAGAGAATCCCTTAAAGCTTCATGGTTGTTTGCTTGCTTGATGCCTGCTGTTTTTGCCCAAACTTCATGTCCGACCTGAATCCGCATTGTCAGTCTCACCTTCCCGCCCCGACAAAACCTTATTGATCGTATCGGCTAACTCCCGAAGCTTGAACGGCTTATGGAGGAAACCGTTCGGCTGTTTCTTCTCGTTCCCCTTGATAACCTCCTCTTCTGCGTAACCGCTTGCGAGAATAACCTTTACCTCGCCGTTGATTTCCTTCAGCTCTCGGAGGGCCGCAATACCGTCTTTTTTCGGCATTGAGACATCAAGGATGATCAGGCAGACGGTTTCACGATGCGTCGTGTAGAGATCAATGGCTTCCTGGCCGTCCACTGCCGTGAGGACTTCAAAGCCAAGCCGCTTGAGCATTGCGTTTCCTACAGTGGCAACCATGAGATCATCGTCCGCCAGAAGAACAACGCCTGAAAAAACGGGCAACCGGCCCCCTTCTGCATCATGATACTCCAAAGGCTCGGGTTGTATCGATACCTCCTTTTCCGCAAGGGGCAGCAGCAAGGTGACCGTTGTGCCCTCTTTCGGTCGGCTCTTGACCGTTAATGCTCCGTTGTGCGCCTTGACAATACCGGTAACCACGGCAAGGCCCAGTCCTCTACCGGTGAATCTGGTAGAGAAAAAAGGATCAAACATCCGCTCGCGAGTATACTTATCCATTCCGGTGCCGCTATCTGCAATCTCGCAAAAAACATACTGTCCCGGCGGCAAGTCATCATCACGAAACGGCAGGGGAAGACCGATTATCGGTTGCCGGGTACAGCCGGTGCTAACGGTTATTTCACCGGCAGAATCACCAATGGCCTCGTTGGCATTGAGGATCAGATTGAGAATGACCTGCCTGATCTGGCTGCCATCAAACTCACAGACAGCGGGTTGGGGGTCGAGATGAAAATTCAAGCCTACCAGGGGGCTCACACTATCCCGCAACAGCTCTTCCATGTCCTGCACCAGGCCGGAGAGTTCTCCTGCCTCTTTGTGCATGGGCCGCTGGCCGACATAGGTGAGCATGGAATCAGAGATCTTTGAGGCCCTTGCCGCCGCCTTTCCGGCATTGGCCGCCATTTTGCCGATTTTCGACCCGGAAGGCGCCTGCATCTGCAGCAGTTCCAGGTTGCCCGAAAGCCCCATCATAATATTATTGAAATGATGCGCAATTGCGCCGGCCATAACATTGAGACTTTCCAACCGTTGCGTCTGTTCCAGATGCCGGGTTATGAGAAGTCTTTCAGCTTCCATCTCTTTTCGTTTGGTGATATCCTGGACAGTCCAGATGATCCCCGGCTTTCTGTTTTCCTGCTCGATAATGCGGCCACTGAAATGACACCAGGTCAGTGAACCATCTTTTGACAGCACCTGTTTATCTGTTTCGTAGACTCCGCGTCGCTCAAGATTTTGAGCGGCTTCCACCTTAAATGCGTCGCGTACCTCCCGGGAGCGGAACAATCTCTTCAGCGCCCCACCAATGAGTTCCTCCCGGGAGTAGCCGCTTAAACGAATCATTTCCGGATTCACATGACTAATCTTTTGATCTGAATCAATCAAAACGATGCCTACCGGTGAATGGTCCAAAAGGGCCTTCATTTCCAGTCCGGCAACTTCCAGGCGACGGTTCGTCCGCTCGGCTGTCTCTTTTGCCTGTTGCAATTTTCCCGCCTGCAGCTCGAGCAGGTGATTACTGACCAGGGAATGCCAGAAATCCTGATGCAATCGCTTGCAGTGAACAAACGACCAGATAGCAAAGATGAAAATGGCAAGGCTGACATTCATTGCTTCAGGAGTTCGCAGCAGAACACCGGCAAGAATTACAGGGGTATAAATAGCGATTACATAGAGATTCCCCACTGTCCTGCGCATACAGAAGCTGGACACACTACCAGCACCGATCCCCGCGGTATAGAGCAGGGGGACGAGAGACTCAAGGGAAATTCCGTTCACAAAAACTATTGCCGCCAGGTATCCTCCCCATGCAATGGCTGTTATCAGGATCCCGCTGAAAAAGAGCAACCTCCAGCGGACAGGTCTTTTTTCCCGCCATGTTTTACTGGTGACAACAGCGAATATCCGGAGAATTATTCCGGCGGACAAGAGAACGGTAAACAAAGAGAAAACAACAGGATGGCTGATGGAAAAATCGGTTATAACGGTCGAGATAATGAAAACAATGATAAAAACAGCAATTCCGGGAACTGAGCGCCGAGCCATCTCCAAATCGGCATGACCGATCATTGTCCGGATACTCTCATCACTGAAAGTCTCTTTCCGCTCAGAAAAATATTTGTTAACGTCATCGAATCGTATCATGACTACCAGGGATTTTGTGATATGATTTTAGATTTGAAAAACAGCTTAGAAAAGTCAAACCTATGCATGACAAAACCAGTGCCCACACCAAGAGACAGGCTGCCTGTCAGCACAAAAAAAAGAGATTGATTGTCCATAAAAAATGCGTTTCAGATTATATCTCTTCATCACCCAAAAAAACAATATCGTACTGCTTTGATTTTTCCACAAATAAATGGAGAAAACAAATAAAAGTTTGTTTTATTTGTCAGCGATAAGACGCATGAGCATTCTCCAGCACAGCACGGAGTCTCGCAGGCTCGCTTACCCCATCGCACAATCAGACCAGCTCATATAAGCATAAGCAATTTGCAGATTCCCCAGCCTGCCGATTTCTGTTGCATGTCATCGGCTGCCGTGTTCTGTATCGTTTTTCTTAACCAGTGTCCATCCAGAAACGAGCAATTTCGTTCAAAATCAGGTAAGCGCAGACTCCGAGGACTGAAAAAAAATAACCACAGGCATATAGGTGATATCGAAGTCTTCGCTTACCTCCGAGGATTATTTTTTAAGTATGACGCAGAGTTCGTCGAACGGTCAGATAAGCGAAGACTTCGAGTCGTCCAACTGGGCGAAAGGGCCGTTTCTGGATAGGCACTAACCACAGGGTATGGCCTGCCACATGGAATCATCAAAAAACGAACAGAACAACCGCATCGGCCTGGTAGCTGTCCTGTCCGCCTACTGTATGTGGGGTATTTTCCCCCTGTACTGGAAGGCGCTGCAGGTCATCCCGTCCTGGGAAATCATCTGTCACCGGATTGTCTGGTCCCTGGTTCTGACCTTTATTCTACTGATCCTACAGGGACGACAGCAGGCCCTGCTCAGGGCACTGACAAATCGTCGCACCCTGCTCACGACCATAGCCACATCTACCCTGCTGGGTTCCAACTGGCTGGTGTATATCTGGGCGGTAAACAACGGCAATATTGTTGAGTCCAGCCTGGGTTATTTTATCAACCCGCTGATTGCCGTGCTGTTCGGGGTGGTATTTTTACAGGAAAAACTCAGACTCGGGCAGTGGATAGCCCTGGGGGTGGCTCTGGGAGGAGTACTCTACCTGACTTTTTCCTATGGCAGATTTCCCTGGATCGGCCTGACCCTGGCCGTCACCTTTGCCCTGTACAGCCTTCTCAGGAAAACCGCAACCCTGCACTCCCTGGAAGGATTGTTCTGCGAAACCGTGCTGCTCTCCATTCCGGCCGGATTAACTCTAATGTACCTGACACACCAAGGTACGTCGGGTTTTGTGAGCCAGGGCCCCTGGATCACCCTCATGCTCATCGGCACCGGGGCAATCACCTCGCTGCCGCTGCTGCTCTTTGTCTTTGGTGCTCAGCGGATTACCATGACAGCGATTGGACTTATGCAGTACGTTGCCCCTACCATCCAATTCCTGATCGGGCTGCTCATCTTTCATGAGCCCTTTCCACCGGCCAAGATGATCGGGTTTGTAATTATCTGGGCAGCCCTGGCCCTGTTCACGATCGAAGGCATTTTCTTCAGCATGCACCACCGGATAAGGCCTCTAGACTGATCAGATTATACTTCGTAAGGATCACGGGGTTTGTAACCATGCAATATCACATACCTCCGAAATATAAGTTGTCACAGGTGCCCCAGATTTATGCAGTCGGAGTCTCGTTCCTCACTTACTTACTTCCGTTCGCTATAACAGCGTAACAGCAAAGCGGTGTCTGGTGTCACTTTCTATGCAGGCGGGAGTAATCGGAGTCTCACAGATAAGCGTAGACTTCGAGCTCGCTTACCTGCGTGAAGATGGGGTGCCTGTGGCGGCTTATGCGTCATCCAGGATTTCTTTCACCCAGAACAGGGCTGCAGCAACCTGCGGAAAACCGATGGTTGAGATAAGCAGCAGCAAGGCATGTTGTACTTCCTCCTTGCTCGCACCTGCCTGCAACGCCTTGCGGGTATGAGAACGAACCGACCCGGTTGACTGGGTTGCCGCTGCCGCTGCAAGCTGGATGAGTTCACTGGTCTTGGGGTCTACCGGCCCTGCGGAACGTACAGTCTCGCCGAGATTTTCCACAGCTGTCAACACTTCCGGAAACGAGGCAGTCAAATCCTGGTAATGTTTTGCCGGACCTTTACTCTTCTGTTCAGACATGTTGTACCTCCATTTTCATAGTAGCAGTTAACCCGCATTTCTCACCAAGGGGGCGAGATGATCGCGCAGCAATTTGGATTCACAAAGGATTTTGCGAAGAAGTGGAATAACTGTGTGTATTTCCGACTGAGTAAAATTCTTTGTAAATTCAAAGATCAAGCGAGGGCTCGTCCATCTGGTGAAAAATGCGGGTTAATAGGTTGTCATCGCATTTCAATGCAAATGGCCCCCTGTGCTGGACATCGTCAAATTGCCGTTCTTTACCCCCCGCAATGCAATCATTCCCTCTGCCAACACCCGGACCTTGGAAGCCTTGCCCTTGACAATGGTTACTTCCAGACAGTTATGATGATCCATATGGACATGGGTTGTTGAGGTAATCAGCTCGTAATAGCGGTGCTGCAGCTCTGTTATCCTTTCCTGCAACCGGGACTGATGGTGATTGTACACCAGGGTGACAACGCCCACCACCTCACTGTCCTGTTCCCACTCTTTATTGACCAGTTCCTTCCGGATCAGGTCCCGAATAGCCTCAGACCGATTTGAATAACCATGGCTGCTGATATAGTCATCAAATTTCTCCAGCAAATGCTCCTCCAGGGAGACTGAAAATCGTTTCAACATACCGCTACAACTCCTCTTCCAACTTTTTCAGTCTATCCAGGATAGATTTAGCCTCTTCCTGCATGGACACAGGTACTGTTGTATCCTTTGAAGCCCTTTTCAAGTACTGCTTTGCGTACTTGATGCGTCCCTCGTACAAATAATATTTTGCCAGGTAGAAATTGCTGATCCCCTGCGCCCCCCCATTGGCCTTCAATCTGCCAAGCTCATAGTACAGCTTGGAGTACTCAGGCATGGCCTTTGCCACCTCATGGTACAACAGTTCCGCCTCGACAAATTCGCCTCTTTTCTGCATTGCCTGGGCCAGTTGAAAAGCGGCATACATATCGGTTGGATCACGTTTATACGCCTCGTGAAAAATCTTTACGGCCTGTTCAACCTGTCCGGCTTCCAGGTAAAGCGTCCCCAGGTCAACCTTGAGAATGTCTTTACGGGGATACTTTTTGCGGACCAGTTCCAGCTGATTAATTGCCTCTGTAAAATTTGTATCCCCGGCATTCAACAATGCCAGGCCGTAGTGGGCCATAGTTACCTGTTCCGGATCTCTTCCGGATGCCAGGATATTGGCACAGTAAATCCGTAACTCCTCCGGTTCACCGGCCTGGCTCAGTACCCGGTACTTGAAACGGAGAAAATCAAAATTATCCGTCTTTTTATAATACCCCGGCGTAGACTGATTCTGATCGATCTCAACCAGAGATTGCACATAACTCAATCGGGCTTCGGGATTAGGATGGGTCAGCAGGTAGGCCGGTAGTTTATTGGTCCGGTAACGGGTTATCCTGCGCATGGTCCTGAGCATACCTTCCATGGACTTGGGATTACGCTGCATGGCACGCATCCAGCCAAAGGAAAGCCTGTCTGCCTGCTCCTCATCCTGTCGGGAAAAACTCAGTGAAATAGCCTGGTTAGCTGCCAGGGAGCCGGTAAGCAATCCCTGAGACAGAGCGGGATTACCCAGGGCCAGGCTGGCAAGCCCAATCAACAAGGTGGCGGCAGTAATCTTGCCCTGTTTGTCCATACGATTGGCAATATGACGACTGACAACGTGCCCGATCTCATGGGCAAGAACACTGAGCAACTCGTCCTCATTCTTCATCGTCTTGATCAGACCGGTATAAAAAAAGATCAGACCGGATGGAGCGGCAAAGGCATTGAACTGGTCGCTCTTGACTACAAAAAAATGATAGTCAAAAAACTGCGGCCCGGCAACATCGAGCACCTGATAGCCAAGATCGTTGATATACTGAGAAATATCAGGATCATCGAGGATTTTGAATTGAGCACGGATGGTATAGAGCAACTGCTCACCTACCATGCGCTCCTCGCCGATACTGAAACCATACGCATGTACCGGCAATACCAGTTGACCGATGATCAACAG
>JAUWLT010000227.1 GCA_030613515.1 Desulfobulbaceae bacterium
TAAAATCATCCCGACCAGCAGTTGTCAAACAGCCCCTGATGAGGTATGGTAAATTCCCGTCAGGAGTAACGTAAAATACGGGCAGTTTCAGGCTGCCATTTTCTTTTTTCCCGCGCACAAGGATGGTGGCATGGATAAACAACCGAGGAATAAGACTAAGTTCATTTTTATCACCGGAGGTGTTCTTTCCTCCCTGGGAAAGGGGCTTGCCGCGGCGTCTATCGGTGCCCTGCTTGAAAGCCGGGGCATGACCGTCACCTTTCAAAAACTTGATCCCTATATCAACGTTGATCCCGGCACCATGAACCCCTTTCAGCACGGTGAGGTGTATGTCACCGATGACGGGGCCGAGACCGACCTGGACATGGGTCATTACGAGCGCTACACCAATGCGGTTATGGCCCAGAAAAATAACTACACCTCAGGCAGGATCTACTACTCGGTAATCATGAAGGAACGGCGGGGTGAGTACCTGGGCGGCACGGTGCAGATGATCCCGCACATCACCGATGAAATAAAAAGGGCCGTGCTGCAGCTTGACGGCACCGTGGATGTGGCCATTATCGAGATAGGCGGCACAGTGGGTGATATCGAGGGACTGCCCTTTATCGAGGCTATTCGCCAGTTGCGGGGTGATCTGGGCCGGGAAAATTCTTTATTTATCCACCTGACCTTGGTGCCGTATATCAAGACTGCGGGTGAAATCAAGACTAAGCCCACCCAGCATTCGGTCAAGGGGTTATTGGCCTCCGGTATCCAGCCGGACATCCTTATGTGCCGCACCGAGGTGCCGCTGGACCAGTCAATCAAGAAAAAGATCGCCCTGTTCTGCAATGTGGAGGCGAAGTCGGTGATCACAGCCATTGACGTGGACTCCATCTACGAGGTGCCGCTGCGGCTGCACGAAGAGGAACTGGACGACCGTATCCTGGAAAAACTGGGTATCTGGACCGGTGCGCCCAATATCAAGCCCTGGGAACAACTGGTTTACAAGATCAAGCACCCGCAGCATACGGTTACCATCGGCATCACCGGCAAGTACGTGGACCTGAAAGAGGCATATAAGAGTCTGCATGAGTCTCTGGTGCATGGCGGCATTGCTAATGATGCACAGGTGGATTTGAAATATATTGCCGCCGACGAACTGGAAACCGGCAAAGCTACGGATGAGCTCAAAGAGTGTGACGGCATTCTGGTGCCGGGCGGTTTCGGCAGCCGCGGCATGGAGGGGAAGATCCAGGCCATTACCTATGCCCGGGAGAACAGGGTACCTTTCTTCGGCATCTGCCTGGGCATGCATATGGCCGTGGTCGAGTTTGCCCGCGCCGTTGCCGGTATGAAGGGAGCCCATTCCACGGAGTTTGACCGGGAAACGCCCTTTCCGGTGATCTACCTGATGAAAGAGTGGTATGATTTCCGCACCGGCAAAACCGAGGTGCGGGATGAAAATTCCGATATGGGCGGTACCATGCGGCTGGGCGCTTATCCCTGCAGGCTGGTTGAGGGAACCCTGGCTCATACTGCCTACCAACAAGAGGAGATCAGCGAGCGCCACCGCCACCGCTATGAGTTCAACAACCTTTTTCGGGAACAGCTGGAAAAGGCAGGCCTGGTGATCAGTGGGGCTTCACCCGACGGCACCCTGGTGGAGATTGTAGAACTTGGCGATCATCCCTGGTTTCTGGGCTGCCAGTTCCATCCCGAGTTTAAGTCAAAGCCCATGCGGCCTCATCCCCTGTTTCGCGACTTTATCAAAGCTGCCCTGAAAAATAAAAAAGGTTGATCTGTTATGAAACCACTGATTCTCTCGGCTTCCGAAGTTGAGGCAACCCCTATCGGTGTAGCCTATGGTACCTTCATGCAGACATTGATTCCGGCCACTGTTGCGCCTGATTTCAGTATGCGCCGTTTTACCATCAAGGCAGGGGGCTCTATGCCCAACCACACCAATACTGTCGAGCATGAGCAGTATGTACTGTCCGGTTCGGCTGAGGTCGGAATCGGCGACAAGGTCTACCGGCTGAAAAAGGATGACGCACTCTTCATCCCCGCCGGTGTGCCGCATTGGTACAAGGCTTCCGCAGATGAGGATTACATTTTTATCTGTTTGATTCCCAATAAAGAAGATAATATTGTACTGGTTGATGTTACATGAAAATCGTTGAATTAAATACCCTGCTTGGGGGCGAAATTATTCGGATCGGCCCGGATCAACCACTGTTGCTTCTTGCCGGCCCCTGTGTGCTTGAATCCGGTGAGATGGCCTGGGAAATTGCCCAGGAGATGAAAGCGATTACTCGGCGGCTGGGAATTTCCTATGTTTTCAAGGCTTCCTTTGACAAAGCCAACCGTACCTCGCTGGGTTCCTTTCGTGGACCGGGCCTGGAAAAGGGGCTGCGCCAGCTTGGTCGAATCCGTGAAGAAGTGGGTGTTGCCGTGGTTTCCGATATCCACGAGACCAACCAAGTGGAGATGGCTGCCGATCACCTGGATATTGTCCAGATCCCCGCCTTTCTCTGCCGCCAGACCGACCTGCTGGTGGCTGCGGCCAAATCGGGCAAGACCGTAAACCTGAAAAAAGGCCAGTTTGTCTCACCCTGGGATATGGAACATGCAGTGAACAAGCTGCGGGCTGCAGGCTGTGAGCGTATTCTGCTCACGGAACGGGGCACGAGTTTTGGCTATAATAACCTGGTAGTGGACATGCGTTCTCTGCCGGTGATGCGTTCCTTTGGCTGTCCGGTTGTCTATGACGCCACCCATTCGATCCAGTTGCCGGGCGGTATGGGCGGCAGCTCAGGCGGACAGCGCGAGTTTATCCCCCCCCTGACACGGGCCGCAATGGCTGTAGGGATTGACGGGTTGTTCATGGAGGTGCATCCGGACCCGGACAAGGCCTTGTGTGACGGCCCTAACTGCTGGCCTTTGGACCAGGTGGAAACGCTGCTTAAACAGTTGCTGGCAGTACGCGCGGCTGTGCACGGAGTGTAAGCGATCATGGGCATTGTTTCTTCGCGCGAGCGTACCATAGAGCTCAGTGAAGCCTGGAAGTCGACCCTGAAGCGGGCGAAAAAGGTTCAACTTCTGCTGCTTGACGTGGATGGCGTTCTCACCGACGGCACCATTATTTATACCCATGACGGGGGGGAATCCAAGGGCTTTAACACCCAGGACGGTTTCGGCCTGCGCATCCTGCAGGACGCAGGCGTTGCAGTCGGGCTGATCACGGCGCGTACCTCTGAGGCCGTGTCCCGGCGGGCCGCTGATCTGGGCTTTGCTCACCTGTACCAGGGGCGTAAAGACAAAGGTGCCGTTTATCAGGAAATTCTTAAAAAAACCGGGCTCGATTCGGAACAGACCTCGTACATGGGTGATGACCTGCTGGATCTGCCCCTGCTCTTACAGGTGGGCTGCTCCTTTGCACCGGCCAATGCAGTCGCTGACGTCCGGCAACGGGTTCACTACACGACTGTCCATTCAGGTGGTCACGGTGCAGTCCGCGAGGCCTGTGAGCTGATCCTTGAGGCCCGGGGGCAACTGGCCGGTATCCTGGCAACGTTTAAACGATGATCAGGAATCCCCGTAATCTGCTCTGGATCATCCCGCTTGGCCTGCTGCTCAGCAGCCCGCTCTGGAAGTCATTCGTGGCTGACTTTCTCAAGGCCCGTGGCGGCTATGACGCCACGGTTGCCGAGGCCTACAAGCGGCAGTCCCAGTCTTTTATCCTGGATCATATCACCATCACTCTCAGCACCAACGGTCGGGTTGAGTGGAAGGTTAATGCTGAACGTGCCTTTACCGGCAAGACGGACCGGGAAATCGGTATGATTGAAGTTGATGCCCTGTATACCGGTAAAGGGAAAGAGCCCATCACAGTCACCAGTAGTCGCGGTACCTACCTGATGGATGAGCGACACCTGATTTTAATTGATAACGTGGTGGTGAGGAAACCTGACAGTAAAGAAGAACTGTATACCGATCTTCTCCATTACTATGATGCCACCAAGATGGTGGTCAGCCCGGTTGAGGTTGACATCAGGGGGGAGAAATTCAATCTGCAGGCGGGCAGAATGGATTATGATCTGTCCAGTGACGGCTATGATTTTAATGAGCGGGTGAAGGTGGAGTTTTAGTTTTTTTAGGGTAGTGGGTAGAAAAAGCACTCATTCAAGAAAGATGGACTCGTAGATAAGCGTAGACTTCGAAAAATCCCCTGCTCCGTCATCCTATGCTTAAAAGAGAGACCTTTTTCTACCTTATCTGTACAATAAGTCACTAGAGAAAGGAGAAGCCGGGATACGCTATTGCTCGTCATCAGTGAGTTGTTTATATGCTCTCGGGAATGTTAGCACCCGGCTT
>JAUWLT010000288.1 GCA_030613515.1 Desulfobulbaceae bacterium
ATGGTGCACATTACGAAGCCAGATCCCAAGCATGGTAAAGATGAGTTCAACCACGGCATTGGCATTGGCTCCGGGCGTATTAAACACACAGATCCCCTTTTCCGTGGCCTCGTCCACCGGAATATTGTTCACTCCAGCCCCTGCCCTGGCTATGGCAAGCAGTTCAGGGAATTCTTTAAGATCAACCGGGGAGCTACGCACTACCAGGCCTTGGGGATTTTCCTCATTTTCATCCAACTGGTAGCGCTCACCAAAAAGCTCAAGCCCCTCGCTTGCAATGGCATTCATTTTTTTAATACGATAGGTTTCCACTCACTCCCCCTCAGGCCTAAATGTAAAGCCTTAACAATTCACTTGTATATGATTATCAGCCAACAAAATAAATTATGAATCACTGTCAACCTACATTCCAGACATAAAAACATTTCGGTTTCATGTTGTCTTGTCATCTGCGTTGGATTGTTTGACAGGCGAACAAAACGCTGCACAAAAACAGTGCAGAACTACAATGAACACCCTGTTTTTGTCAAGAAAAACACAACTAACACAGCTCAGACATTGTGAATCGTTGCAAAAAAGAATATTATTTCCGTACAGTCCAACAAAATGACAAACCTTTACAAAATAATACCCATGAAATCAATTTCCATCCAGCCGATCTTCCATCTTTTTTTCTTAGGCTCCATCCTGCTGCCTCCTCTCCTGCATGCCGAAACTCCCCTTCCCCTGCAGAATATCAGCATCTCCTTTGATGTTAACAAGGAAACCATGCATGGAAATTCCGTTATCACCGTACCGGCGGACATGGGGCTACAGCTGTATCTCGGTGACCTGGAAAATATCCAGGCAATAATCCAGGGCAGTGAACAGGAAGTCGTTCAACTCGATAATGATAATAAAAAAACCCTTTCCCTCTCCTCTTCACCGAAACAGCAAATCATCTCCCTTTCCTGGCAACTGTCAACAGCAAACAGGGGACCGGGTTCCAACAACCTGATCAGCAAAAAAGGCATCACCCTGGCCGGACTCTGGCATCCTGTAGCAGACCATGACATGCTCTTCTCTCTTACCGCTGCCCTGCCCCAGGGCTTTAATGGTGTCACCGAGGCTGATGAACTGGTCATCACCGGCAAAAACAACGACCGACTGCTCAAGGCAAGCTATCCCCATCCGCTACAGTCGATCAACTTTGTTGCCGGTCCGTACACTGTCCGTTCGCGCAAGGCAGGGACCATAACAGTGTACACCTATTTTTTTCAGGAAGATGCCGGGCTGGCAGCGGGCTATTTAGATAAAGCAACAGGCTATATCAAACGCTATGAAAAGCTGATCGGCCCCTTTCCCTTTAAGCGGTATTCCATTGTTGAAAACCGGCTGCCCACCGGCTACGGCATGCCCACTTTCACCCTGCTTGGCCAGGCGGTAATCCGACTGCCCTTTATCAAGGACACGTCGCTTGGCCATGAAATCCTGCACTCCTGGTTTGGCAATGCACTCAGACTCGATGATTCCGGCAACTGGTGCGAGGGGTTAACTACCTATCTTGCCGACCAGAGTTATGCAGCGGACAAGGGAGAAGATATCCAGTACCGAAAAAATCAGCTTCTGCGCTACCAGTCATATGTACATGACGATAACATCACCGCCCTGATCGACTTTCGACATGGCGGAGACTCACAGCCCATGGCAAAAAAAATGCGTGCCATCGGCTACGACAAGTCAAGTATGATCTTTCACATGCTCCGTCAAAAGCTGGGTGATAAACAGTTTTTTTCGGCCCTCAAACGGCTGTATAAAGATAATAAATACCGGCAAATCGGCTGGACCGATATTGAAACCGTTTTTTCCGAGAGCACGGGCAGAAACCTTTCCCTGTTCTTCGGTCAATGGCTGCTCCGCCATGACATCCCCAGCATCTCTGCAGACAGGATTTCGGTAGAACAGAAGAACGGCAAAAGCGTGTTAACGTTCCATCTTATGCAGCATACCAAGGCTCCGTACCGGCTGCAGGTCCCGATTATTGTAAAAACCCTGGATGGACTGAGCAGTGAAACCATCAAGATCGAGGCCCTGGACCAACAGGTTTCCGTAACCGTTAACAGCCTGCCCACGGAACTGCTCCTGGACCCGGAATATACTCTCATGCGCGACCTGCAACCTGCTGAACTCCATCCTACCTGGATGCAGTTCATGGGAGCTGAAAAGAAAACCGTAGTCTTGCCCGACAAAGAGGATATGGAACGCTACATGCCGCTGGTGGCGAACCTGGAACGTCTGGGCAGTATGCAGATTTCAGCCTCCGAACTGAAGAACAGCGAACTCGGAAAAGGCAGTTTTGTTTTCCTGGGCAGCTCAGCCCACACCCTGGGGTTGTTCGGTCGCCCGGATCACCCAGCAAAAGGATTTACTCTTGATGTACGGAAAAACCCGCTCAACCCGGATCAGGTCATGGTGCTGGTCTCCTCAAGCTCCACTGAAGAAACCGCACGAATAGTACGCAAGCTCAGCCACTACGGCAAATACTCCTATCTCCACTTTACGAGCGGCACGATACGGGAAAAACGTGTTGCACCATCAGTTAACGGCATCAGACTGCCGCTGCTGTCCCCTCCTG
>JAUWLT010000018.1 GCA_030613515.1 Desulfobulbaceae bacterium
CGGGTGGGCAATGGCCTTCTGGGCTACAACCCGGACCACGTCTTCCACAAACATGGGATTGGCATAGGCTTCTTCAGTGACAAATTTTTCGTCCGGCCGTTTGAGCAGGGCGTACAGTTCACAGGAACTACACTCCTCCACCATACTTATCAGCTCTTCCAGCCAGATGAACTTGAGCGGTTGAACAGTCAGGGTGACCTCTGCCCGCTGGTTATGGGCTCCTGCCTTGCTGATTTCCTTGGAACAGGGACAGAGCGTGGTCACCGGTACAGTAACGGTCAATAACAATTCGGAGGCAGTGTCAATACTGCCGGTAAAAGAACAGCCGTATTCCATCAGGCTGTCTGTCTTGGTGACCGGGGCCTGTTTGGCGATAAAATAGGGAAAGACCATCTCCATCTGAGCCCGTTCGGCCTGCAATTTTGTCTGTACCTCGGCAAGCAGTTTCGGAAAGATCGTGGCATGCATATCCTGACGGTATTTGGCCAGCACATTGGTGAATACTCCAACACAGGACTCCCTGAACCGACGCGGCATTGCGGCCTGCAGGCTGATCTCGGCCACGGTCTGCTGCCTGGACCCGTTTCGTTCCCGGATAGAGACGGGACAGGTGAAGTTTTTTATACCCACGGAGTGCAGTTTCATAGAGCCTTCCTTGTGGTTGTTCATCGTTGTACAGGTCCTAGCCTGTTCACTGCCGGCACCATTACCTTATTTTTCCGGCTCTAACAATGCAATACTTAAATTTGATGGAAGGCTGAAAGTATGGTAGTCTCTGCTCTTTCTTATTATGGTGGAACAATGACGGAAGAAAAGGTTCGTGTAGATAAATGGCTGTGGGCGGCCCGGTTTTTTAAAACCCGTTCCCTGGCCTCCAAAGTAGTCAACGGCGGGCATGTCCACTTGGGCGGCAGCCGAATCAAACCATCCCGAACCGTGCAGGTGGGGGACCGGTTGCAGATCAAACGCGGGGTTGAGGAGTTTACCGTCGAAATCATGGCGTTGAGCAGTCGCCGTGGCCCGGCAACAGTGGCTCGGACCCTGTATGAAGAAAGTGAAGAGTCACTCACCCTGCGTGAGGCTGCTCGTGAACAGCGACGGCTTGTCAGAGCACCTGCTTCCCGTCCGGAAGGACGGCCGGACAAACGGGATCGAAGGAAAATACGACGGTTTTTACGCAAAGATTGAGCTATAGAGGAACAAGACAATGAAAAAGGTAGAACGTGCACTGATCAGCCTGACTGACAAATCCGGTATTGAAGATTTTGCCAGGTCTTTGACCGAACTTGGAGTTGAAATCCTGTCCACCGGGGGGACGGCCAAAAAAATGCGGGATAACGGAATTGCAGTCACTGATGTGTCTGAGTTTACCGGCTTTCCTGAAATGTTAGATGGCCGGGTCAAGACTCTGCATCCCCTGGTCCATGGCGGTATTCTCAACCAACGTCACAATGAAAATCACCAGCAGCAGTGCCGGGAACACGGAATCAAGCCCATTGATATCGTGGCCGTAAACCTGTATGCCTTTGAAAAAACCGTGGCAGATCCAGACTGCAGCCTTGGTGATGCCATTGAAAACATTGATATCGGTGGCCCCACCTTGCTGCGGGCCTCGGCCAAGAATTATCAAGATGTTACGGTGATTGTGGATCCTGCCGACTATGAACAGGTACTCTCTGAGATTAAAGAGAGCGGCAACACCACATTGAAGACCCGGTTTAAACTGGCAGTCAAGGTGTTTCAGCTGACCTCTGCCTATGATACCGCTATTGCCGACTGGCTGGTCAAGGTGGATGTAGACACCAATCCACATTTTTCCGGAAAATAGGGGCGTAACTGGTTGTAAATAAAACCAAAAAATATCAACATGTTGATTGGGCCGTAGTCGCTGCGGGCAACAGGAGAAAAAATATGCTGAAGATGGCAGTGCTGCTCTCAGGTTCCGGCAGGACCCTTGATAATTTTCACGAGCGTATCCAGGCCGGAACCCTGAATGCTGAGATCCAGGTGGTGATCTCCAATGTCGCTGATGCCCTGGGGCTGGATAAAGCAAAGAGGTATGGTTATCCCGCCTTTCATGCGGTGGGAAATAGTGCAACCAACGAGATTCTTGCCGACTATGAAATTGAACTCATTGCCCTTGCCGGCTATCTCAAGCTATATGAACCGCCGGAGAAACTGAAGCAGCGAGTTCTTAATATCCATCCAGCCCTGATACCCTCGTTTTGCGGAGATGGTTTTTATGGCCACCATGTACATGAGGCGGTCAAGGCCAGGGGCTGTAAAGTTAGCGGCTGTACAGTTCATTTTGCAAACGAGGTCTACGACGAGGGACCTATTGTGGTCCAAAAATGTGTGGCCGTGGACGATACGGACACGCCCGATGACATTGCTGATACAGTATTTGCTATAGAGTGCGAGGCCTTTCCCGAAGCTATTAACCTGGTGGATGAGAAGGGCGTTGATTATTTCTGGAACAGGTAAGGGCGCAAGTAAAAATAACTTATACATCTCGGAGTCTGCGCTTACCTACTTGTCCTTTTGCCCGCTTTCAATGTTACGCTAAGAGTTACATAACTCGGCTATGCGCTTCTTATCGTAACATTGAAAGCGAACAATATTACTGTATAATATGCACAACTTATTTTTACTTGAGCCCTAAGGTGAAAAAATGTCCACTCAGACCCTCATGAATGCCCGTGACATTGACCGCAGTCTTGACCGGTTGAGCCTGGAGATCCTGGAACGCAACCACGGGGTCGAGAATCTGGCTATCATCGGTATCCATACCGGTGGTGTGTTTCTTGCTGAACGCATCCATGATAAGATTGTTACCCACGAGCAGGAGGATCTGCCACAGGCCAGCCTGGACATCACCCTGTATCGGGATGACTGGAGCCTGATCTCTCAGAATCCGATAGTCCGCAAGACTGATATCGACTTCCAGGTTGAAGAAAAATGTGTGGTGCTGGTGGATGATGTTATTTTTACCGGCCGCACTATCCGGGCCGCTATGGATGCGATTATGGATTTCGGCAGGCCTCATTCCATCCAGCTGGCTGTTCTTGTCGACCGGGGTGGTCGTGAACTGCCCATTCAGCCCGATTACGTGGGTATGTCTGTCAGTGCCACCGGTTCTGAACGAGTTGATGTGCTGTTGGCGGAAAAGTCAGGCAGGGACGAGGTCCTGGTCCACGAGAAATAATGTCATATAGTTACTTTTACACCCCATGAGGGGGTACGAAATAAATTGGTGCGGATTTGAAGAGAGGAATAGGCAAAGACCGGTTAGATGGGGCGAGTGGTAAATATGTCTGAATGCCTTGATTTGGAAAATATATGTCAACGGGTGCGAGAAAAATCCGCCAGTTATGATCAGTATAACTTCAGCTCTCATTTTGATGATTTACTGAAAGCCTTTTTTGACCTGGCCCAGGAATACGATTCTCTGGAAGATTTCTATCGCATCTGCGTGGCCGTACCTCTGGAAATGACAGGCTTGGCCAGTGCCCTCTATCTCCATGATGAGAAAAGTGGTGCTTTGTGCCTGGTCTGTGACAGTAATAAGGGTGTCTATTCCGAGCAACAGACTGCACCCGAGGGGGTTGTCCTCAGTCGTGAACCTTACGAAACAGGGGATTGCTACCTGGTTCCAATTTATAGTAAAGCTCCGCTCGACTTTCAGGGAGGTAAAGAGCAGGAAGAATGCCGGGTTTCCCTGCACTGTGGACAGCGGGAAGGGTGTGGTCGTGTTCTGGGCATGTACAGTGTGTGTTCCCTGAGCGATCTTGGCAAGAGTGACCGGTTTTTCTTCAGCAAGTATTCAAACCGGATCGGCTATAACCTGCATAACCGTCTCATTGCCCTGCAGAATATCGATCATCTCAAGTTTATCAATACCCTGGTTATGGATATTGAGCATAATGTTATTGTGCCCAATATGTATTTTCGTCATATTTTTAATCAGTTGCGTAAGAAAATAATAGAATTAGGTAATTTGCGAGACGATATCAGTGAAGTGGCAGGGTCTGACAAGGACCCCGGCAACTGTGCAACCTTTCTGGTCCGTTGTGATGAGTTGAGAGCTGATCTGTTCTCCTATCACCAGGAACTGGTCAAGCATCATGCAAACCTCAGTTTGTTTTTGGAAAGCCTTTTTCGCCGCGAGCATTTTGAAAAAGGGCATCTGGTCCTGCACCCAAAACGCTGTTTTGTTGAAAAAGAGATCATTTTACCCCAGCTTGAGCATTATGCAAGCCGCCTGCGCTCAGCGGCAATAACAGTTGAACGGCCACGAAACATGCTGGAAGAGGAGTTCCAGATCCTGGTGGATATCGGTTTACTCTCCCAGGTATATGCCAATCTCTTTTCTAATGCCGCTAAGTATACCCGCGAGATTACTACCCGTGAGGGACAAACTCGTAAGGCAGTAGCCTATGGCCGGGAATTATATAATGATTTTCCTGAACCCGGCAATAAAGGTGTTAAATTCAACGTCTTTACCACAGGACCCCACCTCTCCGAGGAAGAAGGTCACCGGGTTTTCCAGGAGGGCGTTCGCGGTACGGCCAGTACGGGGATTCCCGGTACCGGTCATGGTCTTTCCTTTATCAGGCACGTCATAGAGCTTCATGGAGGCACGGTCGGCTATGAAGCAACCTCGGAAGGGAATAATTTTTATTTTATTCTTCCTGTCCCGTTAGTGTGAAATCCACTGATCATCTTAGGGCTCACTTTTTTTTACTCCGGCAAACGGTTGTACCGATTTAATCGCCCATTAGGGGAATCTAACTTGTTTATGAGATTACCCTTGTCTAAAAATCACATCCACGTATGAAAAATTTAGATAGCCTGTTTCAAGTAAGGAATAATCGGTTGGCATACTATGTAAATAGTGTCGTAACGTATCGTCACCCAAAAGTGTATTGACATTGGATTTTGACAAATTTAAACCGGCTATCGAACAATACGGAGAATCTTTAGCCTATGACCGGTTTAATTATTACAACAAGTTCAACAATCAGTAACAGTTCACCGGGAAGCAACCAAGTTGGTTAATCTTCCAACCTATAAGAGGTTACAGGTAAGCATAACGCAGTGGAGACTCCGGGTGCCCCGGATCCGTTCAGATAAGCGCAGACTTCGAGCAGGTTGGTGAATCTATGACAGCGTAACAGCGGCGGTGTCTGGTGTCACCGCCTCTGTGAGCCAGCCTGATCGGACGAATATGGGGTGCTGGTGAGCTCTTATAACAATCATGCAAGCAGGCCTCATAATCTCTGGCCCATCGAAGATTGAAAGAAAATGAATAATAAGTCGGAAAATTTAGAATCCTTTATTTTAAAAAACATAGTTCATCCCCTGTTTAAACCCGTTGTTATTTATGCAACTTTCGCAGCTATTTTTATAGCAAATATCATTATTTATTTGCTATCTGAAAATTTCTACCTTGCTTACTTTTATGGTGAAGATAAAACCACTGAATGGGTTACATTTTTTGGTTTTTTTTGTGGAAGCCTCCTGGGATTCGCTATCCTGTTATTTCAGAGAGAACAGATGAACAGATGGACTGTTATCTATTTGTTTGGGTTGAGTTTTTTTCTATTTGTCTGTGCCGGTGAGGAAATCAGCTGGGGGCAGCGTATTTTCGGCTTTGCGACCCCCGAAGGTTTTGTCGAACTGAACCAACAGCAGGAATTTAATATCCACAATCTCAAAGTAGAATTTATTCATCCTCGTGATATCATTGGGATATTTAATTATTTGTGGGGGATTGTTCTGCCTGTCGGTTTTTTTTATAAAGCAAAAAACAGTACTTGGCGGAGATACATTTTTTCTCCTGTTGCAGCCGTCTGTTTTTTATGGGCGGAATTTCTTAATTTTATTGCTAAACCGTTGGTTACCTATTTGGGTCCTGGAATGGAAAAAGTAACAGTAGAACTGATCATCAATCAATCAGATGAGATGGTGGAAATGTTCTGGGGTTTGTCTGCTTTCGTAGGAATGCTGAGTATTTATGCTGCTTGGAGCAATTTTTCTTCCCAACAAAAAATGACTGCTGCCCAAGCAGTCTCCAGCCCATTATAAGCGGGCCAAAGAGCGTGCTCTTGGTGATGTGTAAAAAATGCCTGCTGTGAAAGAAAAAATATCCATGGAAGTACTTGCTCCTGCGGGCAGCGTTTCCGCTTTTGAAGTAGCCATGGCCAAGGGAGCCGACGCTGTCTATGTTGGTGCACCCGGCTTTAATGCACGGGCATTGGCCAGGGATTTTTCTTTTGCCGAGATTGCGGCTATGGTGAAGTTTGCTCACAGGAGAAAGAAAAAAATTTATATTGCCATGAACAGCCTGCTCAAGGAGGACGAACTCGGGCGGGTGATTGAGGTCTTATTGTTTTTGTCAAGGGTGCAGCCTGACGCCTTGATTATCCAGGACTTCGGACTCTGTTCCCTTGTCCACCGTTTTTTTCCCACATTGGTTCTGCATGCTTCCACGCTGATGTCGGTTCATAATTCTCAGGCCGCCGACTGGCTGGGAAAAAAAGGTTTTGAACGAGTAGTTTTGGCCCGGGAGTTGACAATTGCCGAAATTGAGCAGATTTCACATCGGTGTGGTGTTGAGCTGGAAGTTTTTGTCCATGGAGCCATGTGCTTTAGTTATTCGGGACTTTGTTTATTTTCCAGCCTGCATGGTGGCAAATCAAGTATGCGTGGAAAATGTGTACAACCATGCCGACGCCGTTATGGTTACCTGACGGGAAGGGGAGCAAAGGTCAAGGGTGGCGGGTATCTTTTTTCCATGAATGATTTGAGCGCAATAGCTTTACTGCCTGAGTTGCAATGGGCTGGTGTGGTCAGTTTGAAGATTGAGGGGCGTTTGAAATCGGTTGAATATGTCCGTAAGACAGTTGAGGCGTATCGGTTGGTCTTGGACGGGTTGCGTTTACCTAAACAGGAACAAACGCAATTATTGACCAGAGCACAGCGTTTGCTGGATGAGGCCATGGGACGAAAACGAGCGACCGGCTATTTCTTGGATAGTCAACCAAAACAGGCGGTTTCTCCCGGTGTCTCGGGTAATGCCGGTATCCTGCTGGGAAAAGTTGTTAAGGTTTTTTCCGTGAACCGGGGTAGTCGTCAGGTTACGTTACGATTGTCTCTGGCCCGGAAAATAAATTTGGGGGAACGGTTGCGTTTGCACGATGAGGTAACCGGCAAGCGGCAGAGCTTTACCCTGAAAAATCTTCAGGTCAGGGGAAAAAATGTCAAGTTTGCTACAGCGGGTCAGACAGCGCAGATAGTGGTCGATGCCGATTTACTTGGAAGAAACAGCCGGAACAGAGGACAACTTGTCTTTCGCGTTGATGTACATGCCTCGCATAAGAAAAATAGAGGAAAAGGACAATTAAAAGTTGTTGCTGTTCAACCGATTTCGCAACAGGAACGAATCCGGCAGGGAAAGATACTACAGGCCTTATCCTGGCAGCCTGTCAATGAACAGAACAAAGAGAGACGAACATTGCCGGGCTCGGGAAAAAAGAGGAACACGAGGCAGCCAAGGGAGTCATCTGTCCGTTGGTGGGTTCGGGTTCGTTCTCCCCTGGCGCTTAATCAAAGATTACCGGTTCGGCCTGCCTGTTTTCTTGTCCCTCTCTGTCAGGATAGCATCAGGGACTGGGCTCGAGGCCGTCGCAGACTTCGCAAGTTTATTCGGCAGATAATCTGGTGTCTGCCGCCGGTTATTGCCGAAGATCAACTTTCCTGGTACGGAGAGGCTCTGGAGCAGTTGCAGGGGCAGGGTGCTTTTCGTTTTCAGCTCGGTCATATCAGCCAGTTGGATTTTTTTGTGATTCCTGGCGGGACAACTTCCCCTGGAGTACAGCTTTACGGCGACTATACATTGAATATTTTGAACAGTTCAGCGTTGCATTATGCCAGTGAGTGTGGATTTCAAGGTGTGCAGTTTTCCATAGAGACGGACAGGAAAACCCTTGCCGGCGCACTAACGCATTTTTTTCGTTTCGAGAAAAAACAGGGGCATGTTCATGCGTCTGATGGTATGAAGGTCGGCATGTATGTCTTTGGGAGACCACCACTGTTTACCGCTCGACTGCAGGCAGAACATTTCAGGTCTCTGCAACCGGTGGTCAGTCCGAAAAATGAACATTTTCAGTTGGAGCAGGCAGAGGGAATGACCTTTGCCCGAGCCGAATTTCCTTTTTCTCTGCTTTCGTATCGGAATGAACTGCAACGTCTGGGCGTGAATTACCTTGTGGCTGATTTGAGTGGTGGTCCTATTAAAAAGGAACTGGCCGTGTTCAGCACGCTTTTGCGTCCTGTGAGGGGTAAACAACCGTCTATCCTTCAGGGGAACTATGCCGGTACCCTGATGTGAGGATAACGTGGCAGTTGGTGCTGTAGCAATACTTGGCGGCCAGGGGTTAGGGGATAACCTTCTTGAAATGATCCTGGCGGAGAACGCATATCGGGCCGGATTACGGGCAACGATGTTTTGTTCACGAATGTGTCAGCTTGCCGTCTGGTTTCCACAGCATAGTATTGTACCGACACTGAGTGCTGATGTCTGCAACCATGAGCTCTCTGATTTTCAGTATATTCTCTTCCCCAAGAGGCCTTGGCCTGCGGTTGATGAAGATGTAGCTTTGCATTGGGTCAATTATGAAAACATGTATCGGAAAGGAGTAACCCGGGCCGAGAATATGGCTGATATTTGTCGACAGGTATTTGGGATAGTCAAACCAACAAAAAACAGCGGCATTATCCCGCCTGCGGACTTGCAGCATAGACGCAACAGTCATCGGGTTTGTATACATCCTACCAGTGCGGAGATCAGTAAAAACTGGTTGCCGGAGAAATACCTGGCTCTTGGCGCGCGTTTGCTGGCTGAGGGATTTGAGGTGTTTTTTATTATGAGCGCGGCAGAGCTTGGGGAATGGAAATCAGTTGTTGGGACAAAGTTTCCTTTGCTGGGTTTTAAAACTGTTGACGAGTGCGCAGCTTTTCTTTATGAATCCGGTTATTTTATCGGTAATGATTCAGGTGGCGGCCACTTGGCTTCCTGTCTTGATATTCCGACCCTGAGTATTCATGGACGCAAGGGGAAAGCCAGTATGTGGCGACCAGACTGGGGGCAGGTCGAGGTTGTTACCCCCAGAATAAATGTACCGGGCGGTTCCCTGCGTCAGCACCTCTGGAAATACTTTCTTTCAGTTGCAGCCGTTGAGCGTGGCTTTTACCGTCTGGCGGGACAGCAGAACGACTAAGCAACGTAATCGTATGTTAAGGTCTTGTAACCCCTGTTTTTTACGAGATAGAGTAGAATTAATAAAATATGACAAATCGTATCATACTTGCAAGGTTGTATCAGGTTCTCCAGCCCTACAGAACAAAACTCCTTATTGCCATGGTGGCGATGGTTATTGTTGCCGGGTTTAATGCTGCTCAGGCCTATATGATCAAGCCTCTGCTGGATGAAATCTTTTATAATAAGGATGGACGATTACTGAATATTTTGCCACTTATTTTGCTGGCTGTTTTTTTTATTAAGGGCATCTTTTATTTTTTGTATTCGTATCTGCTTGAGTGGGTGGGGCAGGATGTGATTAAAGATATGCGTAACAGACTTTATGGGCACTTTAATTATCTGTCCCTGGATTTTTTTCAAAAGAATTCTACCGGAGAGCTTATTTCAAGGGTCATCAGTGATGTCGGCCTGCTGCAGGGATCCGTATCCCATGCTTTGATCCACCTGTTGCGGGACTTCTTCACGGTAATCAGTTTGTTAGGCGTGATTTTTTACATGGATTGGAGATTGGCCCTGATGTCTCTTATCTTTTTGCCCATGGCAGCTGTTCCTATTATTTTTTACGGCAAGAAATTTCGACGTATAAGTACCAGTTATCAGCAATGCATGGGCGAGGCCACAAGTATTCTTCAGGAAACCATCCAGGGAGCCAGAATAGTTAAGGCTTTCTGCATGGAAAAGCATGAAATGAAGCGTTTTGCCGCAACCATGCAGAAACTGTTTGACACCCTGATGAGCGAAACATTTTACCGATGCCTTTCCCATCCAATGGTCGAATTCCTTGGCGGCATCGGTATGGCCCTGATTATCTGGTTTGGCGGGGTACAGGTTCTTAAAGGGGATTCAACACCAGGGACGTTTATGTCTTTTCTTGCTGCGTTGATCATGCTCTACGAACCGGTCAAGGGGGTGAGTAAAATCAATTCGACCATTCAGTCGGGAATGGCCTCTGCAACCCGTATTTTCAACCTGCTTGATATTAAGACGGATATTGAAGAAAAGCAGGATGCCGCAGTCCTGCCTCTATTTCATAATTGTATTGAGTTTAAAGATGTGATTTTCTCATACAATCAGGAGGAACCGGTTTTACGCGGGATCAATCTTAAGGTTCGGCAGGGAGAGGTCCTGGCTGTGGTCGGACCTTCCGGCGGTGGCAAAACGACGCTTGCCAACCTGCTGCCCCGGTTTCATGATGTCGTCGGCGGTGCAGTGCTTATTGACGGCCATGATATTCGGGACGTAACCCTGAACTCGTTGCGCAGCCAGATGGCGCTGGTTACCCAGCAGACAATTTTGTTTAATGATACGGTTCGCAATAATATCGCTTACGGCAGTCTGGATTGCAGTGAAGAAGATATCCGCAGGGCAGCTAGTGCCGCTTTTTCCATTGAGTTTATTGAAGAATTGCCCGATGGTTTTGAAACGATTATCGGCGAATCCGGGGCACGGCTTTCCGGAGGCCAGCGTCAACGTATTTCCATTGCCCGGGCCATTCTCAAGGACGCGCCTATACTTGTGCTTGACGAAGCAACCTCAGCCCTTGATACGGAGTCTGAGCGCAAGGTGCAGAAGGCCCTGGAGAACCTGATGAAAAACCGGACCACGATTGTCATTGCCCATCGTTTGTCTACTATTAAAAATGCCGACCGCATCATTGTCATGCAGGCTGGACGACTGGTTGAGGAGGGAACCCATGATCGGCTCCTGCAGGAGCATGGCGTGTATGAAGGGCTATATACTATGCAATACGCGAAGTAAGCGTCAATAGCAGGAAAGAACTGGAGGCCGGTGATTTAAGTGACAGGTATTGGGCAATTGCAGCAACTCCGTCAACGTGCATCCAGGATCAACATCTGGTTGACGGCTATGCTGGCATTTTCTGTTCCGCTGTCCACCTCCGCACTATCCATCCTTGCAATCCTGATCCTGCTGTTCTGGCTGTTTGAAGGTGATTTTACAGAGAAGATTGTTGAAATTTTCAGTAACCCGGTTGTGGTATCTGTTCTTGCCTTTCTCGCTGTTCTTGCCATCGGTCTACTCTGGAGCCCGGATGTCCGGGCTGGCCTCGAGGTCCTTCAGGACCGATGGAAGATTGCCATGCTGCCGGTCTTTCTGACTGTAATCAGTTATAAGCGGCGCCCCTTCTATATCAACTGTTTCCTTGCAGGCCTGGTGGTGGCTATGTTCATCACCTTTCTTGCCTGGTTTGATCTTATTCACTATAGTGATGTTACGCCAACGCACCTGACCCGCAAGACTTTCCACGTTGTTTATAATCCTCTGCTGGCCTTTGGAATTTACCTGGTTCTGCACGAGGCAATATGGGGGGCGCGGAAAGGTGGCTTTCGGTTAGGTCTGTTTGTCCTTGCAGGGCTGATGATCTTCAACATGTTCATCACCGAAGGGCGTGCCGGTCAGCTGGTTTTTTTCGTGCTTATTGCACTACTCTTGTTTCAGATCTTCAGGAAAAACCGGGTGAAGGCGGTGCTTGCGGTATTTCTGTTGCTGCCGATTGTTTTTGTCGCAGGCTATGGGTTGAGCCCGGTGTTCAAGCATCGGGTGGATACTGTCCGTCAGGAGATCAGCCAATTTAAAGATAACCCAGAAACTTCGATCGGCCTGCGGCTGTTGTACTGGCAGAACTCCTGGGAGATTATCCGGCAGCATCCCTGGCTTGGAGTTGGAACCGGCGGTTTTGAGGCTGCCTATGCGCGAGTTAATCAGAAAAAAAGTCCACTCTATTTTCCAACTGATAATCCCCATAATCAGTATGTGTTGGTGGCTACCATGGTCGGTATACCAGGGGTCGTGGCTCTGCTGCTGATTTTTGCCGCCATGTTTCGCCAGGCATTTGCGAAGCGTGATAACCTGCAGCGGATTCGTTGTGCCTTTCCCCTGTTCTTTCTTACCATCATGCTGACGGAATCATATTTAAAGGTGTATGAAACTGCCTTCTTTTTTGTCCTTTTTGCAGCAATTCTGTACAAGCAGAAGCCGGATCAACGGTTACAATCGCTACGTTCAGGGGTAAATAAAAACTGGTTGATTTTGTCTTACCTTTTTAATATTGACGGTAAGGCGGCGAGCCAGACCATTACCGACCGTATTCCACTGCTGCTTAAAGAAGGTGTGAAGCCGACGGTGCTCAGCGGGCCCATCGGAAATAGGGACAATCGCTTTCCCCATTCCCGAATTTTTTCCTGTATGCCTTCCGGACTACAGTATGAACTGCGCTTTCTGCTGAAGAAAACAGATATGCACAAGTGGCTTAGAGAACTCCTTAAGGCTCTGGTTACCATTATTTTTCTCCCTCTTTATATCCTCGAGCGGATCGTGATTCATCTTGATACCCATTGGTCATGGGGATTCAGTGGTGCAGCGAGAGGCCTTTTTTGTCTCTTTCATAATCGTCCCGATTTGATTTATTCTACAGCAGGACCGTCTTCTACCCATCTTGCAGCCTATTTTTTACATAGACTATCCGGTATTTCATGGATTGCCGAAATACACGACCCGCTTATTTATGATATTGAAAAACGAAAATGGAATCAGCGATATCTTTTTAATAACTGGTTGGAAAAGAAAATATGTGAACATGCAGCCGCTGTTATCTATTTCACCGATCACGCCTTGGAGAGTGCCGACCGCAGGCACCCAATAGATGGGCTGAAGGTTGTTCTCAGGCCGGGAGCCGATCCGCCTGTTTCTCCTGGCGTGGAATATGCCAGGAGGGCGAAAATCCATTTTGGCCATTTCGGCTCACTTGCCACCACTCGTAACCTCAGGCGACTGATCGAGGCCTTTTATCTTCTGCATAAGGGGCAGCCTGCCTGGCAACAGCATGTGGTCCTGGATATCTACGGATCCGGTCTCGATAATGTCTCGAAAAGAACTCTGGCAGAATTTCCGCTGGAACAAACACTTCAGGAACATGGGCGATTGGAGTATGATGTGGCAACCGGGAAGTCGGGACGTCAGCAGGTTTTTGAGGCCATGACGCTCTGTGATGTCCTGTTGATCTTGCACGGCAACGGTCTTATCTGTGAGGAATATATCCCTTCCAAAGTGTATGAGTACCTGTTGACCAGGCGGCCTGTTCTTGCTTTGACAGCGGCAACGTCGGAATTGGGCCATATTGTGCTCGAATGTGGTCATCGGGTTGTTGACCCGGATGATGTCAACGCTATAAAGGACGCGCTTGCCGGATATATCATGAAATGGAAAGAGTCCGGTCTGGCTGGAGTTAAGCAAGACTCTCCATTCACCATCGAAAAAACCGTACACAGGCTTATGGAGATAGCCCAACAGGTACGGTGATCCTGTATCAGAGGTAGGTATGGAGCCGTTAGTATTCTTCTGCAAAACCTATGGAGATGACATGCTGCGGGCCAGAAGATTGGTCAGAAGTATTCATCGTTACAATACTGACCATATTCCTGTTTATCTTTCTGTGCCGGAGAGAGACCTTTTTCGATTCAGGGAATGTTTAGGGGGGCTACCATGCTCTTTTATAACGGATGAGGAAATTCTTGCTGCAACCTGTGCAGTCTATGGTGATCCACCACTGACGTTCCCGAATCATCTCTACCAACAACTTATAAAACTTGAATTCTGGCGGATGAACCTTTGCCGGAATTACCTCTGGATTGATTCCGACAGCTATTTTATTCGCCCTTTTAGCACAGCTGATTTTCTCCACTATTCAGGTGTTCCCTATCTGGTCCAACATGACTGTACCGATTTACTTGATTTTGCCCGCAGAGAAGGAAAAAATAAAATCATTGCTCACTACCATGACACCAGAAAGAAGCTGAAAAAGTTGTTCGGGCGGGTTGGACCAGATTATGATTTTGGCCCATCTCCAGTGGTGTGGTCTGCAGATGTGCTGGCAGATATGTATGGTGGGTATCTTGGGCTAGGAAATGAGACGATTTATTCCCTGCTCACATCTTTTCCTTGTGAAATTCTGCTGTACGGAGAATTTGTCTATCAGCGAAAAAAGATACCTGTTTATTCTGTGGGACCGTTTTTTAAGGTATACCATTATGATGAACAGTTCTTCGAGGATGAGATGCATGGTGTGACTGTAGGAGATCTGGCTGAAAATTATTTCGGGATAGTTATGCAGTCTAACTGGGCGACGTTACCCGGGAAAAAAAGAACATTGCAGCAGAAAATTCGAGAAAAAATGCGAAGTCTTACCGGAAATTTTACACCCTGATAGATTTTATATTCCCTGGTTCAACCTTATGAAATATCATCGCGACAAGTTTGACTTTTCCTTGTTAAAGCCAAACAATATCGATCGAATTCAGTTGGAAATGATCCCGGTTGCCAGCCGGGTTCTGGAAATCGGTTGTGCCACCGGACACTTGTCGGAGTATTTGATACGCGAGAAAAACTGCAAGGTCGTTGCCGTCGAGGCTGACACCGATCAGGCTTCAGTAGCTGAGACAAGAGGGGCTGCGGTAATCTGTGGTTACGTTGACCATGCGGATATTCAGGCACAAGTTGATGAGTATATAAGCTCCAATAAACCTTTTGATGTCGTGTTCATGTCCCAGGTGATTGAGCATCTTGCCGAACCTGAAGCAATGCTTGAGAAAATCCGTGGCTGGCTTGGGGGTGACGGAGTGCTTGTTATCTCAACCTGTAATATTGCCCACTGGAAATGCAGGCTACGTCTTCTCTTTGGGCGTTGGGAATATGAGGAATATGGCATCTTTGATCGGGATCATCTTCGTTTTTTCACATTGAAAAACTTTCCCGGTCTGCTGCGTGATTGTGGTTATAAGGTTCAGGATTGTGGGTTTAGTTTTGAGGATATCTGTCCATTTAAAGTGATGTTTGACTATCGCCTGCTTGCGCCTACGGATGTTTTGCGCTGCATTCCGTTTATCGGCAAGGGATTACGTGCCCGCTATATGCATCTCATGCGAAATGTGATCGCAACGCAGTTCGTGTATACCGCAACAATAAGTAGAGAACATGATTTCTGATTTAAGCGTTGTTATTTTAAGTTATAATAATTTCGCTGAAACAACAGGCCCGTGTCTGGAAAGTCTTGCCCGAGTTCGGGATCTGAACCTTGAACTCCTTGTGGTGGATAACGGCTCGGATGAACTGACGCGTTGCGGTCTTGCCGAGGCTGCTCGGCGGGATGAACGGATCAGGCTGGTGCTTAATGAACGGAACAGAGGCTATGCAGGCGGTAATAATGATGGCGTTGCCGTCGCCGGTTCGGACCTGATTGTTTTGCTCAACAGTGATACAAGGGTGTTGGAGAACTCACTGTCTCTTCTTGCGGCGAAGCTTCAAACATCATCTATACCTCTTGTTCTTGGCCCGGTAACCAACGCGGCTGGAACGGAGCAGCAGATTTTTTGTAACGGCAATACGATTGAAGAGATCCTGTCCCAGGGTACCACTTGGAGCAAAAATGGGTGTGGCAGCTTTTTTGGGACCGACCAGTTGACTTTTTTCTGTGTTGCTATGTGTCGCAAGACATACCTGGATCTTGGCGGCCTGGATGAGTCTTTTGGAATCGGTTTTTATGAGGATGCAGATTTCTGCCGTAGAGCGACCGGGCAGGGTGTACCCTTGCTGGTGATGGAAGAGGCCTTTGTATACCACCAAGGCTCGGCAAGTTTTGCCGGAGAACCGGAAAAAGTCCGAAGATTACTCAAGGAAAACCGGCGCAGGTTTGAAAAAAAACACGGTAAAAATAAAGATACGCATGTGCGGGAAAAAAACCTGCGGGTACTTAAAGGGTATCTCAAGGAGGCAGCCGTCGGGCATGATTTTTTGTCGTCCTCGGCATACCGTTTTGCCAATCGAATCAGGCGTGCCCATGAGCTGACTCCCAATAATTATTTGAAAAAAATAGTGTACTGGTCACAAGTAAGACGGGTCAAACAGGCGGCCTTACGGGTTGCTAACCTGCAGGAAGATGAATTGTTCGGATAAACGTATTCTTATTGTCAAACCCAGTTCTCTGGGTGATATCATTCATACCCTTCCTGTGGTGCATGCCCTGAAACGCTGCTTTCCCGGGTGTCACCTGGGATGGATTGTACAGGATGTGTTTGCCGGGCTGCTTGAGCGTGACGGGTCAGTTGACGCTGTTTATCCTATTCATATCTCATCCACAAGCGATCCCCGGGCAGGCCGGTTTGCCTATCTGCATGCTATTAAAGAAACTTTGGCTACGCTTCAGCTGCTCCATCGCATATTGAAACGCCGGCCCTATGACCTTGTCTTTGACCTGCATGCTTCTTTTCGTAGTGGATTGCTGGGGCGGACAAATCCGGGTGGGATACGAGTGGGGTTTAAGGATGCCAGAGAGTTGAACACCTTTTTTCAGCACCAGCTGGTTGCTGTTCCCGAGCATGTGGAGCACGCACTTGAAAAAAATCTTCTTTTTTGTGACCATCTGAACTGCAGCGTGGCTGACAAAGACTTTTACATGTGCTGCAACAGGGACGATGCACACGATGTGGAATTATTTTTCAGTAAGCAGGGCATAGCTGATGATAGTGCGATTATCTATGCCAATCCTGCGGCCCGCTGGCAGACCAAGTTCTGGCCGATGGAGCTGTGGGCTGAACTTGCGGACTGCTTTTATGCCAGGGGAACGGCGATGGTTTTCGGTGGCAGCAGGCAGGATACATTCTATATCCGGAAGATTACCCGGCTTATGAAAACACCACCTGTTGTAGCTGCCGGTCTGTTCAGCCTGCCGCAGTCCGTCGCCCTGCTGAAGCGGGCCTCCCTGTATGTCGGCCTGGATTCCGGGCCGATGCACATGGCAGCCTTGTGCAAAATTCCGGTAGTGGCTCTTTTCGGCCCCACACATCCTTCCCGGGTGGGGCCCTATGGTGTTGAGCATCGCATAGTGCGTGCAGAAAATCTTGATTGCCTGGAGTGCAGAAAACGGACCTGTGATCATCTCAGCTGTATGAAGGGAATTTCTGTAGAAATGGTTTATGATGCCGCGATATCGCTCATGGACCGTCAAACGTAACCCGGTAAAGCAGTATGAAAATCAGTCTGATTATCACCACCTATAACTGGAAAGAGGCACTTGAGCTCTCCCTGAAAAGTGGTTTGAAGCAGGTAGAAAAACCGCTGGAGATCATTGTTGCCGATGATGGATCTGGTGATGATACGGCGGCGATTATAAGGAGTATGGCAGCCAATGCACCTGTGCCTGTTATTCATTCCCGGCAGGAAGATAAGGGCTTCAGGCTGTCGACGAGTAGAAACAAGGCGATTGCCAGAGCGCGTGGTGATTACATCGTCTTGATTGACGGGGATATTATACTGGAAAATCATTTTATTTATGATCATGCACGTTTTTCACGATTAGGATATTTTGTGCAGGGCACGAGGGTCCTGCTCAAGGAGGAGTTATCCAAAGAAGTTTTAAGTGAGAAACGATTGACGGGATTTTTTTGTACACGGGGTGTTGAAAATAGAAAGAATTGTCTGCGTTCCGGTATCCTTGCCCGGCTGTTTTCCTTTAAAAACAGACGGATGCGTGGGGTAAGGACCTGCAATTTCGCCTTCTGGCGTAAGGATGCGATTGCCATTAATGGCTTTAACGAGGAGTTTGTCGGCTGGGGACGAGAGGATTCAGAGTTTACGGCCCGTCTGATCAATTATGGTCTGGTACGCCGGAATATTAAATTTAATGCCCTGGCATACCACCTCTATCATCCCATGAATGATCGAAGCAACCTGGAAGACAATGAGCGACTGCTCCAAGAGACTGTTGAGCAGAAGCGTTGTTGGTGTGAGAAAGGGATCAGCCAGTACCTTGCGTAACCAATCACATGGTTCATAACCTTGTGCTATTACTTACTACCTTGCCGGGTAAGCGGTGGTGAAACGGGGGGCTGCCAGGCGGCCTGCAGTTCATGAAGTTTGGCGTACTTGTAATAGGTCCCTTCAAAGTTGCCGATGGCAATAACCAGACCGGGCCAACCGTCCAGGATGCCTTTTTTCAGGATATACATGTGGAAAAAAGACCACAGGCCTCGGCAAAGAGCAGTGAACATACCGGCGCTGCGTTCACGCTGCTGCAATTTTTTAGCTCCGAGGGTGGAATATTTGTTTGCCTTGTGCGCGACTTCTTCCAGATTCTTATAGGGAAATTGCCAGATGGGTTGCTTAAGGTAGCCCACCGGTTTATCTGAGATGATCCTATACTCTTCATGGACCGGATCATCGTTTTTAAAGGCCAGGGCTCCTTTTTTAAACAGCTGGGGCTGTCGATAATCCGGATAGAAACCGGAGTATTTGATCCATTGACCCATGAAAAAGTTGCGTCGGGGAATATAATAAGCGTCTGCAGTTTCAGGTAGCTCAATGGTGGTCAGAATCTCATCCCGGGCCTCCGGGGTACAGCGTTCATCTGCATCGAGTGAAAAGATCCAGTCATGGCTGCAGGTGGCCATGGCCCGGTTTCTCAAGTCCCCGAATCCCGTGAATTCGATCTGCACCACCCGAGCCCCCATGTCCCGGGCTATGACGGCGGTGTCATCCTGGCTGTATGAGTCAGCCAGGATGATCTCGTCTGCCCACAGTACCGAGTTGATGGCTGATTGAATTTTTTCGGCTTCATTATAGGCAATAATGTAAACGGATATTTTGTTCATGCCTGACGAACAACCTGCGGTCTCGGCCCTCTTGCTCCACCTGCGAGTTGTATTAAAATTTGGTCGGTTTTTTGCAGTCTCTTGGCCATGGTTTTAAAGAGATGTCTGGAAATGTCCGGATATTTTTCTATAAGTTCATTGATCTTTTCTCCAGGATATCGCTTGACTTTGCAACGGCCGATGGAAACAATAGAGGCGTACCTTGGTTTATCCAGCATGGGGGACATCTCTCCAAAATATTCACCAGGTTCTGTTATTTCAGCGAGTTTTTTCCCTTTTTTCAACACCGCAACCTTGCCCCGGACCAGCTTATAGAAGTCTTTGTCATCTTCGTTGCCCTCTTGGATGATGATATCACCATCTTCATACTCCTCAACATCCGGATTGACCAGGTAGGCCGGCATGGTATCCTCGTGAGCAACGGTCCGGCGAAGGGCTTCACGCACACTGGTAACCCCCTGTCTGGCCTTTTTCAGGGCAGCCTGGCGCAGGGGGATCATTCCCTCCTGGACGGCTATTTTTCGTAACTGCTCTTCGGGTACCTCGGCCTGGATAGCTCTGGCAACTTCTTCAGTAACTTCCATCAGTTCAAAAAAACCAACACGGCCCTTATAACCAAGCCCGTTGCATTCCGAACACCCTTTTGGCCCGTAAAGTTGGAAGCTTTCCTCATCAATTTCTTCTTCCGTGAAGCCGGCACTGAGCAGTTCATCACGCTCCATGGTAATGGGTACTTTACACTTGGCACACAATCGTCTGCCAAGTCTTTGGGACAGGACCATGGTCAGGGAAGATGCCAGCAAATAGGCGGGGATACCGATATCCACCATACGGACGACGGTTGCAGGAGAGTCATTGGTATGCAGGGTGGAGAAAACAAGATGGCCGGTCATGGCCGCTTTCATGGCAATTTCTGCGGTATCAAGGTCACGGATCTCACCAACCATGATAATGTCCGGATCCTGACGCAGAAACGCCTTGAGCGCAGCAGCAAAGGTCATACCGACCTCGGTGTTGACGTTGACTTGGTTAATTCCCCTGAAGTTGAACTCAACCGGGTTTTCGGCCGTAAGAATTTTGATAGTCTCACTGTTCAGGGAATTCAGGGCCGAATACAGAGTTACTGTTTTACCGGAACCGGTAGGACCCGTGACCAGCAACATTCCCTGGGGCCTGTTCAGGCAGCGTTTGAGCACCTCAAAGGTCCCCATTTCAAAACCGAGTTTGGTCAGATCAACATTAAGGGATCCTTTATCAAGGATACGGAGAACAATTCCTTCGCCATAGAGCAGTGGCAGGGTGGAGACTCGAAAGTCAACCGCCCTGTTGCGTCCCATCCGCATCTTGATACGTCCATCCTGGGGAACCCTGCGCTCAGTGATGTTCAGGTCAGCCAGAATCTTCATGCGGGCGATCAGGGCGTTTTTAATGGTCAGGGGCAGGTTCATGGATTTGTAGAGAGAGCCATCCTTACGGTAGCGGACCTGCATAGTCTTTTCAAATGGTTCAATATGGATGTCACTGACCCCGTCCTGCACCGCTTTGACCAGAATTCCGTTTACCAGCTTGATGATTGGGGCATCAGATGCAGAAAACTGGTCATAGAGACTTTCATCTATGGTTCCACTTTCAATTTCAAAATCGTCCGCTGCATCAGAGACCAGGGCACCAAAGTCTTCAACCTGGGTTACCTCGTCTTCTACTTCATCGTCAGCTTGAAAACTGAAAAAAGACTGATATTCCTCGTTGTCTATCTTGTAGTAGGTTCGGTAGGCGTCAATGATGTCCCGGGCCGTTGATACGCATACGTTAATGCCCATGTCGGTGATATTCTGCAGTTCTTCCACTTCAAGGGCGTCTGTGGGCTCGGCCATGGTGATCTGCAGGGTATTACCGGTAATCCTGAGCGGAAAGGCCAGGAAACGTTTGGCTGTTTCATAGGGGATAAGCTCCAGCACATCTTTACTCGGTGGCTCATCTTTAATGCTAACCATCGTGTAGTTGTGCATCCTGCTCAGGAAGTTTGGGATAGTCTCCCGTTCAATTACTCCCGACTCAAGAAGGATTTTACCTAACCTTTGCCCGCTTTTTTTATTGACTGCTTTGGCCTCTAGAAACTGGCCGGCAGTGATATATCCGGCTTTTTGCAGCAGTTCGCCGATTTTGAGTTTACCGGCACCGGATTGATCTTTTACGGTTCTTCGTTTCAGGGCTGTTTTTTTGGTAGCCCGTTTAGAGGATTTTTTGATGACCATAAAATGTCTGGGAAGATTTCTTCCAACCGTTGAAGTGATAAATAATATTCAGATCACCACTAAAGCGCAGCTTGCTCCTGGACAGGGAGGGGACTGAATTCCGCAGGTGCAGGAAAAGTGCAGAGGAGTGGTGAAAACCTATCCACGCACCTTTTTCCTGTAAAAAATAAAACCGTCCTCTGCCTGAGTTAAGTTTTGCTGGTAATTAAAAGAATATTTGTACGTTAGCTTGTTTATTATACTACAAAAAAAAAAACGGGTCAAAAGAGCAACGCTTTTTTGATCCATATACACAAAAATATAGATAAAAAGCGTTTAGAATACCCCTTTTACCTTACCGGTTTCGACATCAACATCAACCCGACGATAGGCCGGGTCGGATGCCGTACCCGGCATCAGGCTGATGGCTCCGGCCACCGGAACGACAAACCCGGCACCCTTATAGGTGAGGATATCCTGGATGGGCAGCGTCCAGCCCTTGGGGGTTCCCTTCAGTTTCGGGTCATGGGACAGGGAGAGGTGAGTCTTGACCATACATGTGGTCATCTTCTTCATCTCCGGATCTGCTTCAATACGTTTGAGCTTGGTTGTTGCCTCGGGTGAATAGCTGACACCGTCACCACCATAAACTTCCTTGACGATCCGTTCAATACGCTCGGACAGTGGGGTCTCAAGATCATAGAGGAACTTAAAGTCATTGGGTTCCTCACATGCATCGACAACCGCATCGGCAAATTCAAGTGCGCCGTCACCACCATGCTCCGAATGCCGTGACAGGGGAGCCCTGGCGCCGGCAGCTTCGGAAATGCGCCGGACTGCATCAATTTCGTTATCAGTGTCGGCATAGAAGGCATTAATACAGACAACAGGGTTGATACCGGCTTTCTTGACGGTTTCAATGTGGTGGACGAGGTTCTTGCAACCATCTTCAACCCAGGCCACGTTTTCACCCTCGTACTCTTTGGGCATGGGTTTGCCGGGAACAGGAATCGGTGCGCCGCCGTGGCATTTGAGAGCCCGGATGGTGGCAACTATAACTGCGCAATTGGGTTTCAGCCCGGAGTAACGACATTTCAGGTTCCAGAATTTTTCAAAGCCGATGTCGGCACCAAAGCCGGACTCGGTAATGTTGTAGTCGGCGAGTTTCAGGGCGACTCGGTCAGCAATAACTGAAGATTGACCAATAGCGATGTTGGCAAACGGTCCGGCATGAACAATTACCGGCTGGCCTTCCAGAGTCTGCATCAGGTTCGGGTTAACGGCATCGATCATCCAGGCGGTCATTGCACCGTCTACTTCCAGGTCAGCCGTTGTGATCGGGCGATCCTGTTTGTCATAGGCGACAACGATCCGGCCGATACGCTCACGCATATCTTTGAGATCATTGGCAATGGAGAGGATAGCCATGATTTCGGAGCTGACGGCAATGTTAAATCCGGACTGCATGGCCATGCCGTCCATCTTGCCGCCGAGACCCATGGTGATAGTACGAAGTGCCTGGGCACAAAAGTCCATGATCCAGCGGAATTCCACCTTTTTTGGATGGATATCAAGACGTTTCAGGTTACGCTTGGCCAGTTGTTCATCTGTATAGTTGCACTCATGCTGCATACGGGAAGTAAGGGCGACCATTCCCAGGTTATGGGCGTTCATGATGGCATTGATGTCACCGGTCATACCCAGTGAAAACGGGGTCAGCGGGATACACTGGGCCAGGCCACCGCCGGCAGCAGAACCCTTGATGTTCATGGTAGGACCGCCGGAAGGCTGGCGGATGGCACCGACAACGGATTT
>JAUWLT010000168.1 GCA_030613515.1 Desulfobulbaceae bacterium
TTTTTCTGCACCAATAACTCGGGCACGAATCCACAGACTTTAGATTCGATGAATGATGCATGGTCTCACGCCTCTGCTGAACTAAGATATGCTCTTATTAACTCGTAACAAGGAATATTATGAAGACTGTAAGCGTTTAAGCAAGCAAGTTATTCAGGCATGGGGGGATATTCAAACCTCTGAGGTAACTAAAAAAATGGTATCAGATATTATTTTGGAGGAGGTTAAAAGATGCAAAAAAGAAAAGTTAACCAATTCTAGACCGAATAAACTGTTTGCCACTATAAGGGCCAACTTTAATCACGCCATTAAACACTTTGGGGTAGATATAAAAAATCCATGTGACGGGCTGTCTAAACTCCCAGAAGATAGACGGATAAAGTTTATCCCTACAGAAGAAATGATTTTAGCCGTTAAAGAGGCCTGCAATTCTGAGCAACAGAGGTTGATTGATTTTGTTTATGAGACTGGGTGCAGAGTGGGTGAGTGATTAATCTGGACTACTCGGATATCAGAGAAAACATAGTGGTTCTATATACTCGAAAGAGCAGAAATTCGGTAGAAACACCTCGCTTTGTCCCGAAGCCTAAATGGTTGCAGAAAGGGGAAGGAAAAGTTTTTGAACACAATGCCTATCCTCGATTTTTAGAGAGCAAAGTAAAAAGCCTTGGACAGCCGAAATGGAATTGGCATGGTCTAAGGAGAAGAAGGGCAAGTATCTGGGCGAATGATGATGTTCCACTCTTCCAGATTATGATGCTACTTGGTCATTCAAATGTTAGTACAACACAGAGATATTTGTTCAGCTTAGGAATAATAAAGATGTAATTCTTTCGCCAAACCTTCGCGAACAATATAAAAACCAAAAAAAGGGCTTACAGTAAATATACTGTAAGCCCTTAATTTTTTTACTGGTGCCGAAGGGGAGAGTCGAACTCCCACGAGCATACGCCCACTAGACCCTGAACCTAGCGCGTCTACCAGTTCCGCCACTTCGGCACGCGGTGTGAATATGATAGCAAGAGGGCTTTTTGTCAAGTACTTCTTTTTCTCACAGGCCATAATTTCAACGGATAAAAGGAAAATGATTTTTTGGGACGCTACACGAACTGTTTGCGAGTTTTGCCCAGTTGGGGTACATATCCCGCGTTATAGGTGAAGAATATGCAACTGTATAGAGATATAAAAGATATCAAGGCACCTTTTGACCGGGCAGTGGTGACCATAGGTAACTTTGACGGAGTGCACCTGGGTCATCAGCTGCTGTTCAGTGAGGTGGTGGGCAGGGCATACCGCAACAACGGCACTTCCGTGGTGGTCACCTTTGATCCCCATCCGCTTGAGGTACTGCGTCCGGATGGCATCAAACTGATCTCCAGCACCCAGCAGAAGATCGAATTGATGCAGCTTGCCGGCATTGATGTGCTGGTGATTATTCCCTTTGATCGCGAGTTTGCCAAGACTCCGGCCCTGGATTTTGTCAACAATATCCTTATAGGGACTATCGGCGTGCAGGACCTGGTGGTGGGCTATGATTATGCCTTTGGCCGTGGTCGTGAGGGCAATATTGATTTTCTGCGCAAACAGGGGGAGAAAAACGGTTTTCCCGTCACTGTGGTTGAGGCCCATTATGAAGACGGTATGCTGGTTTCCAGCACCAAAATCCGGGAAATGGTCATGGACGGACGAATGCGGGACGTGCGGAAACTACTGGGCCGTTATTACCAGATTCGCGGCGAGGTCCAGCGGGGACGGCAGCGGGGTGGTAAAGAGGTGGGGTTTCCCACTGCCAACCTGAAGGTTTCAGAGGAGGATCTCTGCCCGAAAAAGGGTGTCTATGTCACCCAGGTAATTTATGACGGCAAGATATACGGCAGTGTCTCCAATATCGGTTATAATCCGACCTTTGGTGGAAATAAGTTGGTGGCTGAGACCCATATTTTTGATTTTAATAACGATATTTACGGTCACCCTATCAAGATCAACCTGCTGCGTCATCTGCGCGGGGAAAAGAAATTCAGCTCTGTTGCAGAACTCTCAGCTCGGATTCGTAAAGATATCGAAATCGCCCATGCGGTACTTGTTGAGGCTGCACAAGAGCAGGTCTTGTCCTGCGAGGATAAGTTTAACAGGTAAGGCCGGCAGGTCGCATGAATTTGCAGTGCCTGTGACGGGTTACGGCAGGACTATTCTAAATCTCATTTAGACCTTGCCTCTGTTTTATTTATGTCTATAGTATATACCGCTCTATAGCCGTAATCGATCAGAGGCACCGCATCTTTCCGCGCTCGCGCCTGTCTGCATAGAGGGGGGGCTATCGGAGTCTCACTTCGTTTGCTTACCTGCGGTCAGTCACGATCACGAAAACCTGCAGCACCTCTGACCGATTACAGGTTTGAGGTACATGAAACCACATATTTGCAACCCCGTGATGGGTTACCTATTGCCGACGCGCATGCGCGCTATCAATTTATTGAAAAAATGCAAGGAATACACCATGTCAGATGATACACAACCTGAAGTTTCCCTGGAATCCGTTATCAGTGAGTTGGAAAAAATCTGTAACGACAATCCGGATAATGTTATTGCCCACCACAAGCTTGGTCTGGTGTTCCGCCAGGCAGGGCGTATTGATGATGCCATTCGTGAGCTTGAAAAGGCCATTGAACTCGATGATCAGTCAATGGAAAGCTACATTAACCTGGGTGCTATTTTCTTTGACCAGGGTGATATGGATCGTGCCCTGCAGCTCAATGAAAAGGCACTGACCATTAGCCCGCTGATGGCCGAGGCCCATGTGAATATCGGTCTGATCCGCCAGCAGCAGGGTGATGCCAGGGCTGCAGTCGAGTGTTATGACAAGGCCGTGCAGATCGACCCTCACCTGCTTACGGCCTGGATCAATCTGACCTCGGCCTATACCATGCTGGAAGAGGATAAGAAGGCGGTGGAGGCTGCCCGTCAGGCCGTGACGCTTGAGCCGGATAATTCCATGGCCAGGAATAATCTTGCCGTGGCCTTATATTTCAATGGAGACTATGTCGAGGCCAAGCAGAACATGGATAAGGCAAAAGAGCTGGGCTACTCTGTGGATTCACGTTTTTCGCAGGCTTTGCAAGAAAAACTGTAAAAGAGCACGGAAAAATGCAATCCAGTAAAATTATAAAAAAACCGGCAGACTGATGGCAAAGGAAAGGGGAGTAAAGGTCAAGCCCTGGTGTCCTTTCTGCGGGATGGACGTTGGTCGTCCCACCGAGTCTGCCCAGCGTAAGATGACGGAATTCCCGGTGGGCAAATGTGAATGCGGTGCTGTGTACACCTGTGACGCCACCGGTCATAATGTCGGTTCTGCTCTGGTGGAATCCCTGGTCTACGCCTGTCATGACGAGTGGGACCTTGCCTGGGAGCTTGTTCCCGAGGATGATTATCTCACCGGCCGGGTGGATGATTATGATGATGTCACCCACCAGGTATGTCCCAAGCGCAATCTGGATGGTCGGGCTGTGCGCGGTGTTCTCTACTTTGTACGCCTGCACAAAGATATGGCGGAAATTGCTGCCCGCTTTGAGCAAAAGAAAAAACAGGAAGCTCAGGCAGCCCTGATCGGGACTCTGGGAACTGATGCGTCTGTTGGCGTGATTTCCGAGGTTGAACCGGCCCGGGACCCGAAACGACAGAAAAAAAGAGCTTCCAAGTCTATGGTCAAAAAACTGGTGGAAGCCGGTGATATTGACGCTCTGGTGGATCTGAGTTTTGATGACATACGGACCCTTCGTTTCATGCAGCGCCTTTTGTACGAGCCAGTTGCTGCCAAACGTTACAAGACCGCCTGGCTGATCGGCCAGGTCTCTGCCCGGCTGGCAACCAGGGAACCTGGACCGGTTGCGGATATGCTGCACCGGCTTTTTGAATCGAGCACTGATTCCGCCTCCATGCCTTGGGGTATGGTGGAGACCATTGGCTCCATTATTTCGGCCCGGCCTGATATTTACGGGGCCTTTACCCGTCATCTGCTCAATTTTATGGGTGATGAAGGTACCCGGGAGGCGGCGATTTGGGGCCTGGGTGAGATTGCGGCCACCAGGCTGGATCTTATCCGTAATACGCCCTTTTATTCCACCTTTCATTTTCTTGAGCATGATAATCCTGTCGTGCGAGGACTTATGGCCAGACTGCTTGGCAGAATCAAGGCAACAGAGGCATCAATTCAGCTCATGGGGCTGCAGAACGATCTGAGCGAGATAACCATATACGAGAACGGTGAGCCTGTTACAACTACGGTCGCGGCATTGGCCGGCGAGGCTGTTAACAATATAAATAATTAAGGTATCAGCTATTAGCAGTCAGGTATCAGCCGAAAGTAAACAAAACATTATTTGATTTTGCGATATACTCTGCAAGATGCACTGTATATGTAATCACTTGATATCTCAAGGCTGATACCTAAGACCTGATAGCTAAACTATGGAGATAACCAATGGACACATCAAATATCCAGCCCCTGGCTTCACTTGGCAGAGTTGATCCGCAAAAGGCAAGGGATGAGGCCTTAAAAAAAGATCCAGCCAAGCGCGATTACCTTGAAGGGCGCGAGCTGCTGAAAAAGGGTGAGTACGCCCAGGCCGGCATGGCCTTTCATAATGCCTTGAAAGGATTTGAAGAAAAAGGTGATGAGCAGGGGATCGCCAATGCTGCGGACCGCCTTGGCGATGTCTGCCTTGAGCGGGAAGAGTATGACAGCGCCTTGGACAATTACCAGCGGGCCTACGCAATATGTGAAAAAGAGGAAGATTCCTTTTCCATCCTGGCGCTCAATAAAAAAATTGCTGCGGTCTACAAAAAACAGGGAGAGTTGGACAAGGCCCTTGAGATTCTCTTTGACATGGTCGAGCATTACCAGTTGACCAAAAATCCCAAGGGGATGGTCGATATTATGGTTGTCATTGCCGAGGTCTATCTGGAAAAAGGTGAGAAGCGGAAGGCGTCTGATGCCTACCGCACCATTTCCTCTATCCATAAGAATTTTAAGCATAAACGGATGTCCGAAGAGTTTGCTGCCCGGGCTGAAGAGCTGAGCCCTGCATAACAGATGTTTACCGGTATAATCCAGGGGCTGGGCGCGGTTGTTGAAAAGCGACCGGCTGGTGGCGGCATGGTCTTCTGTCTGGAGGCCGGGTTTGCTCTTGAGGATCCCGAGGAAGGGGAGTCCATAGCGGTTAACGGTACCTGCCTGACTGCCCGTGATATTCAGGGACGCAGGTTTCTGGTCGATGTCTCGCCGGAGAGCCTGTCCCGTACCGGACTCGGTTCCCTGGAAGTGGGCAGCAGGGTAAATCTGGAACGGGCCCTGCGTCTGGCCGACCGGCTGGGTGGTCATCTGGTGAGCGGTCATGTGGATGGACGGGGCAGGGTGGAAGAGCGACGCGGGGCTGGAGATTTCACCCTGTTTACCTTTTCTCTTGATGCAGGCTTGACAAAATATGTTATTGAGAAAGGGTCGATTACCATTGATGGGGTCAGTCTGACTGTGAACTCCTGTACCGGCAACCGTTTTTCAGTATCCATTATTCCCCATACCCTGGCCGTGACCACCTTAGGTCTGCTGAAACAGGGGGACCTTGTCAATATCGAGGTGGATATTATTGGTAAGTACGTTGAAAAGTTGCTTTCAGCGCAGGACATTGCTTTTGAAGGCGAAAGTAAAATTAACCCCGCCTTCCTGGCGGAGCACGGATT
>JAUWLT010000151.1 GCA_030613515.1 Desulfobulbaceae bacterium
GGTTGCTGCCGGCCTCCACCTCACGCCTGGAAATTTCAGGAAAAATGGACTCAAAACAGATCAACACCCCGACCTTGATGTTCCCTGCCTGGAGCGGCTCATAGGTAGAGCCGGCTGTAAAATCTCCCACCGACACCACCAGCGGCTCCAGAAACGGCAGGTACGAGCGTATAGGTACATACTCACCAAAGGGGACCAGATGCTGTTTATCATAACGTCCTGCCAGTTTGCCGGATGAATTGATTAACAGACCACTGTTAAAATAATCAACAGGCTTCAGCCCTGCTTTTTTTTGCGTTTTCAGGACAAAATACGGTGCGCCGGTCAACAGCTTGACGTTCTCATCCTGGACAAAATCAAACACCTTGCCCATCAACGGGTCCTGCTGAGGATAAAAGGGCAAAGCAGTTTCCGGCCAGACCAGCAAATCCACATTTTGATTTTCCAGGGTGTTGCGTGACAGAGCAAGATACCTGTTAACCGTATCCTCTTTCCTGGCTGCAGTCCATTTCTCATCCTGGCTGATATTGCCCTGAACGACGCCCACAGCGGTCTGTTGCCCTGTTTCCATTGCAGAGGAAACCTGTTGGAAACGCAGAAATGAATACCCACCGACACAGGCCAGCAGGACACAGGCGATGACTGCAGGGATACGCCGCGTCACGACAGTGCCTGATACCCGATTCGGAAATCGATCAACTAACCATACCAACAGGGAGTTCAGCAGCACAATACAAAAGGTCACCAGCTGATGTCCCCCCAGATCTGCAGCCTGAATCAGCAACGGTTGCCGGTACAACCCGTACCCCAGATCCATCCATGGAAAACCGGAGAAAAGGAAATTACGCAGAAAATCCAGCCCCACCCAGAGAATAGGCGCTGCCAATACCAGGCGGGCAGTTGAACCTTTTCCCGACCCTGACCGCCTGATCACCAAGTTGAGCAGCAGACAGAACAGGGCAAAATAACTGCCCATATACAGGGCAAGCAAGGCCATGCCCGGCACGGAGATCCACGGCGGCAACCCGCCATATCGGCCAAGAACGATTACGATCCAGTAGAGCAGTCCAATATTATAGAGCAGGCCGCAGAACAGCCCCATGCAACCACTGCGCATGGGCGGCAAGCGGCGCACAGCCGACAGCAGGGGCGTAAGAGCAATAAAGAGCAGAGGCCACCAGCCAATACGTCCGGGCATGCCAAGGGTCAGTAGCAGGGCCGTTGCAGCGGCAACAGCAATAGAAAAAAGCCGGGAAGGATGGCCCGGATTCGGCTGAGAGATCATAAACTCCTGCGAATCCTGACCGTGCGGACCCGGCGGGGATCAGCTGCCAGCACTTTAAAAGCCAGAGGCTCCACGCTCACCAGGTCACCGTTAACCGGCACCCGGCCAAGGCGATGGATAATCAACCCTCCCACAGATTCATAGGCCCCTTCGGGCAGACTGCAGCTGAAATGGTCCTCCACCTCTTCAATCTCGATCTTGGCATCCACAACAATAGTCTGCTCATCAACCACCATGAGCTCGCGCTCTTCCTGGTCATGCTCATCGTCAATCTCGCCCACAATCTCCTCAATCACGTCCTCCAGCGTCACCAGGCCGCGCACACTACCGAACTCGTCCGTGACAATAGCCATATGATTTTTTTTAGACTGAAAATCACGCAGCAGATCGATAATCGGTTTGGATTCAGGGATGATCATGGGTGGGTTGAGGGCATCTTTCAGTTCCAGAGAGTCTTCCGGTGCCATGTTGCAGATCCTGAGCAGGTCCTTGGCGTGGAGGATTCCTATGATATTATCCGGGCTGCCGCTGAAAATAGGGATCCGGGTATAGCCCTCTTCAGTGATCAATCGTACCAGCTCCTGCGCTTCGCTGGTTACATCCGCGCTGACCATCTCCACAGTCGGAGTCATAATCTCTGAGGCAACAGTCTCCCGGAAATCAAAAATGGAGTTGATCAACTGTTCTTCATGACTGCTGATTAATCCCTGTTCCTCACCGTCCTCCAACAGTTCCTGAATTTCATGCTCAAGTTCACGGGTGGTATCCGGGGAACCTTTGATACCCAGTAGGGACTTCAACCGATACCAAAACGACTTTTCCAGGTTTGCATCCGCAATGCCTGCAACATTTGTTATTTGTGCCATAATGATTAATGATTTAAGGGAGGTTGGTAATAATGCTCAGCCCGCATTTCTCACAAGAATCGTCGCGAAAAGTCGGAAAGTGCCGTGGATACAGGTAAGCGTTGACTCCAAGGCGCAGATGTGGTGTTTACCGACTTCGGAGTCTGCGCTTACCTGCAGCAAATCATTTGTGAGAAATACGGGTTAGCGCCTGTAAAAAAATAAGTGTTACAATATTACACAAGTTTTTTGCACAGGCCCTAACCATGAAAGTAGGGAATCGGTGAAGAAAGTCAAGATTTTTCCGCCTGGTCGACGCACTTATGGCCGACTGACACCTGTATGCAACTCACTTTTCACTTTACGACTTTGCAAGTAAGGGCAGGTGGAGTAGAGTAGCAGGTTATATTGGAAAAATTATGCGCGGACTTCATTTATTCATCCATTGTAACAGTCAGCTTCACGGCTGCTGCGAAGACCGCTTTTATCATAGACAAATAGAAGAGTAAGAGGTTTTTCGTGCAAGGCAAAGTACTCATCGCTAATCGCGGAGAAATTGCTATCCGTATCATGGAGGCCTGCAACAGTCTTGACCTTGATTATGTGGTCGTCTATGAAGATGCCGACCGCGACTCGGAACATGTGCAGCGCAACCAACTCAACGGTACGAATCAGAATGCTTGGCGGGTCAGAAGCTACACAGATCCCAATGATATCCTTGCCGTGGCCGATCACACCCAGTGTACCGCCATTCATCCCGGATATGGATTTTTCTCTGAGGATTACCGTTTTGCCCGCCGGGTAACCATCCGCGACCGATCCCTTACCTTTATCGGCCCGAGTTGGGAGGTAATCAGGGACCTGGGTGACAAGATCAACACCAAACGGGTTGCCAACAAGTTAGACATCCCCACCATCCCCGGCACATCAACCCCAATTTATAATGAAATGGAGGCAGAAGAAATTGCCCAGCATATCTTTGATATCCAGGAGGAAATAAATGAACCACAACCGGCCGTACTCATCAAGGCGGCAGCCGGCGGCGGGGGCATGGGTATTGAAGAGGTTACTCGTATTGAGCAGTTTCGCCGGGTGTACCGCCAGGTACAGAATTATGCCAAACGTCAGTTCGGCGATGGCGGCGTGCTCATTGAGCAACGGTTAAGAGACTTTAACCACATTGAAATACAGCTGGTCTGCTCACGTCACGATGAACGTATTCACTTCGGCTCCCGGAACTGTACCATCCAGTCCACGGGCCGCCAGAAACGTATTGAGGCCGCACCGGGATTTCATGCCTCATGCTTTGATTATGACTTTGATGCGAACAAGATCCTGGACAACATAATCGAGTACTCCCTGAAACTGGCCGACTATGTCAAGTACGACAACGTGGGTACCTGGGAATGGATCGTCAGTCGTAACGGCAATCCTTATCTTCTGGAGGTCAACACCCGCATCCAGGTGGAAAACGATGTCTCGGCCCGACTCAGCTACTTACATGACAAACACCCCAACCTGCTGCGGGAACAGATCAGGCTGGCCCTTGGTGAACCCATGGGTTTTGAGCAGAGCGATGTTACATTTAAGGGGGCGAGTATTGAACTCCGCATCGTTGCAGAAAACACCCAGCGTGATTTTTCTCCCTGGATCGGCACCATCACTCGCTTTGATCTGCCCCAGTATGAATGGTCGGCGGTGTACAGCCATGTCCCGACTGATCGACCTTACCCTATCCCCAGCGAATATGATCCGAACCTGGCTCTGGCCCTGGTATGGGGTGATGATATGGACCAGGCTAAAGAACGGGCCCGGGAATTTATCGGGACAACCACCATTGAGGGAAATGGCAGTTCAGGTGGCCCCATTATCACCAACCTGGATTATCTCCGTGAAAACCTTGACCACCTGTTAACCTTTTAGTAAAACGAATACTACCTGATTGTCCTTTAAATAACAGATGGTTACAATCCATGCCATGCGCATGGTGCCAGTATATATTATGAATTATCTTCTCAAACAACTCCAGGACGTTGAGCAGCGCATCGGTTACCTGATCCACATCAAAGACACGGAAAACTGGGGAAATCTGGCAAATTTTCGTAATGAAGCCGAGCAGCTTAAAGATTCTATTTTTGATCTGGATACAGCAGATTTCAGAGCTCCGTTAGAAAAATTAGACGATGCCGTTCGCTTTCTGGAAGAACGATGTGAAGAAGGCCTCACCCCCATGGAACGGGTGCGAATCGTACGTTCGCCGCTTCGCTTTTCCTTAAAAGACATCCTGGAAAACGTATACGAAGAGTACACGGAACTCGGCGGCGAGGGCGAAGCCAATATTGACCCGGCCATGGTGGTTGCCAAGGCCAACATCGTACGGCGGATCAAGAAAAAACCTTACACCTCACCGGTGATGATCATTGGCCAGGAAGTCGGCCACGGTGAAGAGTTCCGCAACGGGGGCTCGTGCAAGCCCTGGGGCAACGAAAAGGCCATGCGCTACATGAAGGTGGCCGAGACCGAGGGAATCCCCATCCATTTCTACATCTTCACACCGGGGTCCTACCCTGTCGAAGAGTATCCCGGTGCTGCCCAGCAGATTGCCCGCAACCTGTACACCATGACCAAACTGCGGGTCCCCATGATTTCTGTTATCTCCGAAGGAGGTTCCGGAGGTGCCGAGGCTGTGGGGTTAAGCGACTTCCGTCTCATGTTCTCCCATGGATACTACTCGGTTATATCCCCTGAGGGTGCGGCAGCCATTGAGGGCAGGGTAAAGGAAGGCAGAAAGGTTTCGCCGGAGCTCATTGAAACATGTGCCCGTCAGCTCAATATCACGGCGGCCGACAACCTGCGTCTGGAAACCATTGACCGTATCATTCAGGAACCGCCGCTGGGAGCTAAAAGTGACGACTTCAACTTCTTTGCCCGTATCCGCTCCGAAATCATCCGGGCAACGGACGAAGTGGTGCTCAGAACCAAGAGCGTACGTGGATTCCGGGCCTATGAGGTGAAGAAGAAAAAAGCGGAAAATCCGGAAGAGGCCCCGCAGATCGACATTCCCTGGGACCTGAATCCAAAAGAGACAAAACGGTTGTTGACCCATCGTTCCAGGAAGTACCGGGAAATGGCCTTGTATGGTTTCGGCGGTCACACCATGCCTGGGGAAAGCATGTTCAAGTCCCTGCACTCCACCACGGAAAAACTCTGGTACACCTTTCGCTATGATGTGCTGAAAACTCAACAAAAACAGATGCAAAAGGTGATCAAGGAGATTTCAGGCGAGGCCTCGGTCCTGGTCAATCGGCTGACCTCCCCTTTCACCTCCACCTATAACAAAATGTTCGGCCGGGAAGACAGAAAACCTGCAAGCAAACCGCCTGCCATTGCTGCACCTCCAGCCCCTGAGACCAGTGTACAGGATCCCCTTGAACTGACCGACACATATACCAGCCCGCTGGCCAATGAAGATCGGACAGTCACCTGCCCCAATACTGAAAAATTCGGCTGCCAGGATCTGTGGATTCCGGACCTGTACGGTGAGTTCTGCGGGGTCTGTGAGACCTGCGGCCATCATTTCCCGCTTGAGTACCAATGGTATTTAAAAAATATCTTTGATCCGGACTCGGTCAAGATCTTTAACAACGAGATTTTTTCACGCAACCCTCTTAACTATGAGGGCTTTGATGAACGACTGCGGTTAGCGCGTTCCAAAACAGGCATGGGCAGTGCCAACCTCACTTTTCACGCAAAAGTCCAGGATATCAACTTGGTGGTGACCATGCTCTATTCCGATTTCCGTAACGGAACAGTAGGCTCGGCAGAGGGAGAAAAGTTTGTTGAGGCCTGCGAAATCGCCAAACGTAAAAAAAGACCCCTGCTTGCCTACGTCCACACTACGGGTGGCATCCGGATCCAGGAGGGCACCCTGGGGGTTATCCAGATGCCCAAGTGCACCATGGCGGTACGGGAATATATCGACGCAGGTGGACTGTATGTCGTTATCTACGACAACAACTCCTATGCCGGACCGGTGGCATCTTTCCTGGGCTGTTCGCCCTATCAGTTCGCCATCCGTTCCTGCCGTATCGGCTTTGCCGGACCACGGGTCATCCTGGAAACCACGGGCATCGACATCCCTCCGGATTACCACAATGCTATAAATGCCCTCAAACGCGGCCATATCCAGGGCATCTGGGACCGAAGAGATTTCCGTCGTAACCTGTACCAGGTCATGCAGACGATGGGTAGCCCAAGCCTCTATTATCGATAGCTACTTTTTATCGGATCTTCCCCCAGAAAAGCTGCCAAAAAGTAAGCTAACTATCTATAATTATACAGTATATATGCTATGTTCCATAAAAATATGTAGCCACTAAAATGAAGGTTTTTTCTTGAGTTTTCACTTTATCTGTTCTATAAAAA
>JAUWLT010000050.1 GCA_030613515.1 Desulfobulbaceae bacterium
TGAGGCGCCTTGTCTACGTAGACCCCGAAAAATTTGGAGAATTGAGACGAAGCAATAATGATGGCTGCGGCATTAGTGAAACCGTTGATAACCGGATGGGAAAGAAAGTTAACCACCATTCCCAGGCGCAGCACACCAAGGGAGAACTGGAAGATACCGACAACCAGGGCCAGTACGATGGAATAGGCGATGAATTCCGGAGAGCCGGCTGTGGCCAGCGGTTCAAGGGATGCTGCCGACATCAGGGATACAACGGCAACCGGACCGGTGCCGAGCTGACGACTGGAACCAAAGAGTGCTGCCACCATGGGTGGCAAAAAAGCGGCGTAAAGGCCGTAATACGCTGGAAGTCCTGCCAGCTGGGCATAGGCCATGGACTGGGGAATCAAAACCAGCGCAACCGTGATACCGGCCATCAGGTCCAGCTTGAATACCTCCAGTTTATACCCTTTAAACCAGAGAAGAAATGGAAAAAATTTAAAAATCATGATGTTGCTCCCTCCTTAAAACAAAATCAAAACAATAAAAAAATGTGAAATGATTCCACCTGGACGGAGTTACTTCCGGCTTGTGCAGAGGAGAACAGATGCCTGATCCCCTTACAGCGGTAACTTATTGTGTCCTTGTGGAAAAAATTCTTTTTAACGTAAGCGGCACTAACTCATAGCGCTCCTGTCAATAAAGTCAAGGGGAAAGGCGTTGGTTCTGAATCAGAGATTCATCCGGGGGTCGACCTATAACAACCTGATTTTGTAATATTTTTATCCCATATCAGTTCATGATATATCCTGTCCAATGGTGTTGTCAAAATCGAAAAGCTGTTGTAGGCTTTTACCGTATTAGAAAAAAAGCTGTTTAAAAAAATGACTGTTCACTGTTTATTAACGTAAGGAGGAAAAAGGATGAGACAAGCAGCGTCGGCAGAAGCAGGTGAGATCACAGCTGAAGAAATTGATCAGGCACAGCAGTCCTGGGGTAAAGGGATTGTTGCCATAGGGAAAGTGTATATCGATGGAGGTGATTATAGCAAGGTTGCTGAAGACCACATTGATACCCTGTATGCCTTTCAATCAGGCCCGGTACTTTTTAAGCCGACCAAGGCTGCAGATAAGCAGTTTCGGCTGACAAGGGAAGAGGCCCTGTCGTATTTTGTTGCCGGCAATGAAAAATTTGTCGAAGACCACGGTTTTGCAATCCAGCCATGGATGAAAGTACGTTTTGAGAATGCTGCTACTTTTTTGCACGGGGATTACGCCGTGGCCATGGGAAATTATTTTTTTACCCAGCTTGATGAGGAAGAAATCAAGGTCGAATATACCTTTGGATATATTAAAGATAATGCGGGTAAACTGCGTATAAATCTGCACCACTCATCATTACCTTTTAGTTATGGTTAAAAGTCCTGCATAGGTAACGACACCTGGGTATCCAGACAATGTATCATAAAAAGAGGTAATAGTTCCAGGGTGTGCAATCAACTCGGCTAATCTCCGGAACTGTACGAGTTTACCAGTACCACATATTTGTTCAGATAAGTGTAGACTTCGCGGGGTGCTGGAGAACTCTTACAAAAAAGAGGGGAGCTGAACCCATAGCTCAGCTCCCCTCTTTTTTACATTATTCCAGGTTCATGGCCTAGTTGTCACAATAAAAATCGTACTTATTTTCATAAAATCCAAAAACTTTATTATCTAACACATTTGATTTATAGGCATTAAAAACAACTCCAACAATTTTCTCACGGCCGAACAACTCGACAAGAGACTTGACGTGCTCGCGCCTGCCGGCTCCCCATCTGACAACCAGCACTACAGCATCAACATGTTTAGCCAGTATTGCCGTTTCCGAGGCAACCTGCAGAGGTGGACTGTCAAAAAAAACAATACGGTCATCATATCGACTTCCCAACTCCCCTATAAGCTTCTCCATCGTTTCCGAGCCAAGAAGTTCAGCTGGGTTAACAGTCGGTGGGCCTGCAGGAATAATACGGAGTTTATCTACACCCACATCTGTTATCAAGCTGCTTAGTTCCTCATTATCCCTCAGATAATTCACCAGGCCCCGTTCATTAGTCAGTCCAAACAGCTTTCCCAGAGAAGGCTTGCGGAAATCACAATCCACCAGCAGACCATACTGGTCCAAGCCCTGGGCAAAAGATAAACCAAGATTGGCGCAGATAAAACTCTTTCCCTCCCCAGGTGCTGCGGAAGTAACCAGTACATTCTTGACAGCTTTACCCGATTCAAAGTGTAATATCCTGGTACGCAGGGTACGAAAACTTTCAACCACCGAACCGCTAACAGCTGTGGCCAGCATTAAGCGCTCATCCCAGTCACCACGTTCCAAAATTAAAGGTGCTGCTTTTTTTTCTTCACTGCTATGTTGCCGGGAGAGCTTTTCCTTTTTTTCGTTTGCAACAGGGTGCTGTTCAGGTGCAACAGAATCCGCCTCGCGAGCAACGACTGTCTCATCGCCGGCCTTCTTCAATGCATTAAAAACCTTACCCACGCTATCCTCCCAAAAGCAGCAGTTCACATAACAAAAGCAGGCCGGCCAGCAACATAATAAAGAGCAAAATTTTCCCTACTGAGGAAGGCCCGCTGGAAGCTTGCTTGAGCTCTGCCGGAAAAGGCTCGCTAGGCGCAGGTTTGAGCTCTGCTGATAAAGGCCCGCTGGGCGCAGGTTTGAGCTCTGCTGCCAAAGGCAGCGGAGTTTCTTCACCTGGAAATTGGAGATCCTGTACGCATTCCCTGATCATTTCAGCATTGATTATGGGTTCACCCCGTGAAAAGCCGGACAATAAAGCATAGTCACACACAATGTTGATGAGTCTTGGCGTCCCCTGGCTGACCTGAAAAATTGAGTCAACAGCATCGTCTGAAAAAATATTAAAATTGCTGGCCCCTGCTTTTCTTAACCGGTAAAAAATGTATTGTCTGGTTTCCTCATGGGAAAATCGCTCAAGGTGGAATCGTATGCCCACCCGTTGACGAAGGGGCAGCAGCCGTTCGCTGCTCATCAATGTGTTCAGTTCAGGCTGGCCAACCAGAAAAATCGACAGTACATCCTGTCCCATTGCGTCCTGATTAGACAGCAGGCGAATCTCTTCCAGCAGGCCAACGCTCAAAACATGGGCCTCGTCGACGATGAGCAGGACCCGTTCGCCATCCTGGCTGCATTTCTTTAGAAATTCAGCAAACTCAATCAGAAAGAAGGCCTTGTTCTGTTCCCAGATCAGTCCATAACTCCGCGCCAGGAAAGAAAAGAATTCATCCCTTGTTAAAGTGGGGTTATTGATCAGGCACAGGTGTATCTCCATCTCAAGGGAATGAATCAGGGCCTGTAACAGAGTCGTCTTCCCTGTCCCTACATCACCGGTCAACACAAGAAACCCCTTCTTGCCCACCACTCCGTAACGAAGAATCGCCAAGGCCTCCTGATGTGATTCACTCATGTACACCACATCAGGATTTGGTGTCAGGTCAAAAGGGGTCGAGGAAAAACCGTAATATTTAGTATACATGACAAATGGTCAATAGAGTCGTTTAAAATGAAATTATAGCCTGTTACCTCGCCGTACAACAGGAGGATTATACCCTAAGGCAACAGCAATGGTTCAGAGAATTATCCGTCCCTGTTGCCAGAAATAAACAAGAGCTGCCAGCAATAATCCGCTGTACAGTAAAAAACCGACAGACCAGAGAACTATCTTTTTTCTTTTTTTGCCGGCCTCATCTTGTCGTTCAAGGTAAGGGATGGAGCTGACAACAGGGATATCGAGATAACGTTCTATTTCCCAGGCATCCATAAAGGAAGTATCGACAAAGTCCCTAATAAAGACCAGGCAGGCTCCGCCTCCCAGGCCGGCTCCAACTGCGATCAGGAATATTATCAAAAAGTTTGGTTTATATGGCTTATCCGGAAAAACGGCCGAATCAACAATCTTAAACTTACTGCCTTTTTGTTTACGGTCCAGGTGTTCCACTGAAGAAGCCTGCAGGTTCTGCGACTCGAGAAAATCATAATGCCGGCTCAGTTCATCATTATCACGGGTAAGGGCATTCCATTCAATAAATTTTGCAGCAAGGCTATTAGTCACTTGCATGACCTTGTTCTGGTCTTGCCCCTCAAAAGAAACGGTAAAGGTGTCGCCACGGGTAGATGAAGTGATCCGGATATGTTCACGCATCATATCAATGACATCTTCAATGGGCAGACGTTGCCTGGAGCCCATATACAGTTCAAACTGTATAATAATGTCTTCGAGATTGTTACGATTGATAACAGCATTGCTCAGGGTTGAAATCGTGTCCCACAACTGTTGATGATCCTGTTCCGAAGCCATGCGGGAAGAATTAATCTGCTGACGCTCATAACTAAGCAGAGATTCACATTGATAGACCTGGGGCATACGCAGGTACAATGCCGGTCCCAGTGTCATTGCAACGAGCAGACAGACAGCAATCAGCTTCCAGTGTAAAACGAAGAGATCTAAATATTTCTTTATCTGTTGACGTTGCTGATTTTCCATGATTAAGTTTTATTAAATAAAACCGCTAAAATAGTAAATATACCCTTTAGAATCTTTCACGCAGATAACAGCAATGAACAGATCCTGCATCATTGGCGATATCCATGGTTGTTTCAACGCACTGGTTACCCTGCTCGCACAGGTTGAAAACCGGGCAGACACAATTGTGTTTCTTGGTGATTATGTTGACCGGGGACCGGACTCAAAAAAAGTTGTTGATCTGATCCTGCAACTAAAAAAAGACCGACCACATGTTATCACCCTGCTCGGCAATCATGAATACATGTTGCTCAAGTACCTTGCAGGCCTGGACAATTCTGTCTTTTTACAGGTCGGCGGCATCCAGACACTGACAAGTTACGGCCTGCCCATGGACATGCCGCCCACAGACATTCGTTCACACATTCCACAGAAGCATCTTTCCTTTTATTATGACTTACCATTATTATGGGAAGATCGGCATGGTATCTATGTCCATGCCGGCCTGCAGCCCGGTGTTCATCTCAGTCGGCAAACCCGTGGCTGGTGTCTCTGGGTCAGGGACGAATTTATCCGATCCTCCTATGATTTCGGCAAACCGGTTATTTTCGGACACACGGTCTACAAAAAACCCCTTATCCAGAAAAACAAAATCGGTATTGATACCGGTGCCGTGTACGGCCAAACACTGACAGCCCTGCTACTCCCGGAGATGGAATTTGTTTCCGTTCCCGGCGAGCAGGAACACCCTTATCCATTGCCATTATGACATGATATAACAACTATTTCTACAAACAAACGCTGATTTACAAATCACTCTCGGAAAAAGGCAGAACATCTGCAATATTTTGGGCGCCAACAAGTATCATCAACAACCGATCCAGGCCAAGGGCAATCCCGGCACAGTCGGGAAGATCGGCAAGGGCCTGTAAAAATTTTTCCGGCATGGATTGTTGCGTGTCCCCATCCCCTGCCCTGCCGATCTCACGGGCAAAGCGCTGTCGCTGAACTTCCGGATCAGTCAACTCAGAAAACCCATTGGCAAGCTCGACGCCTCCGATGTAGAGTTCAAAACGTTCCGCGACCTCCGGGTTATCGTCCTTTTGACGGGCCAGTGAGGCCAGTCCAATCGGGTAATCGTAGAGGAAAACCGGTCGCTGCCAGCCAAGATTGGGCTCAATACTTTCTACCAGAATTTGGTCAAACACGCCTTTGCCCACAGCCTCACCGGCAGACATGCCACCATAACACTGAAAAGCATCTTGCACGGTCATACGCTGCCAGGGAGATGCAAAAGAAATCTCTTTCCCCGCCCGATGAATCGAAATATCTGCCTGTGCATCTTCCTCAGCAGCCAATTGTGCAGTTACTGCACGAACCATTTCCTCACATTCATGCATGAGCTCAACATAACTCCAGCCGGTCCGATACCACTCAAGCATGGTAAACTCTTGCTGGTGCAACCGGCCCCGTTCTCCCCTGCGAAAGCAGTGGCAAATCTGGAACAACTGCGAACACCCCCGGGCCAGCAGTCGTTTCATGCACAGTTCCGGTGAGGTCTGCAGGAACCAGTCTTCGGATTGTATAGGGATGATTTCCGCCTCAGGAATGATGACAGGGAGACGAATGGGGGTATCAACTTCCAGATAGGATCTGGAGAAAAAAAAACTCCGCACCGCCTGCAGCAGATGTGAACGCTGCTGCAGGCCTCTCGGAGTCAGCATCTTATGCGCTCACTATTAGGGACTGTAAGGAAGGCCCTTATTCCTTCACCCGGGTCATATAACTACCGGAACGGGTATCAATCTGAATCGTATCTCCCTCTTCAACAAAGGGCGGCACCTGCAGCTTATAACCGGTTTCAACGGTCACCGGTTTGGTGTCCGTTCCCGAGGTATCCCCCTTCACCCAGGGATCGGCACGGGTCACGACCAGGTTGACAAAGATGGGCAGGGTGATATCTATGGGCCGCTCTCCTCCAAAAAAAAGAACCTGTACCTCCATGTTATCCATCAAAAAATTGATGTTATCGCCCATCTGGTCCCGGGTCAGAGAGATCTGGTCATAGGACGAGGTGTCCATAAAATGAAACTCGTCACCCTGGGAGTAGAGAAACTGCATAGTGCGCTCCTCAAGATCCGGCTTTTCAAACTTGTCATTGGAGCGATAGGTCTGGGTAAACTGGTTGCCGGTAATCATATTGCGCATCTTGGTACGATACAGCGCCTGGCCTTTACCCGGTTTGGAAAAATCAAAGTCAGTAACAATATACGGCTCACCGTCAAGCTGAACCTTGAGCCCCTTGCGCAAATCTGATGCACTGTACATGGCAACTACCCTGAGATATGAGTTAACTGGCTAAATAGACAGGAAAAGGAATAGGGAAGAGGAAAAGTGCTGCCTGACGTTCTTTCCTGTTCCCTATTCCTTTTCACTATTCCTTTCTGTTTTCATGTTACGAGATGGTCCTGTTTTTTGCAACCTTTCCGTATCTTTTCTTGTCAATATCGGGCAACTCTTTTAAATTGTAAAATTGGTCATCTTGTCATTACTTACTACCAAAACCGAGAGCCACATGATCAGGGCAGGCATACTCTCAGACACCCACCTGATGGGACTGAACGAGAATTTTCAAAAACTTGTGCAACACTGTTTCGCCGAATGCGATACCATTATCCATGCCGGTGACCTGACCGACATTTCCCTGCTGGATGGATTTCATGATAAAACCGTGTTTGCCGTGCACGGCAATATGTGTAATGGCAATGCCTACAGTAGCCTGCCCTCCATGCTCAGTTTTCAATTAGGTAATTTCAGCATCGGACTCACCCACGGTGCCGGACTGGGCCATGACATTGAATCCGCACTCTGGAGCCTGTTTCCTGAAGTCCACTGCATGATCTACGGCCATACCCACCGGCCTGTCTGCCACCGGGTCGGAGACAGGCTAATCATCAACCCGGGACGTTTCAAGGCCACCGACAGGTACGGTGCCCCGGGAACCTATTGTATCCTTGAAGTCGGCAACGTGCTGCAAGCTACCATCCACGAGGTTCCACAGCTTTCATGACAAATACAAAAAATTTGTGGGCTCCCTGGCGGATGGAACATGTACTTGGCCGGACTCAAAAAATTGTCGGTTGCCTGTTTGAGCCGCCTGGTAACACCACGTGCGACCCCGAATTCCTGCTGCTCTATCGTGACCCCTTAACCGTGATCATGCTCAACCGTTTCCCCTATGCCAACGGACACCTGCTTATCGCCCCCAGGCGGCATGTGGGCGATATCACTGATTTGACCCTAAAAGAAAACCAAGCCATCATGGTGATGCTGCAACAGAGCTGTACTATCCTGCGTCGCCACCTGCAGCCGGACGGTTTTAATATCGGTCTCAACTTAGGCACGATTGCCGGGGCAGGTATTACCGACCACCTCCACTTTCATATAGTGCCGCGCTGGCAGGGAGACCATAACTTCATGACCGTAACCGGAGACATCAGGACCATTCCTGAGCATATCAGCCGCACCTTTGAACTGCTGGAGCCGGATTTCCAGCAGCTCCTCCCAGGAGAAAACTAAAGCCATGGGCGGTAACAAACAGGTCAAGATGACGCCCATGCTCCGGCAATATTTGGAGATAAAGGAGCAACACCCGGATACCATTCTCTTTTACCGTATGGGTGATTTTTACGAGATGTTCTTTGAGGATGCCGAGATTTCCTCCCGGGTTTTAGGGATCACCCTGACCTCGCGCAGCAAGAATGATACCAACAAGGTCCCAATGTGCGGTGTTCCCTATCACGCCATTTCCAGTTACCTCGGTAAAATGGTCAAGGCCGGATACCGGGTGGCGATCTGCGAGCAGACCGAGGATCCGAAACAGGCTAAAGGCATTGTCAAGCGAGAGGTGGTACGCATCGTCACCCCGGGCGTGACCACGGATGAGCAGATCTTAGATGAAAAAATCAACACCTTTGTCTGCTCTCTCTCTGTTGACCACAAGGGCAAAAAAATACTCTCTGCGGGCTTGAGCTTTCTTGATGTCTCCACCGGCAACTTTCTCATCAGCGAGTTACCCTTGCATGGCAACAACCTTGATCCGGTCATCGACGAGATCACCCGTATGCAGCCGGCAGAATTGTTGATGGCGACAGAGGAGCTGGAACAGTTTCCCGAGCTGACCAATACCCTCACCACCCTTCTGGGTGGTCTCTGCATAACACCGCGCCAGGAAAGTTGCTTTGAATATGACAACGCCCTGACAACCCTTGTTGAACATTTTCAGGTCAGCAACCTGGCCGGATTCGGCTGTCAGGACATGCAGGCCGGCATCCGTGCAGCCGGCGGTCTGCTCACCTATATCCAGGAAACCCAGAAAACAGACCTGTCCTTTATCAAGCAGCTGCAGCCGCTGACCCGTTCCGGCTACCTGATCATTGACGAATCCTCACGCCGTAACCTGGAGCTGACCGAGACCATTATCGGGGGTAAACGAAAGGGGTCGCTGCTCTGGGTCCTGGACCTGACCTCCACCCCCATGGGTGCCCGATTGCTGCGGCAACGGTTGCTCTTTCCACTCCGGAACCGGAAAAAAATACAATCACGACTTGGTGCTGTTGAACTGTTGCTGATCGAACCGGGAATGCGGCGGGAACTACAGAAACACTTAGACGGCATCTATGATCTTGAGCGGCTCTGCAGCCGCCTGGTGTTAGGTCATGGCAATGCCCGGGACATGGATGCCATGAAACTATCCCTGGGCCGCCTGCCGAAGCTGAAAGAACTGCTCGCCTCAACTCAAACCGGTTTACTGCACAACATCGGCACAAAGCTTGACCCTATTACAGATCTGCATGAGCTGATTCATGCCGCCATCCGGGATGACGCCCCCATAACCCTGCGTGAGGGCAATCTGATCAGGGAAGGCTATCACGCAGAACTTGACAAACTTATTGTCTTGCTTCGCGACGGGAAAAAATTGATTTTGGGGCTTGAAGCCAAAGAGCGGGAGCGCACCGGCATTGCCAGGCTGAAAGTCGGTTTTAACAAGGTATTCGGCTATTTCTTCGAGGTCAGTCGGACTCAGGCAACCACCATGCCGGACGATTTTATACGCAAACAAACCCTGGTCAATGCGGAACGATTTATAACACCCGAGCTCAAGGAGTTGGAAAATAAAATCTCCACGGCCCAGGAAAAACGGTTGGAACTGGAATACAAACTGTTCATTGACATCCGCCGGAAAATTGCATCGCAGAGTGATCGATTACTGGCAGCGGCCTCCCTGATTGCACGGGTTGATTTCCTGGTCAGTCTGGCCGAAGCAGCAAACCGCTACCACTACACAAGGCCAAAAATTGTTGATAATCACGCCATAACGATTTCCGAAGGCCGCCATCCGGTCATTGAGCGTTCCCTTGAGCCGGGCCGTTTTGTACCCAACGATGTCAGCCTGGACCAGGAAAAAAATGAACTGCTTATTATCACCGGTCCGAACATGGCCGGCAAGTCGACTGTCCTGCGCCAGACTGCTCTTATCGTTCTCATGGCCCATATCGGCAGTTTTGTGCCTGCAGATCACGCTGAAATCTGTATTGTTGACCGTATCTTTACCCGGGTTGGTGCCATGGATGACCTGCGCCGCGGTCAGTCAACCTTCATGGTAGAAATGAATGAAACCGCCAACATTCTCAACAATGCAACCGACAGGAGCCTCGTTATCCTGGATGAAATCGGCCGTGGTACATCAACGTATGACGGTCTTGCCATTGCCTGGGCCGTGGCCGAAGAACTTGCCGACAAAAACGGCCGTGGTGTCAAAACCCTGTTCGCCACCCATTACCACGAGCTCACCGACCTGGCTGCCATTCATCAGCGGATACAAAACTATTCCATTGCGGTCCGGGAGTGGAACGATACCATTATTTTCCTGCACAAACTGGTCAAGGGAGCGACCAACCGCAGCTATGGTATTGAAGTGGCAGGACTTGCCGGGGTTCCCGACCACGTGATCAAAAGAGCCCATGAAATCCTGACAAATATCGAAAAGGGCGAGTTCACGGCCGAGGGGAAACCGACAATAGTATCGTCTGATGAATACAATAAGAAAAAGCAGCCCTGCCAGCTACCGCTTTTTCAGCCCCAAGACGATCCTCTGCGAAAGTTAATGCGCTCAGTTAACCCTGATGATATTTCTCCGAGACAGGCCCATGAACTACTCTACCAGTTGTTTGAACTCATGAAGCAGAAACCGTAAGAGGAAGGGCGTAGCAGGACAAATTATTTTACCAATTCCAGCCAATAGAGTATAGTTCAAGCAATTAACATAGATGGACCATTTGTTCAGTCTACAGCCACAACAAACGATGAATTCCTGAATAAACGAAGAGCTTCCTCCAAAAGAATTTTTTATACAACAGATTCCGGAGATACCGTTCATCGAAAGATTATGCCTTTTGTCCGCCTGATGCACAACAAATGCCTACGTTATACCGGTATCTTCTTTTTCCTGCTGATCCTGGTACTGCTCCCGGCTGGTTCCTCTTCTCTGGCCACATCTCCTGGTGACAAGGCGGTAAATAATCCAACCACTCAGTCAGAGCAACAGTATAAGTCGGCAAAGGACTACTATTACAAGCTGGAACGGGATCCTGCCATCGGCCGGGACCGGAGCAACTGGCTGGGCGGTATCCGTAATTTCCGCCGAATCTACCTGGCTGACCGGAAAAGCAATCTCGCCCCTTCCTGTCTGTACATGATGGCAAGGATGTACCGCCGCATGTACCAGCAGTTCAAGCAACCCATTGATATTGACGAAGCAATCAATCATTTCATTGATATTGAATCAATCTTTCCCCAAAGCAACCTGGCTGATGATGCCCTCTTTACCATTGCCGACATTGAACTGACTGACAAGGGTAATCCTGCCCAGGCCGCAAAATTCTACCAGAAAGTAATCAAACGATTTCCAAAGGGGGACAAAAGAGCCCAGGCCGTCAGCCAGCTGCAAGAGCTTGCCAAAAATCACGATATCAAGCTGCCGGAATCGATAGCAAATTCCATAGCTGCCCGTGATCTTGTCAATGTGTTGCCCGTCCAGCACTGGTCTTCCAACAGTTACACCCGTGTGGTTATCCGTGCCTCTGCACCGGTCAATTACAGCGCAAGCCTGCTTGAAAAGAATAACAATCAGCCCAGACGCCTCTATATTGACTTCAAGCAGAGCTACATACCAGCAAAATATCGTTCTCCGGTTCCCATCCAGGACGGTTTGCTGAAACAGGTTCGCCCCGGACAATTTAACGACACAACGGTACGGGTAGTTCTTGATATTGAATCCATTTCCGATTACAAAATTTTCAGTCTCAAAGACCCCTTTCGGGTTGTTGTAGATGTACACGGAGTAAAGAAAGATCATGTGGCAACAGCTGTTGAAATAGAAGAACCCGCTGCAGGACCTGCCCAAAAAACAGAGCTGCCGATTATACAACCTGAAATTATATCAAGCGTTGAACAGGAAATATTTATTACTCTGGAGGACAGGAAAAAGGTCAAACCCTCAGCAACAACCGGTCCAAAAGAACTATCATCCGACATGGCCGGCCTGTCTCTTGCCCAGCAGCTTGGCCTCGGAGTACGGCGTATTGTTATTGACCCCGGTCATGGAGGTAAGGATCCCGGGGCAATGGCCTTTGGCCTTAAAGAAAAGGATATTGTTCTAAACGTGGCCCGCAGGACAGCGAAGGTCCTGGAGATAAAACATAATTATGAGGTGCTCTTGACCAGGGACAGTGATACCTTTCTGCCATTGGAGGAACGGACCGCCATTGCCAACACAAAAAATGCCGATCTCTTTGTCTCCATCCACGTCAATGCCCACCCGCAGAAATCAATAAAAGGAGTTGAGACCTTTTACTTGAACCTTGCAACCAACGCAGAGGCCATGCGGGTTGCTGCCCGTGAAAATGCCACCTCAACACACAACATCAGTGAACTGCAGGATATCCTCTCCGACCTGATGCAGAATGCGAAAATCAAAGAATCGTCACAGCTTGCTGAATTTGTTCAGACAAGCCTGGTTACCGGTCTTGAGCAACACAACTACAGCCCAATGAACCTCGGTGTAAGGCAAGCACCTTTCTATGTCTTGATCGGTGCGGAAATGCCTGCAGTGCTGGCTGAGATATCCTTTATCACCAACCCCAAAGAAGCAAAACTGCTCGCGGATGACACCTATCTGCAGGCCATAGCTGAACAGATAGCTGCCGGTGTTGCCACCTTTATTGAGCATCGAAGAACAGCAGCACTGCAGTTATAGTAACTATTCAGGAGCACCTCACCTTTGCCCATTTCGGAGTCTCGTATACTCGTTTACCTGGCCTTCTCGAATAGCACAAGTATGCTTCAAAGACCCAAAGAACAGGTAAGCGTAGACTCCGAATATGAGGCCCTCCTGAATAGTTACCAGTTGTAAAGCAAAACGCCCCTGCCGTTTCCGGCAAGGGCGAGTGACTTGATAGGTTATTTAGGCTATAGCTATAAAAAGCTGTTAGTTTTGGAAATCCGGGTGGCATATCCTGCCCCTAAACAGCTACAGCCTTTAACCTGCTGTTTTTACCAGTCAACCATATAGCAGGTCAACTCCCTCCCCTCTTCCAAATCCTTACCTTCCATATAACACTGCATGGACTCGGCAGCCACCTTGCCCTGGTATACAGCCTTGGCAGCGGTCTGCGGGCCTAATACATCATCGCCCCCTGCAAAAATCCATTCGACGGAAGTCTGCAGGGTCCTCGGGTTCACGGTATAAGTCCCCCATGATTCGAGTTTCAGATCCGTACCCTTATCAGCGTCATGGTTGACATTCTGACTTATGGCCGGGATGATTGAATCCGCCTGGATAACAAAATTAGACCCCTCTTTGGTAACCGGACGGCGTCGGCCGGAATCATCGGGTTCTCCTAGTTCCATCCTGATACATTCGACCCCGGTCAACTTACCGTTTTCAGCATGAATTTTCACAGGAGCTGCCAGGAATTCAGTCCGGACCCCCTCTTCCTCAAGATGATGAATTTCAGCACCAGAAGCCGGCATCTCTTCTTTGGTTCGTCGATAGAGGATAAACACCTCTTCAGAGCCTGTGCGCAGAGCTGTTCGAGCTACATCGATGGCCACATTGCCGCCACCGACTACCACGACCTTACTTCCAATATCGACGTCATCACCTGTGAGTACCCGGCGCAGGTAATCCACCCCGTGCAATACACCTTCGGTCCCATCTTCGCCTTCTATACCGAGTTTGCGGCTCTCATGGGCTCCGGTCCCGATAAAGACGGATTCATACCCCTCTTCTTTGAGTTGCTGTAACGTCTTGTCTCGGCCGATGGTCACACCTAACTTGATTTCCACTCCGCAACTTTTCAATGAGGCAAGTTCTGCACCAATAATATCACGCGGCAGTCTGTAATGGGGAATACCGACAGCAAGCATACCGCCAAAAACGGGCAAGGCCTCAAAAATCGTACATTGATAGCCCTGATGAGCAAGGATATGAGCAACCGTCATGCCGGAGGGACCAGCACCGACAATGGCTACCTTACGCCCATTCGGCAGTGCACATTCACTACTCAAAGTTTTTCCGTTAGCAACCATCCAGTCGGTGAGATATCGCTCAAGCATGCCGATAGAAACCGGGTCTCCCTTTTTCCCCCGGACACAACGGCCTTCACACTGAAATTCGTGGGGGCAGACCCGCGAACAAACCGACGGCATGGTACTGGTCTCACGAACTTTCCAATACGCTTCTTCAAATTTCTTTTCACGGAGCAGTTTAATAAAGGCAGGAATATCATTTCGGATGGGACAGCCCTTAATACAGGTCGGCTTT
>JAUWLT010000104.1 GCA_030613515.1 Desulfobulbaceae bacterium
AACTTCTCCCAACCGATCCGCTCGGCCCACTCACCAAGACGCTCGTACTTATTGGCGTCCTCGGCATAGACATGCACGATCCTGTGAATGACCTCAACAGTCTCCGGCCAGCGCGGCGGCGTATTGGGCAGGAACGGGATAACCAGCTTGGAGAACTTGGGAGCGGATTTGGAATTGGAAACCTTACCGCCAACCAGGATCGCAATACCGTCACCTTCCGGATCGGCAAGCGGCATGGCCGGACACATGGTGTAGCAGTTACCACAGAACATACAACGCTCGGCGTTAACCTTAACGGATTTAACCTGCTCACCGTTCACCTCAGCCTTTGCCGGTTTAATAGCTCCCAGCGGACAGGCGGCAATTGCCAGCGGTATCTCGCAGACACCGGTGATACGCGTATGATCGATCATCGGCGGCTTACGATGGACACCGAGAATGGCGATATCAGATGCATGCACAGCACCACACATGTTCAGACAGCAGGCCAGGGCGATACGCACCTGGGCCGGCAGCTTATGGGAACCAAAGTATTCAAACAGGTCATCCATAACACACTTAACCGGCCCGGAGGCATCGGTTGCAGGCGTATGGCAATGAACCCAACCCTGGGTGTGAACAATGTTGGTCACACAGGCACCGGTACCACCAATGGGGAACTTGTTGCCGCGACCTTTAAGATCAGCGATCAGGGCATCACATTTATCTTTAGAGTCGGTCATGAACTCTACGTTGTTACGGGTGGTGAAACGCAGGTACCCTTCACAGTGGGCATCTGCAATATCGCACATCTCTCGAATATGCTCGATGGAAATCAAGCGGGGAGAACCAACACGAACAGTAAAGCACTCGGCTCCACCATCGGCAACGTGTACCAGCACGCCTGGCTCAAGAATTTCATGATACTGCCACTTGCCAAAGTTATCTTTTATGACGGGCGGCAGCATAGTGTCGTATTTATGCGGTCCCAAGTCGGTGATCCGACCTTCCATGGGATTTTTAGGATCGTAACCCATTATACAATCTCCTTATAGAGTAAATAGTTCAATTACAGTAAAATCGGTTAACGATTATTAGGCAGCGTGCCGTTTACGGAACTCAACAACATCACGCTCCCAACCACCCGGGACTTCTTCTTCCTTCCAGAAGATATAGGGGTTTGAACGCGGCTCACGAATATGCTGCGGCATAGGCTCAACTTCCATAATGGAGAGGAAGGTGGGCAGGCCGATACGCTGAATGGTCTCACCTACACGCTCACGGTTTTTGCCAACTTCCATCCACCAGTCCCAAATCAGCTCGATATAATCGATGATGTTCTCGTAGTCATTGTCTTTGGATACTTTAGCAAACGGAATAACCATGGTAGCGAACTGGGCACCATCAAGGATCGGGGCCTTGGCACCGACACAGATGGTTGCACCTTTCTCTTTACCCGGTTTCAGGGCACGCGGCATAACGTTGATGCAATGCATGCAGCGGGTACACTCGGAGTTGTCGATCTTCAGCTCATCGCCTTCCATCCACATACAGTCGGTGGGGCAGAGGTCTATAACTTCTTTCTGAATGTCAAAAGGACCCCAGTCTTTGCCGCTATGGGCACCACCGTTGGCCGGGTAGTTGCCTGCAACGTACTCTTTTACTGCAGCCTGGTCCATCTGGATGTCGTCCTTCCAGGTACCGATAACAGCAAAGTCGGAACGGGCAATGGCGGCAACACAGTCGTTGGCGCAGCCGGAGAATTTAAACTTGAACTTATAGGGAAAGGCCGGACGATGGATCTCATCTTGATAGTGCATGGTCAGATGATAACAGATATCCATGGTATCAAAACAGGACCACTCACAGCGGGACTCACCAAGACAGCAGGAAGGAGTCCGCAGGTTGGAGCCGGAACCACCAAGATCCTGCTTCAAATCATGGGTCAGGTCCCAGAACAGCGGCTCAAGATTCTCGGTGCGGGTACCGAGCAAAATCATGTCACCGGTGGAGCCGTGCATGTTGGTCATACCGGAACCGTACTTGTCCCAGAGGTTCATCAGGTCACGCAGGTTCTCGGTTGAGTAGTACAGACCGGAAGGCTGGTTGACACGGATGGTATGAAAATGTTCAACGCCGGGGAACTGCTTCGGCAGGTCTGAGTAGCGACCGACGATACCACCGCCGTAACCGAAAACACCTACGATTCCGCCGTGTTTCCAATGGGTGATTTTGTCTCTGTAGGACATCTCCATCTGACCGAGAATGTCCCAGCATTCGTCGTGGGTCTCAGCCTGGCGCTTCAGGTCGGTGACGAAGCTCGGCCACGGGCCTTTTTCCAGCTCGTCCAGCATAGGCGTATCATGCTTTGGCATCAGTGTTCCTCCTCGCTAAATGTTGTTTAGGTAAAAAATACCGTTAAATGTAGAAATATTCCACCAGGAATGCGTTCGTTTCAGACAATACGGTTACACATTACCCTATTGAATACTCATTCAGTCCGCGACCATAAACAGAAGGGCTGGGTTTGTCAACAAAAAAGCGTTAGCTCTTACCGGTGTGGCATCTTGAGCAAAATAATGAATGATCATTCATTACAACCTGCGGCACGGAGAAGGGAGATTTCCGGTGCATCCGGTGCAAGTTTTTTCCGGCCGCCATCTTTTTCAGGGACAAGCTCTGCCAGAATGCGATCTGCCAGAATTTTACCAAGCTGTACCCCTTCCTGGTCAAAAGAGTTTATATTCCAGCAAAATCCCTGGAAGGCGATCCGGTTTTCATACAGCCCGAGCAATGCCCCCATTGCATAAGGAGTCAAGCGCTCTCCGATCAGCAGAGAGCTTGGCCTGTTGCCGGAAAATTTTTTGTTCGGATTTTCATGATCCCTGCCCTGGGCCATTGCCAGTGACTGGGCAAGCATATTGGCCATCAATTTTTGCTGGGAAGTCGTCCCCTTGATCTTGATATCCGCTTCATACTGCGAGTTACGAAATCCGATAAATTCCACCGGCACGATCTCGGTGCCCTGGTGCAGCAACTGGTAAAAGGCATGCTGACCATTCGTTCCCGGCTCGCCCCAGACAACAGGGCCGGTTTGCCAGCGAACCGGCACGCCATACCTGGTAACCTGTTTGCCGTTACTCTCCATATCACATTGCTGCAAATGGGCGGGAAAACGGAGCAAGGCCTGGCTGTACGGCAGTACCGCAACAGTCGCACAGCCCAGGAAATTATGGTTCCAGATCCCAAGCATTGCCATGAGCAGGGGAAGATTTTCCCTGATTGAACCCGTATCTGCCGCCACATCCATTTCATGGGCACCGCGCAGGACCTCCTTAAAAGTATCATAACCCAGCACAAAACCAAGCGTCACACCGCCCACCATGGAGGTGGCGGAATAGCGGCCGCCGATGTAATCGTACATATGAAAGGAGGCCAGGTATTTTTCCGGATCATCCATAGGGCTGCCCGCACCGGTCACAGCTATCATGTGACGGGCCGGGTTCAGGCCGGCAGCAGCCAGTGCCTGCCGGACAAGTTGCTCATTGGTCAGGGTTTCCAGAGTCGTACCGCTTTTAGATACCACATTGATAAGGGTACGGGAGAGATCCAGGTCCGCCAGCACTGCAGCCGCATCGTCGGGATCAACATTGGCAATAAATCGTGCACTGCGCCCGGGCAGATGGTAGCGCTGCAGGGCCACGTACAGAGCGCGCGGCCCGAGATCTGAACCGCCGATTCCGACCTGCACCATGGTGGTAAAGGGTTCACCCTTATCATTGGTGACAACGGAACTGTCAAGGTCGGCAAGAAAGGTTTGCAGACGGGCCATCTGCTCCCTGGCCTGGGAGGTGGCCTCGGGGGCAAGGGGGTTGTCTGTGAAAATGTCACGGCAGGCCGTGTGCAGCACCTGCCGGTTCTCGCTGTCATGGCCGATAATCCGGTTCATTACCGCCCCGGACTTCATAGCCTGAAACTGCTTCACCAGCCCGGCTTCATCGGCAAGATTTTGCAGTTCATCCAAAACCTGGTCATCTATGCGCTGGGTAGAGTACAATAGATCAAATCCGCACGCGGAAGTGCTATAACCGGAAATACGCTCGGGCGGCAATGTCCCTGATCCGGCCAGGTTATACGATTTTTGCGCCAGCTGCTGCAGTCGCTGCACAGCCTGCAGATCTACAAAATCTTTATACTCCATAATTGCCTCCAGAATGCAACATTTCTTTAAAATCCGGCAAGTTCTTTCATTTCCCTGATTACGGCCCCGTAATCATCCCGGCCATACACCGCAGAACCCGCCACAAAAATGTTGGCCCCTGCTTCGGCCACCCGAGCAATGGTCCCGGGGCTGATTCCACCATCAATTTCTATGCCTGCTCCGGGGTTGACATTGTCAAGCATGGCCCGTAGCCTTCTGATCTTTTCCAGAGTTGACTCGATAAAGGACTGGCCGCCAAAGCCCGGGTTTACACTCATCAGCATAACCAGGTCCAGTTCTTCCAGGACATAGTCCAGCGTTGACAGCGAGGTGGCCGGATTGAGTACCGCGCCCGCCTTTTTACCCAGGTCACGGATATAATGCAGGGTCCGGTGCAGGTGGACACAGGCCTCCACATGAACTGTGATCCAGTCGGCACCGGCATCGGCAAAATTTTTCAGATACCGATCCGGCTCTGTGATCATCAGGTGTACATCTACGGGCAGATCAGTTATCCGGCGCACCGCCTCCACCATGAGTGGCCCGATGGTAATATTGGGGACAAAATGGCCATCCATCACATCGACGTGTATGACCTCGGCCCCGGCCGCTTCCACTGCCCGCACCTCATCACCCAGCCGTGAAAAATCCGCCGACAGAATGGACGGGGCAATCATCATTGTATTCATAATTAAATAGGTTAGAGTTGAGAGTGGATAGTTGAGAGTCAAACAATAGTTCTTTACTATCCACTATCCACTATCCACTGTCAACTCTCAAACCCTCTCATACTGCTGCCCGGGCAGCTGCCGGATACGTCCTTTAAGTTCAAGCCGGAGCAGCAGATCGTGGAGCGAACCGGACGGAATCCCGGTTTTAGCAGTCAACTCATCAATATCCACCGGGTAGACGTCAATGCAACCAAACAGTTGTTCTTCCGGGCCGGACAATTTTTCCGGAGTCACCTCCGCTTGCGGTGCAGATTCGACCTGGTGCATGGAGACAGCCAGTTGCAATTCTTCTATAACGTCATCTGCAGACTGCACCAGGTGTGCGCCCTGCTGGATCAGCCGGTGAGTTCCTTCACTCTTCTTGGAATCTATCCGGCCGGGTACGGCAAACACCTCCCGGCCCTGGTCCAGGGCAAGGCGTGCTGTGATCAGGGAGCCTGACTTACACGTTGCCTCAACCACGATTACCCCCATGGACAGACCGCTGATAATCCGGTTTCGGGCCGGAAAACGAAATCCGTCCGGCCGGGTGGACAGGGGATACTCACTGACCAGTAGCCCGCGTTCTTTAACCTGTTCATACAAGCCGGTATGAGAGCGGGGATACACCACATCCACCCCGCAGCCAAGTACTGCCACAGTGTCACCGCCGGCCTCAAGGCTGCCGGCATGGGCATGACCGTCTATCCCCATGGCCAGCCCGCTGACAACGGCAATCCCGGCACGAGCAAGCTGACCGGCCAGCATGGAACTTATCCTTTTCCCGTAACTGGTGGCGGCGCGGGAACCGATGATGGCAACAGATGGTTTGTGCAGACAATCGAGATTTCCCCTTAAGTAGAGGAGCACAGGGGGATCATGGATCGTGCGGAGAAGGGGAGGATAGCGGGGATCAGAGTAGCAGAGCAGGTGAATATCAGCGGCGCTGACGCGTTCATACTCCTGTTCCGCCCACAAACGGGCGCGGTCAAGCAGGGGCTGATCGGTGCAAACCGCTGTAAGCTGCCTGCCGATGCCTTCCACCCGGGAAACAGTTTTACCTGCCGCAAGCACATTTCCCGGCGTTACAAATGTATCAAGCAGCCGGTGGATCAGACCACAACCAAAACCGGGCAGAGAGACAAGGGTCAACCAGTCTTTGATGTCGTCTCGCATCCGCCGGCAATTAGCTTAACTGATGCTGCTAATCGATCATAAATGATTTCAGATCGTCACTCCTGGTCGGATGGCGCAATTTCTGGAGTGCCTTGGCCTCGATCTGCCGGATCCGCTCACGGGTTACGGCAAAACACTGGCCCACCTCCTCCAGGGTGTGGTCACAGCCGATCTCAATACCGTAACGCATGCGCAACACCTTTTCCTCACGTGGAGTAAGTGATCCCATTACATTGCAGAGGCAGCGTTTCAGACTTTCGGTAACCGATGCCTCCTGGGGATCGGGATGAGCATGGTCCTCAATGAAATCGCTGAGCATGGTATCCTCTTCATCACCCACCGGGGCATCCAGGGAAATTGCATCCTTTGCTGTCTTTAAGGCGATATGGACCCTGCCGATATCCGTGCCCAGCTGCTCGGCCATCTCTTCAGGGCTTGGTTCGCGGCTTTCCACTCGCTGGAAATCGCGGGAGAAACGCAACATCCGGTTAATGGTTTCAATCATGTGAACCGGCAGGCGGATGGTCCTTCCCTGGTCGGCAATACCTCGGGTAATGGCCTGGCGAATCCACCAGGTGGCATAAGTAGAAAATTTATAACCGCGCTTGTAATCATATTTTTCCACCGCCTTCATGAGCCCGATATTCCCTTCCTGGATCAGGTCGGGCAGCTGCAATCCGCGGTTAAGAAACTTCTTGGAAACAGAGATCACCAACCTCAGGTTGGAGCGAACCAGTGATTCCTTGGCCTGCTTGGCAGTCTCTCTTCCGATTTCAATATCAGTGAGGATATCATTAAAGGTGCGGTAACGAACGCCTATGGTTTCAGCAAGCTCAAGGGTGATACGCCGCTCCAGCTCAGCAAAACTAATATCCTCTGCACTGTCACCATCCGCCTGTTCCCTGCGAGCGGCAAGCATGGCCTCTTGCCGGGCCTTAACCCGTACTCTCTTGAACTTATAGCCAAGCTCCCTGGCGGCATCGGCCACCGAAAGAATCCCCTTGGAGCAGAGAGCGTAATTCTTAAACAGACCGGAAATATCGAGTCCGATGGCCAAAATTTCCTGGACCAGCCGCTCCTCTTCATCTACATCCCCGACGACTTTTTTGAGTTCTTTATAAAGTGCACCCCGTTTATCATCAAGCTCATTGGCCTTTTCAATACAGACCAGAAATTTTTCCTGTATGGCGTTCAGAGTCTTTTCATCGTTGTCCGACACCCCCTTAAGCACACTGATGATACGCATTTTTCCACTGCGCAAACCATTCTCAAGGTCGGTTAAGGCGGAAATACCAAGGGTCAGGCGGAGAACACCATATTGTACCCGTGCTTCACCTTCTTCAATCATACGGGCAAGCTGGATTTCTTCATCATGGCTGAGCAGGGTAAGATCCCCCATCTCCCGCAGGTAGATATTCATAGGATCAACGCTTGTGCCTCTCTGACGCCGGTCACTCGCTCGACGGTCACGGCCTTTTCGCCGATCTCCAACAATGGTCGCCGTGCCCAAGCCACCTTTTATTACATCTGTTAAATCTTCAGCTGAGCCTTTCATCTTGATATCCCCCTCTCTTTGTCTACAAAAAGATGAAAAAAGACTGATAATTCATCAACTAGAGTCACTTGACAAGGAACTGAACATGAATAAATAATTATCAGCATACACAGAAATCCCCATACTGCATTCCAGCTGAACCCTGACAACTACCTAGAATAACTATTTTTCTTGAAAAGAACTCATTATTTGATATCACCTGTTGCAAGTACGATTTCGTAAATGTACCAGATTTTATTCTTTTTTCAACAGGTTATCCACATTTATAGAATTATTTTTTGTGACTTCCTGCTTTTTTCTCATCAATTCCAGCAGCAATTCAGTATCCCCTACCTGCTGGGCCTCGCTGATCTGCTCTTGCAGATCTGCTCCATCCTTTTGCCTTTGAGTGGTTTTCAGCCAGGCAAGAAGTTCGTCACAAAGTTCACGCCCCTGCAGCTCCTGGTCAGATCCTTCTACCGGGCCCCGCATGAGCAGGTCTGCAATATATTGCCGTTCCATTTTTCCGGACAGCATTGAGAGCAGTTGCTCAGGCATGAAAGGACCATCAGTCGTAAGTTGTTGCAGGCAACTGATAATCTCTGACACGGCAGGCTCGCAGACCACTTCTTCCAACCCGCCCTGCTGTAGCTCTTCCAGGAATTCCGGATAGAGCACCAGAAAATCAGCCAATTGCCTCTGTTTCCTTGGCAACCGGGAAAACGAGCTCACCACCGCTCCTTGCTGCCACGGGTCAGGCCGCTTGATCTGCGGAACCCCGGTTTTAAAACGGGCCGGTGAAACCCCAAGTTTTTCACTGAAATGAGCAACCATGAGTTCCTGCTGGACCGGGTCGGAAGCCTCATGGACCAACTCCGCCAGCTCCTGCATAATTCGATTTTTCCCGGACAGGGTAAACCCATATTCCTGTACCAGTGCTGAAAAAACATATTCCGCCAGCGGCTTTGCGGTTTCGACCAGGTGCAGGATTCCCTC
>JAUWLT010000248.1 GCA_030613515.1 Desulfobulbaceae bacterium
AACCATGAAACTCGGAATTAACGGCCTTGGCAGAATCGGTAAACTTTCCCTCTGGCATCATGTTTCCCGGCAGTTTTTTTCGGAAATCGTTGTCAACCTGGGTCGCCAGGTGGGAACAGGGTTGGAAGATATTGCCGCAACCATTCAAAAGGATTCCAGCTACGGCAGGCTTGCCACCTATCTGCATGGTCATAAGGGTGGGCGGGTAATTGAAGATTTAAATGAGGCCGCAGGCACCATGACAGTCAATGGCGTTCCTGTAACCGTGCTGCGTGAAGCCCGCAATCCAAAGGACATTAAATGGCAGGAAAACGGTGTTCGCATTGTCGCCGACACCACGGGAGTTTTTAAGGATCCAACAGCCGATGCAGAGGAAGGGTGGGGCTCGGTGCGCGGCCATCTCCAGGCCGGGGCCGAAAAAGTTTTGGTTTCCGCCCCCTTTAAGATCAAGTCCAAGGGGCTTGATCTGTCTGAGGATGCCATTACCACGGTCATGGGTATTAATGATGACGATTACAAACCGGATCAGCATTCCATTATTTCGGCGGCCTCCTGTACCACGACCTGTCTCTCCTATATGATCAAACCGCTTATGGATCATTTCGGGGCCGATCGTATGCTGTCCGCCTCCATGGTCACTATACATGCGGCCACCGGCAGTCAGAATGTGCTCGACAGTGTACCGTCTGCCGGGGCTACCGACCTGCGCAAGAATCGCTCAATTTTAAACAACATTATTCTGACCACAACCGGTGCAGCCAAGGCTCTGGCCCTGGTAATCCCGGAGATGCAGTCCATCGGTTTTATTGCGGAATCAGTGCGGGTGCCCACATCTACAGGTTCTCTGATTGTACTGGTGCTCAACTTGCAGGATGATTTGGCAAATCCGGTCAAGCGTGCCCTGATCAACAATATTTACAAGGAGTACGCTGCATCCACCCGCTACCTGGAATATTCGGCGGGACAGAATGTGTCTTCTGATATTGTCGGTACACCCGAGGCTGCAGCAGTGATCGAGTCAACAGAAACCCACACCCGCACCGCCTCCATCAGTGTCAACCTGGAACATGTGAAGAGCTGTAACTTTGAACCCGGCCAGGTGCCGCCGGTGCTTGAGGTTCCTGTTACCCAGGCGGTTATCTATGGCTGGTACGACAACGAGCTGGGCAGCTATACCAACATGCTTGGTGATCTGACCGTGTCAGTGGCTGAACGGATGGTGTGATCGTCCGACAAGCCCGGCGGCAGGAGAGCAGAAGTCAGCGGTTTTAATTCAAACCAACATGAAAGGATCACTGGAGGGAGAATGAAAACAATTCGGGATCTTGACATTACCGGCAAACGGGTGCTGATCCGGGTGGATTTCAATGTGCCCATGGACGAGACGGGAACTATCACCGATGATCTGCGTATTCGTACAGTATTGCCCACCATTGAATATGGGCTGGACCAGGGAGCAAAAATAATCCTTTGCTCCCACATGGGACGACCCAAGGGACAACGGGTGGAGAAATATTCTCTTGGCCCGGTTGCCCACTACCTGGCCGGCATCCTGGAAAAACCGGTACGGCTGGCCCCGGACTGTGTCGGGCCGGAGGCGGAGTCCGCAGTCGGGTCTATGAACAACGGTGACGTTGTACTGCTGGAAAACCTGCGCTTTCATGCCGAAGAACAGGCCAATGACCCAGAATTTGCCAAACAGTTGGCCGCACTTGCTGATGTCTATATTAACAACGCCTTTGCCGTTTCCCATCGCGCCCATGCTTCAGTGGTCGGGGTGCCGAAATACTGTGGGGCTAAGGGAGCTGGTTTTCTGCTGCAGAAAGAGATGGAATATTTCCATCGTTCCATTGATGATCCTTTTCGCCCCCTGGTAGCCATTGTCGGAGGGGCCAAGGTGTCCAGTAAACTGGGTGCCCTGGACAATATGCTGGACAAGGTTGACTGCATGCTCATCGGCGGTGCCATGGCCAACACCTTTCTCAAGAGTCAGGGTTACGGAGTCGGCGTATCCAAGGTCGAAGATGAGCTGCTGGACAGTGCGCGTAAACTGCTTACCGATGCAGCTGAAAAAGGGGTAAAGGTCTACCTGCCTGTGGATGTCATTGCCGCGGATCGCTTTGCTCCGGATGCGGTGAGCAAGCAGGTAACTATTCAGGATATACCGGAGAACTGGATGGCCCTTGATGTTGGGCCTGCAACAGTGATCTGTTTTTCCGAGGTTCTGGCCGATGCCCGGACAATTATCTGGAACGGGCCCATGGGCGCCTTTGAGATGGACGCCTTCTCCCGCGGCACTATGGCCCTGGCCCATACCGTGGCCGCATCGCACGCCTTGAGTATCACCGGTGGTGGTGATTCCAATGCCGCGGTTAAGCAATCAGGGGAAAGTGAGAATATCTCGTATATGTCCACCGGCGGTGGAGCCTTTCTCATGCTCATGGAGGGCAAAGAACTGCCGGGTGTGGTCGCTCTGGAAGAGTAATTCTGACTTTTTATCATCCCTGAGAGGAGAACAATATGGCAAGAATACCGCTGATTGCAGGAAACTGGAAAATGTACCTTACCGTGGCCGAGGCCGTTGAACTCGGCAGGGCAGTAGCTGCCTCGAGTAAGGGGTTGAAGGACCGTGAGGTGATGATTGCACCTTCTTTTACCGCACTTGCAGCAGTAATAGAGGCGGTTGCCGGTTCGCCGGTCAAGGTTGCAGCACAGAATGTTGCCTGGGAAAAAGAAGGGGCATACACCGGTGAAATTTCACCGGTTATGCTCCAGGATGTAGGGGCGAGTATGGCTATTCTGGGGCATTCGGAACGGCGTCATATCTTTGGTGAAGATAATGCAATGGTCAATCAGCGGTTGCTGGGGGCGTTGAAATTTGACCTGACGCCCGTGCTTTGTGTTGGCGAAACCCTTGAGGAACGGGAACAGGGAGCCACCTTTAAAGTTGTTGAAGAGCAGCTATCCCAGGGGATCAAGGGTGTGGGTTCCGATCGGATCAGTCGGGTTGTAGTGGCCTATGAACCTGTCTGGGCAATAGGTACCGGTAAAACGGCCGGCAAGGAGCAGGCCCAGGAAGTACACGCTTTTATCCGCAAAGTGCTTGCCGGTCTGTATGAGAAAAAACTTGCCGATGAAATCAGAATACTGTATGGTGGCTCGGTTAAGCCGGAGAATGTCGACAGCCTCATGGCTCAGCCCGATATTGATGGAGCGCTCGTGGGCGGCGCTGCACTGCAATCCGAGTCCTTTGACAGGATTATTCATTATTTATGACAACACTGCTTATTATCATACATGTTCTTGTTGCGCTGTTCCTGATTGGTATCGTACTTCTGCAGCACGGTAAGGGTGCTGATATTGGAGCCACATTTGGCGGGTCCAGCCAGTCTCTGTTTGGGACTGAAGGGCCGGTACCTTTGCTCAACAAGATCACCACCTTTGCGGCCATCGTGTTCATGGGGACCTCCATTTCCCTGGCCTACATCTCGGCAAACAAGAGTACAGGAACGGTAATGAGTGACGCACCGGTTCAGCAGGCCACAGTTCCCGCGCCTGCAGCAGACACTGCCCCGATAACTATCCCCATGCCGGCAGCAGAAAGTGCAGAGCAGGCGGAGGCTCCAAAAGCAGAGTAGGGGCAGAGATACGAAATTTTGGGTGCCGAAGTGGTGGAACTGGTAGACACGCTATCTTGAGGGGGTAGTGGC
>JAUWLT010000276.1 GCA_030613515.1 Desulfobulbaceae bacterium
CACAGCCCGCAACATGGGTATGCTGGCCGGAACAGCGCTGGCAGGTCTGATCTTTTCAATCTATTTTTCCCGCCTGACCGGAGGGATGGATATGAAGGATTTTGTGCCGGAGTACACTCCGCAATTTATGATAGCCTTGAAACGATCGTTTCAGGCCGCGGCGGTGATTGCTGCAGTCGGGATGGCAGCCTCTTGGTGGAGGGGGAAGGAATGAAGAATAAATACAAAAAAGGAAGTGCCCTCTTAGTGCAAGTAATAACGAAATATTGAATAGTTCGCAGCGTCATTCCCGCGCAGGCGGGAATCCAGAAGGTATTTCGATGAACAAACAATTTTACGTCTATATCCTCACCAGTAAACGAAACGGCACTTTATATATCGGAGTAACATCGAACTTGCCTCAACGAATCTGGCAGCATAAAAACAATCAATCTGATGGGTTTACTGATAAATACAATGTCAAACAGCTGGTCTATTTTGAACAACACGATACTGCTGAAAGCGCCTTTACCAGAGAGAAGCAAATCAAGAAATGGAACAGGGCCTGGAAACTGAAATTGATCGAAAAAAATAATCCGCAATGGAAAGATCTTTATGACTTGATTCTGCAGTGAACCTCTGCAGAGCAGGAGGCCTCAGGAAGCCCCCTTAAAGGGGCGAAAAAAGGAACACCCTTTACTTAAATCGACAAACATATAGGGAGTTCAACAACAGAACTATTCTCTGGATTCCCGCTAAAAACATGCGGGGATGACGGAACAGGCGAGGATTAGGGTAGAGACTGCTGACCTCGTCATGCCCGAATGTAGTTATCGGGCATCCAGTGAATCACTACCAATTTCTGAAGATTACACCCAGGAACGGTTGAACCTCTTAGGGTCCTCCACTGGAAGTGGAGGTTTTATATATAAATAAACTGGATCGGAGTCTCCTTTGGTCGCTTACCTCCCGCCTTCGCGGGAATGACGCTTCGAAGAACTTGTTAGGTAACCTTCATAGTTGGCAGTGTGTTTTGGTAATTCTTTTACAAATTTTCTGACAGCCTTGGCAAATTCTAAAGTCCGATCTTCCAGGTCGTACGTTTTTGTCATTTAAGCATTCGTATTTCGTATTCTTTTCTCGGAGTCTACACTTACCTGTTTTTTATGACAGAAGTTCAGGAGTAAGGCACTAACATGGCAAAGTAACAGTAGCCTCTGTCCCTCCCGTTTTCAGCTTCCGTATTTCCAAGACCCCGTCATGGTCTCTGACGATCCGTTTCACCAGGGCCAGCCCTATACCGGCGCCAAAAGTCTTGGTGGTGTAAAATGGATCCATTGCACGTTCAAGCACAGGTCCCGCAATGCCCGCACCGCTGTCCCGCACCGTAATACGCACCTGTTCTGGCGCAAGTTCCACCTTAATGTCCAGTTGGCCACCTTCAGGCATGGCCTCCACTGCATTGCGGATCAAATGGACAAAAACCTGTCTCATCAGACGGGGGTCAACCTCGACGGTCGGCTCATCATCCGGCACGATCAGCTGGTATTTAATCCCCTGCTTCTGCATGGTGTTGTAATAGAGCATCAACAACTTGTTGATGAGCGGATACAGGGGAAGCTTTTCTTTCTCAAGTACCACCTGTTCAACAAAATTGAAAAGATCTTCCACGGTATTCTCGATCTTGGCCGCTTCACGGGTCATCATGTTCAGGAATTTCAACCATTCAGGATCATCGGTTTTGCGTGCAAGCAGCCTGGCCGTACCGCCGATGGAGGTGATCGGATTACGAATATTATGGGCCAGCTGGGTTGCCATGTGGCCGACTGCTGAGTACCGTTCCGCTTCGACCAGCAGGTCCTTGTTCTTTTCCAGCTCATGGGTCACTGTTTCCAGTTCATGAATTTTCCGCTCCATGGCCGTGTACAGACGGCAATGCTCTATGGCAAGGCTGGCTTGACTGGCAAAACTCTCCAGGGCACGGATAAGCTCTGAATCTATCCGCTCTCCGGTCACAAACTGATCGGCAATAATAACACCTAAAGACCGACTCGGTGAATAGAGCGGCACAACAACAAAACAATCCTCCTCGAGCAGGCCGATCAATTCCAACGGCACCTCGCGGTCACTCTGTCCGTTCACAACATTGATCGTTCTACGTTCCGTTACCGCCTGAATCAGGGGATGGTTGGTATCAACCGCATCAACACGTAGTGCCCGGGCAATCCGGTTGACTTCAGAATCTTCCTGAAAACAATGATCCTTTATGGTGTCAATAATATCATGGAAGCGAAGGTTACTGTCCCGCATCTCCTGCCAGATCCGCCCGGCATCTTCCCGGCATCCCGGTCCTATGGCCAGGCGCCCTTCCAGTATGCGGCCCGACTCATCAAACAGAGCGAGAAAGGCACGGTTGAACTTGAGACCTTCCTCGGCGGTGATACCCACCAGGATCGCCTGCAGGATTTCATCGAGGACCGTTATGGACAGGTAAGCGGAGTTCATCTTCATGGCCAGCTCATGCTGGAGCTGAATACGAAAATTAGCCTGTTCAAGCTGCTTCTGGTAACGACGGTTGTTGATCATCAGCCTTCGTTTTTCCAGCACCTTGCGAAGGGTCTCCAGAAAAGACTCAAACTGGACCGGCTTGGTAAGATAATCATCCGCACCAAGCCGCAGACATTCAAGAGCGGTCTGCAGGTCTGTGACTGCTGTGAGCATGATGATAGAGGTATCACCATGGGCAGCTTTAATTTCCGGTATAAGCTCAGCCCCGTCGGCGTCGGGCAGGCCGATGTCTAACAGTGCCATGGCCACAGGGGTTTGCTGGAACACCCGGCGCAATTCATCTGCGGAACCGGCGGTTACTGTTGGAAAACCATGCTGCTGGAGAAATTCCTGGAGGAGGAAGACAATGTCCGGGTAATCATCAACAATAAGGATGACTTCCTCTCCTTCAAGAAGTTGGTCATCGGGCAACGAAGCCGTTGAATACGTTA
>JAUWLT010000229.1 GCA_030613515.1 Desulfobulbaceae bacterium
TTTTTGTGGCAGAAAATATATTTTTTATGTTGAAAAACAGTCAAGTAGGAATAGGGAACAGGAAAAGGTGCATAAATAATCTTTTCCTGTTCCCTATTCCTTTTCGCTTTTTCTCAAACCGACAAGAAAAGTAAAGAAATACTGAGACTTGAGCTTTTCCGATTTACCCGAGTTATTTGTATTATACGCTCAGGAGAAAGAGATATGCAACAAAATAAAGGAAAGGCAGTGAGTTAAAGAGGTTATTGGTGCATACGAGCAAGGATGGTCTCGCCCGCCTTTACCTTCTGTCCCGTCTTCACTTCAACATCTGCTCCGAGGGGCAGGTACAGGTCAACCCGGGATCCAAAGCGGATAAGCCCGTAGCGTTGGCCGGTTTTGACCCGGTCTCCGGTTTCTGCCCAGCAGAGGATCCGGCGGGCTATGAGTCCGGCTACCTGGACCACACCGTATTGCTGCCCCGAAGGGGTGGCAATGATCATGGCGCAGTACTCGTTGTGCAGGGCGGCCTTATTCTTATCTGCGCAGTAAAATCTTCCCGGTTTGAACAGAATACGCTTTACGGTGCCGGGATAGGGTATTCGGTTGACATGGACGTTAAAGATATTCATGAATATAGAAATCTTGATAACCTGTTGCTGCAGGAATCGGTCGTCAAAGATCTCGTCAACGAGTATCACCTTGCCGTCTGCCGGACATACGATTGCTTCATTGTCTTCGGGCTGGATCCGGAATGGGTCGCGGAAAAACCAGGTAACAAAGGCGGTAGCCGGCAACCCTGCAAGGGCGGCCATCCGGTATCCAAGGATACTGCAGATAAGGGTAACAAAGCCGCAGAAGAGGATAAAAGGAAGCCCTTCTTTCGCTACGGGAAATTCAGGATTTTTCATACAGTCTTCAGATCAACCACTGACGTCAAAAGAAAGAGGCATAGCCGTTCGGCCATGCCCCATGTCATGTTACCTGTTCAGCGGTTGATTGGTGATTATTTTTTTGGGGCCCGTGCCATTGCAATAGTGCCGGTACGGATAATCTCTTTTATGCCGATGGGCCGCAGGATATCAAGTACGGCCTTGATTTTGGATTCTGAACCGGTGATCTCTACGGAATAGGTGGTAGGGCTTACATCCACAACCTTGCCGCGGAAGATGTCAATAACCCGCAGGACCTCTGCCCGGGTGGATGCTTCGGCCTTGACCCGGATAAGAACCATCTCGCGCTCAACAAATTCTCCCTCGCTGACATCGGTCACCTTAACGACATCGATCAGCTTGTGCAGCTGTTTGGTGATCTGTTCAATGATAGTATCATCGCCATGGGTTACCAGGGTCAGGCAGGATACCTTGGAGTCGTAGGTTTCTGCCACGCAGAGGCTCTCAATATTAAAGCCCCGGCCACTGAAAAGACCTGTCACCCGGGAAAGTGCACCCGGTTTGTTCTGGAGTAAAACGGAAAGAGTGTGTTTCATTGGTCTGGTCCTGTTCGATAGTTCCTGAAATTGAGTGTTAAATTAAACGAGCAACATTTCCGTGGTTGCCTTTCCGGCCGGAACCATCGGGAAAACACCCTCTTCACGGCTGACGGCAAAGTCCATTATCACGAGGTTGTCCGTTGCCAGGGCCTCTTTAATAACCGGTTCGACCTCGTCCTTGGTCTTGGCCCGCAGGCCGACCGCGCCGTATGCTTTTGCAAGCTCGACAAAGTCGGGCGTAACTTCCATGACGGTTGCTGAATAGCGGCGGTTGTAAAACAGTTCCTGCCACTGGCGAACCATGCCGAGATAGCCGTTGTTGAGGATAGCAACTTTAACCGGAGCGCCATACTGCTTGGCCGTGGCCAGTTCCTGGATGTTCATCTGGATCGATCCGTCACCGGCAATATCAATAACCGTTGCATCCGGGAATGCCATTTTGGCACCAATGGCTGCGGGCAGACCGTAGCCCATAGTGCCCAGACCACCTGAGGTGAGCAGCCGGCGTGGTTTGTTGAACTTGTAGAATTGGGCAGCCCACATTTGGTTCTGACCGACTTCAGTGGTGATAATGGCATCGCCGTTGGTCAGTTTGTCGAGCATTTCAACAACAAATTGCGGTTTGATGATGTCGCCTTCTTCCAGGTAGGAAAGCGGGTGCTTATCGTTCCACTCGTTGACCTCCTCAATCCAGGGCTGGTGCTTGTCGGCAATGGCTGCAGCATCAAAGGCCTTGCTGTCGTCAAACCAGGAGTTCATGGCCCGCAGGGCATGTTTGCAATCCGCGACAATGGGAATATCCACCCCAACGTTTTTGGAAATCGAGGTCGGATCGATATCGACATGGATAATCTTGGCATGGGGTGCAAAGGCATCCAGGCGGCCGGTGACCCGGTCGTCGAAACGGGCGCCGACAGCGATCAGCAGATCACTCTTGGCCACCATCATGTTGGCGGCATAGGAACCATGCATACCCAGCATGCCCATGGACAGCGGGTTGCTGCCCGGAAAGCCTCCAAGCCCCATCAAGGTCATCGTGACAGGGGTTTGTGTTTTTTCCGCCAGCTCTGTCAGTTCCTTGCTGGCATTGGCCAGAATGACCCCGCCGCCGACGTAGAGCACAGGGCGTTTTGCCTTTAAATATGCCTTGCAGGCCTTGGCAATCTGGCCCGGATGCGGGTCCAGGTTGGGCTGATAGGTCTTCATTCGGATATCTTTTTTTTCCGGGAAAGTCATCTTGGAGGCAACAACGTCCTTGGGCAGGTCGATGAGGACCGGGCCGGGGCGACCGGATGCAGCCAGATAGAAGGCCTCGCGGATGGTGGAGACCAGCTCGCTTGGGTCACTTACCAAATAGTTATGCTTGGTACAGGGACGGGTGATGCCGACAATGTCGACCTCCTGGAATGCATCGTTACCGATAAGCGCCCTGGGTACCTGGCCGGTAAAGACGACCAGGGGAATAGAATCCATGTAGGCGGTGGCAATGCCGGTTACACCGTTGGTAGCTCCGGGGCCGGAGGTGAGCAGGGCAACACCGACCTTGCCGGTGGCACGGGCATAACCGTCTGCGGCATGGACGGCTCCCTGTTCATGGCGGACCAGTAAATGCTTGATATCGGAATCCATTAGTTCATCGTACAGATCGATGACTGCGCCGCCCGGAAAACCAAATATGGTATCAATTCCTTCTTCCTGCAGGCACTTTATAATGGCCTGTGATCCTGTGATTTTGCTCATCGGATATTCCTTTCTTTGGTTTGACGCCCGGTTGGTCTCGTGCGCTGAGTCAAAAACTAAGTATTATTATATATTAGAATAACCACGGAGTATATAAAACTTGAAAACCACTGTCAAGGATGAAACAGGCATAAACGGTTAATGGTAGGAATTTTTTCTATTTTGTTTTCACCGTCAGCGCTGTTACTTTTATAATTATTGTGAGGCGGTCGGAGAAAGATTGACAAGTCGTTGGTTATCAATAAAATCAGATACTGATTACCCCTAAAGCTCATCTTGAAGATAGAAATGTCTATGCGACATTCGAAATAGGGGACGGAATTTTAATTGTTAAAACTAATTTTCCTCGTTTTTACGAGGCTGCGTATTTCTGAGGGAAGCAAAATGTATTCAGCTGATAAAAGACGGTTAACGCTCCGGTATGTGATGATGAGTTTGGTCCTTATTGTGGGAATGGTTCCTTTACAATCTTTTGCCCTGCCAACATCACAAAAGCAAGCTGAACGTATTGTAGTTAATTGGCTTGCCATGGATTATCAGCCCCTGGAAACATCAATCGGGTCGCAGGTAAGTGACATTCTGACTTTTGACGGTGATGATGCTCAGCCATTGTATCACATTGTTTATCTGAATCCCCAGGGTTTTGTCATTGTTGCCGGGGATGATCTGGTTGAGCCTATTATCGGATTTGCAGCAGCAGGTGAATATGATGATTCACTGGATAACCCTTTAGGGGCTTTGGTAAAGCAGGATGTTCCCGCTCGTGTCATGCGTGCAAGAGGGATGGAGCGTCAAGGAAAAATTAATGGAACAGAGTATCTTTCCGATAAGATTTTAGGAGCCGCAAAAAGGAAATGGTCATTGTTGGATCGTGAGGGCAAAGCGGAACCAAGAGAGTTTGGCCTGTCTGCCATTTCCGATGTTCGTGTACCTCCTCTACTGCAAACGAAGTGGAACCAAAAGACAGAGTCTGGAGAAAATCGGTGCTATAATATTTACACGCCAGGTAATTATCCGTGTGGCTGCGTGGCTACGGCTTTTGCCCAGATCATGCGTTTTTGGGGGTTTCCAACGACAGGTGTTGGAACTGCAACATTTGATATTACTGTAGACAACACTGCT
>JAUWLT010000039.1 GCA_030613515.1 Desulfobulbaceae bacterium
GGAACATACTCAAGACATACCTTATTGATAGTACCCGCATAATCGACTTTCCCCATTTTAAGACCAAACTCATCGTATATTTCAACTACCTTTCCAGGGATTGCTAAACACATTCTATTCTCACTTTCTTATCTTTATTTATTTCACAAAATTTCGCCAGGGATGCAAATTGGCGCATAGAATGTCGACCAATAATGGCCTGACCGAAGAGATATACCCTCATCGTGAGCTGGTATGAGAACTGGCTTCTGCGCAGCACGCCGAACCATTCCTGCGTCGAGTGGTAACCGATTCCGATATTGATCAGAACAACCTCGGTACAATTTACCTCAACTCGCTCTGTATCGCGAGATATTTACTGATCCCTCCGATAACTACAGAGTTCTGCATGCGACTGTTGAATTTTTCCAGAAGAATAGCCTTAAAAACCAGGTTGTTATAAAATCCACCCATCGGAGGTGAATTTTATAACAAAATAAACCAAGGTAACGGTGTGCTGCTTAATACTTAAAGAGCGGCAGATACTTGGCTGCCATTTTAAAAAGAACAACGCCCAGCGATATTAATCCCAAAGTTAAGAGCAGCTCCATAGCTGAAGGGAAATAGCTGGCTCCTGCTACTGTTGTATTATAGTCCTCTATACTGAATATGCAGACATTCATCCTGTTTACCAGGACACCGATGATCACCAGCCAGTTCACAGCTGCAATACTATTTAAGCTGGTACGCATCTTCCTGTTCGCAAGTAATAGTATGGGGAGAAGCACACCAAGACCCATTTCAAGAAGAAACATCATTGACGGCATGCTGCCGTTAAATGCTACGCCAAGACTGTTGGTCGTTATAAGATAATATACTTTCACGATAAGGTAGATGATGAGTGTCGTGAGGAGCCCCCTGGCCAGGCCAAAGAATATTTCATTATCAATTTTGTGATTAAAAGCCTTAGCACTGATAATCGACTCGGTACTTACCATGGCCAGGCCCATGGCAATAGCAGAAATCAGAAACATATAGGGCATGAAGCTACCAACAAACCAGAGCGGCGACATTTTGGAAGGAGCAATCAGAAATACAGCTCCCAGAGAAGCCTGATGGAGGGTGGAAAGCATGCAACCAAATATTACAGCCCAAACCATGTAACGTTTCAAAAATGTAAGGACCTTGGGCATCTTAAATTTTTCAAAAACCATCGGCGATGATTCGATGGCCAGCGTCGTTGTGTAAAGAATGACATGAATGGCTACAACCCACATAATGGAATGCACCTGCCACATGATTGAAGGATGCCAGAGACGAAAGGGATGACCAATATCAAAAAACAGGGCGATAACCGCAAGCAGATATCCAAGAAAAGCTGTGAGTATGGCTGGACGGCCAATGGGTTTATATTTTTTCCAGTTAAATATGTAGATGGCAGCGGCAATGGTAAAGCCACCACCGGCCATGGCCACACCACCCAAAAGATCAAAACCCAGCCATATGCCCCACGGATAGGCATCGTTCATGTTAGTAGCAGCACCGAGACCGTAGACCATCCGATAGAGAGCGATTGCCGCAGCGATCATTATGAAGAGAACCATTACCACTGTCCTCGGCGTCCACATTTTAATTTCGTGGTCAGAGCTCATTACTTCAGAGCTCATTACTTTCTTCATTATATTGTAAGTAGGTTGCCCACTTCCATAGCCACCATTTTTATAATCACGTTTCATTACTTACTCCATTATCAAGTAATCAGGTTGTCAGGCAGTACCCTTCACAGGTATCCCAGAACCTAGCTTTGTCAGAAAAAGTACGGTCAAGGGTTTCTACCTTGCAGCCAAGTGATTCCAGTTCGTCACATACTCCTTGCAACAGCTTGTTCATGCTGCCTTCCACCGTATCGGAAAGATCCACCCCCTGCTCAAGACTCGCCGGCTCCACACCGAAAAGGACAATATCTGCAGGAAGTTCGTCGGTCAGCATAGCGGCAGCGAGCAAGTCGGAAAGGCCAAGCTGGTGTGGCGAAATCCTGTTACGAAAAACAGCAGGAACATCTTCCCCTTCGAACCGGACTACAGTGCCGGGGGACTGACCGGATTTGACGACATCGATAATAATCAAATAATCCCGTCCGGAAATATGCCTGAGCAATTCAATGCCTGCAGTCCCTCCATCCAGCAACTCGATTTCACTGGAAAAACGATAGCGCCTTTCCAGTTCATTGATCGCACGAACTCCTACACCTTCATCCATCAGGAGAACATTGCCGATTCCTAAGACTAATATATTCACAACAGGCCTCAAAAGTTAGAGTACTTTGACGCGCACAACCTCATTATGCTCCTTGTCAACCAGATGGATTGCACATGCCAGACATGGATCAAAGGAATGAAGAGTCCGCAGTACCTCCAGCGGTTTTTCCGGATCAGCAACCGGATTATCAAGCAGAGATGCTTCATAGGGACCCAGATCATCTTTATCGTTACGTGGTCCGGCATTCCAGGTTGACGGCACAACGGCCTGGTAGTTTTTGATCTTGCCGTTTTCAATAACAATCCAGTGGGAAAGGATTCCACGAGGGGCTTCATGAATTCCAAAGCCCTCCTGCACTCCTTTTGGGAAAACCGGCTCGTTAAAAATCGTGGTATCTCCTTTGGCAATATTATTTACCAGAGCTGTCCACTGATTGTTCATGGTGTCGTTTAAAACGGCACAGCGGATGACCCGGCAGGCAATCCTGCCGATAGTCGAATGCAGGGCATCGATCCCGACCTTGGCTCCAGCTAATGAACTGACGGTTTCAAGAACCTGAGTAGCATATTTCTGTGTGGGTTTATGACCGGCTGCAAACATGGTAAGAATATTGGCCAACGGTCCGACCTGGGCAGGTTCCCCCAGAAAGGTAGGTGCTTTCACCCATGAATATTTGCCATTATCATCGAAATCGGAATATTTCGGAACTGTTTCTTCCTTATAGGGATGGCGGTCCCAATCACCATCATACCAAGCATGCTTGATTGATTCCTTAACATTATCCTCAAAATACGAATCATTAAAGTCTGTTATGGGTTGAAATTTGCTTATATCTGCAGCTGGAATGTAGCCGCCGGGAAGGTCAAATACCGTTCCCTTTGTATCCATCGGCATATCCGGTGTTGACAGGTAATTGGTAACACCTGCCCCGTACCCCGTCCACTCAGCATAAAAGGCGCCAATTGCAGCCACATCAACCAGGGCAACTTGTTTGACAAAATCATCAACTTTGTCAATGAGGGTTTTAATATGGAACAATTTCTCCATATTCAGGGTATCCGGGCTGTCCAGGTTGATGGCATTGGTAACACCTCCAACTGCCAGATTCTGAATATGAGGCGTTTTGCTGCCGAGTAGAGCAACGATCTTATTGATTTCAACCTGGATTTCCAGGGCCTGCAGATAATGAGTGGTAGCCAGCAGGTTGACTTCAGGGGACAGCTTCATGGCTGGATGTCCCCAGTAACCGCTACCATAAATGCCTAACTGGCCGGAATTCACCAGCCCTTTGAGTCGGTCCTGAGTACCTTTCATCTCCTGGTAGCTGTTACGCTTCCAATCTGATAAGCTCTGGCCAATCTTGGCTGACTCTCTGGGATCAGCCTCTAAGGCCGAGACAATATCAACCCAGTCAAGGGCACAGAGATGATAAAAATGTACAATATGGTCATGGGTTGCATGCGCTCCCATGATCATATTTCTTATATACTGGGCATTGAGAGGAACCTCCATGCCGAGGGCATTCTCTACTGTACGCACTGAAACTAGTGCGTGGACAGAAGTTCAGACGCCGCAGAATCGTTGGGTAAATAGCCACGCCTCCCTGGCATCACGGCCCAGCAGTATATTTTCAAAGCCCCGCCACATCTGGCCGGAAGACCAGGCATTGGTTACTTTTCCACCATCAACCTCGCAGTCAATCCGCAGGTGACCTTCAATTCTGGTGACAGGATCGATTGTTATTCTCTTAGCCATTACATTCTCCAAAAATTGGTTGTTGGAAGCATTGTATAATCACAAGACGGTAACATTGTATCAAGATTCCTTATCATCACCACGAGTTATGAAATGAGTCACGGTACCTGCCACCAGGAGTGCGCCAATAAGTATCGGCACTTTCTTGATATATTTCCAGGTAAGATCCGGGTATGCGTCATCCGTAATTCGGGGGTTGAAGCCGAGTTTGTCAAAGGGGACACCGGCCATGAGCATATACTGGGTACCGCCGGCCTCTGTTAAACCGTAAACCTTCTCTGTATAGTGAGGCACTTTCTGGGTCATTGTCTCACCTGAATCAACTCGCTTGACGGGATAGGCATATTCCTCTCCCGGCTTCAGGCTCAGTCGTTTTTTAGCCTCTTCCTGCAAATCAACGACCTTGCCGAAGATGGAGGCACCTGTCGGGCAAAATTCACAACAGGCCGCATATTTTCCTTCAGCATAGCGGTGATGACAAAGCTGACATTTGACAATTTTCGGACTGGGCTCGTCCCACTCAAATTTTGGAATATTGAAAGGACAAGCAACCTGGCAATATCGACAGCCTATACACTTATGCGCTTCATAGGAGACGACGCCGGTCACAGGGTCCTTGATCAAGGCTCCAACCGGACAAACAGAAACGCAGGCCGGATCGACACAATGAAGACAGTGATTTTTGACAAAAGAAAAACCGTCTTCAGCCTGATCCTTATTCAGGCCTGTTCCGTTTCTATAGGCCTTGATAATATTCAGGGTCTTGCCGGATAGGTTGGCCGGCGCATCATAAATTCTATCCGGGCTGTATTCATAGGGAACATCCCCATCTTCATTGTACAGTGCGCCACCCTCCATACTGTTGTACTTCTTGCAGTTGACCATGCATGACTTGCAACCAATACAGAGAGTTGCGTCATAGAGTATGCCTACCGCATCAGACGACAGCGGTTTTGGAGCAGCATCGGCGAGTGAAACACTTGAAGCCAGAAGCAGACCACTCCCTGCAGATACTTTTAAAAAGTCTCTCCTGTTGATAGCCATTGTCAGTTCTCCTTATTATCTTGATCCTTTTTGCCCAGATTCGACCCGACGGCAACTGCAGCGGCGCCGACTGCGGCACCTCCTACTGCAGCTGCCAGTGCAGAAGCTCCTTTACCTTTTTCCGGAGGTGCGGATACGAACTCGGCCGGTGGAGTAACATAGAGAACCTCTGCCGGGGAGTGCAAAGGAGCTTTAAAGCCGACCCCTTCCTCGGAACAACCAAAACACGGATGCCCTGTATTTACCGGCCAGGTGCCGACATCATTAAAGCGCAGTGTTGAGCAATTATTATATGTTTCCGGCCCCTTACAGCCAAGCTTGTAGAGACAGTACCCTTTGCGGTGCCCCTCGTCGCCAAACTTCTCGGCAAAACGGCCGGCATCAAAATGGGGCCTGCGCTCACAGTTCTCGTGAATGAGCCGACCGTAGGCAAATTTCGGTCTGAGTTTGTCATCCAGCTCCGGCAGTTTTTTAAATGTTACATAATAGAGGACGGTGGAAAGAAAATTATACGGGTTTGGCGGGCAACCGGGAATATTGACAACCGGGATACCTGTCCCCTCCAAGATCTTATAAACGGGTGTTGCTCCGGTCGGATTTGGATCTGCTGAAGGAACACCTCCCCAGGCTGCGCAAGAACCGAACGATATAACGGCTGCCGCCTTGGGAGCTGTTTCCTTGAGGATTTCGAGTGCCGTCCGTCCGGCAACCTTACAGTAGATGCCGCCGTCTTTAACCGGGATCGACCCTTCGCACACAAGAATGAACTTACCTGTATTTTCTTCTATGGACTTGGCCCTGAACTCCTCAGCCTGGTGTCCGGCGCCGGTATTGAGGGTTTCAGAATAGTCAAGGGAGATGAGATCAAGAAGAAGGGTCCCTATACTGGGGTGACTCGCTCGCAGCAGAGATTCCGTGCAGCCCGTACATTCCTGTCCGGACAGCCAGATTACCGGTGGACGTCTGGCTGCGGTGGTGGCCGCTTCGGCAATTGTTGGCCCAAAACTTTCCGACAACCCCATATACACTGCCGCCGCAGAGCATACTTTCATAAAATCTCTCCGGGAAACGCCTCCAGCTATTGACTCTTGGGTGAAATCACAGTGGGTAGAATCACAGCATTTCATACACTTCTCCTCTTGGTGTAGGTTTAGAAGCTAAAAACTATGGTAACTGCTCAGCAGTACTCCATTGAGGTTATTCATACGTGGCAACAAACACTTCAACTAACTGTCGGGCCAAAGCTATTGTCCCACATAAAAAAATTGCCACATCCAAAGATCACGAGGAATACGCAGATGGTCCTATTGTGCAAAAGATGCTTATAGCTTTCACGGTTATCTCATGATAGCACAGCAAACGGAAAAAACAACGGATTTTTCCGTTTTTAATGTTTTTTTGGGACAGGTTGCCCTTGTTGATACTGAATAACTGTGCGTATTGTGCAAAAATGCGTATCAGTATACTTCGCAGCTCAAATTTTGATCAGAAGAATGTCCAGTTAGGTAAGTAGTCTTTTGTGCAGCAGGGCATGGCTTATTTTCCCTGTTTCGAACCTACTTTGTTTTCCGATTACGGTACGGTTCGAATAGTACTATCTCATTTTTCTGCTTCCATGATATACTTCTCAAAGCGAAACGTTCGGTATTGTGGATTGCTCCACCTTGTGTCCTCAAAATTTTTCTGAGATATAAAAAAGATGCAGCCAAATAATAAAATGGGAAAAACTATACAGAGAACGCTATGCCAGACAATACTTCCACTCTGGATTACCTTGCCGGCAACTACGCTTGTGTTTTCGTGGGTAACATCAACCATGGCGGCTACCCCGGCAGAAATTCAGGAATGGCTGCAGGCACACAACAACTATCGCACACTGCACAATGTACCACCAGTGACCTGGTCGGAAACGGTTGCAGCCAGTGCCCAGTCCTACGCTGATACTTGCCCCACCGTTCATTCTAATTCAGGATATGGAGAAAACCTGGCCTGGGCATCAAGTAACCTGGGAATGAGTGCGATTGTTGACTTATGGTACGATGAGGAACCGCTCTATGATTATGATGACCCCGGCTATAGCCCTGGAACCGGCCATTTCACACAGGTTGCCTGGAAAGGAACTACGGAAATCGGATGCGGATTTGCAACAGGATGCACTACTTCTAACTGGCCTAACGTCTGGGTGTGCCGGTACAATCCACACGGTAATATCATTGGCCAATTTGCTGATAATGTTTTCCCACCAGACCCTGGCAGCGGAGATAAGGAAACTGTCATTACCCCCGTGGTTTTTCTGTTGCTGAAGTGACCTTTGAGGTCACCAGAGGAGATCCAACAAACTCCCTATTTTTTGATGCCGGCCTTGTTCATTTTATAACGAAGCACACGTTCGCTGATTCCCAGAGCTTCAGCCGCCCTGGTCTGGACCCAGTTATGCTGCTCTAATGCAGTAATCAGCATCTCTTTCTCTACCTCGGCCAGGCGATCGCTCAGGTGGCCTCCCCTGCTCCGACTTTCTCTAATCTCGGGAGGAAGATCTGAAACTTCGATCCTGTTACCGCGCACAAGAGTTACCAGACGTTGAATCAAATGTTCAAGTTCCCGGACATTACCAGGGAATCTATATTTTACCAGTTGCGCCATGGCTTCGTTGCTAAAGCTGGTTGGCTTGACTGCGTATTTTTGCAAAAAGAACTCGATCAACTCCATAATGTCATCTCTTCGTTCCCTGAGCGGTGGGACGGTCAGCTCAAGCACATTGAGGCGAAAAAACAGATCTTCACGAAAGGTGCCCTCTGCAACCATTTGTTTCAGGTCTTTATTGGTGGCTGTCAAGACTCTGGCATCAACCTTAATATCAGTCTCGCTGCCAACCCGGGTAACCTTCTTTTCCTGCAGGGTACGCAGAAGTTTGGCCTGCAGCTGCAAAGGCAATTCTCCCACTTCATCAAGAAAAAGCGTGCCACCGGAAGCGAGTTCAAAACGGCCGCGACGCCTGGAAGAGGCCCCGGTAAAAGCCCCTTTTTCATGACCAAACAGTTCCGATTCAAACAGGTTCTCAGGAATAGCAGCACAGTTGACTTCAACAAATGGCCCGTTTTTTCTTAGCCCCATCAGGTGGATGAGCCGGGCCACAAGCTCTTTGCCTGTGCCTGTTTCGCCTCGAATAAGGGCAGACCACTCTGTTGGAGCAACCCGATACACCAGAGACAAGAGCTCCTGCATTGGCGTACTTGAGCCGATAATCGATATGGGAAGTTCCGCCTGTTCCAGAGATTCTGTTATGATCGTAGATTCTGCCTGCACATCAAAACTTTGCTCAATTCCACGTATTTTTTCCAGGAGCTCCATGAGATCAACAGGTTTCTCCATGAAATCATCCGCACCAAGCTGCATCACCTTCACTGCAGTTGTTACATTTCCATAGGCGGTAATCATGATTGCTCTTACCAGTGGCGATGCGGCTCGCATCTTCTCTAGAACCTCGTCTCCGTTCATATCCTCCATACGGTGGTCAATGAGCACCAGCTGCACCGGAGCTGACTCAAAAATGTGCAGTGCCTCATTGCCGCCGGAGGCTGTCAGCACCTTGTATCCCTGTTTCTCAAGAAAGCCCTGCAGCATCTTCCGCTGCGTCTCTTCATCGTCAACAATTAGTATAAGCATAGCGAATTAAGTTTTTGGAATATGGTATGGTTGAAGGCGTCGTAAAAACTCAAACTTTTCACAATCCCGTCATTCCCGCGCAGGCGGGAATCCAGAACGTGTTGAAATAACTGGATTCCCGCCTGCGCGGGAATGACGAAAAATTAGTAAAATGTAACTTTTAGGAGTCCATCATAGAAAAGAGTTTACTGCTCCATTGGCAGCGTAATTAGAAAGTGAATACTCTTCCTGTCAAAATCAACGTGCCAGTCAAGCTGTCCGTTATGGGCCTTGACAATCTTGTTGCTGATCACAAGGCCAAGACCTGTCCCTTTACTCTTGGTTGTAAAGTAGGGTTCAAAAAGGAGTTCGCTTTCCTCACGCGTCAATGAAAAACCACCATTCACGATCTCTACACAACAGGAGTTTTCAAGATGGTTAATTGATATTTTAAGAAAACCACCTTGAGGTTGAGCCTCGACACTGTTTTTTATGAGATTTTCAAAAAGCTGTCCTAAAAGAACTCTATCGCCGGGAACATGAATTAAAGAATTCTGATCATAATCAAGCTCAATGTCAATATGGAGTTCTTCACACTGCACCCGGTAGAGCGTTACTACCTGAGTTATAAGATCGACCAACTCTACAGGGTGGCTGGAAATCTCAAACGAGTGGATATACTGTCTGAGCCTGGTGATGATAGTGTTTGTCCGATCCACAGCGTTACGCATACTGACGAGCAGCCCGTGCTGTTCCCTGTCCAGGTCCTTTGCCTCAATTTGGAGACGTTGCAAGCCCATTCCGATGGCATTCAAGGGGTTTCGCAATTCGTGGGTAATTGTTGCTGCTGCCCTGCCCAGGGCTGCGTCTTCGTGTTGACGAGCCATTTTCCTCTCAAATTCTCGAGTCTGCTGCAAACGTTGGCGCTGAACCCGGTATAACCACCACGAAGAAAAGGCGCCAAAAAGGATCAGGAAGCTGATGAAGATGACAAACTCTTTCTGCATCTGCATGCGTCGTTTACCTAAACGATCCGTCTTCAGGGCGACAATGAGTTGTTTGTCTCCAATGGGAATAATGGTTTCCATAATATCCCCGAGGTCCACCTGGTCCGGAGTGAGAGCGCTTTGTTTTGAGCTGAAATTACCCGGTTCAAAGCGGATATAGGCGATCTCGTGTAAATCATTGAACATGGTCAGCAGACGCTCAACAGATATTTTGTCCAGGGTTGCATCTATATTTTCTGCAGACAGGCCAACCAGCACGCAGCCCTGTTGCAATGCTGCTGATTTGTTATCGCCTGGCTGGAACGAAAAGAGATAGAGCTGTTCATCACTGAGGTGTTGCAGATCGACTGAGCCCTGACATGTTCTATCCGGCAGCCAGTCTGCCGGGCCGCTGACTGCCGTACCGGTATCAGGTTGCACGATTCGTACTCCGGCGAGTCCGGATTCCTGAGCAAAGGCTGTCAGTTCCACACCGGAGAATGGTTCAATGGAGTCAAGATAATGGATAAAGCGGGCACTGTTTTCAAGGGAGCCTGCAACGATATCTTCAAGACCGCTTTTGGAGAGCAGGGCATTACGGATATTTACTTCAACAACAGCTGCCAGGATTTCGGAAAACTCCCGTGAATGTTTCTGAAATTCAAGGGAGGATTGCCGGGTTTGACGGAAAAAGTAGCCACCGACCAGAGCAATAATGATTGCAAAGACAAGCAAATTTGTCTGCCAGCTCGGATACAGCTTCAATTTCCACCACCTCCACCGAAACCACCGCCACCACTTCCTTCTCGCCTGCCATGACCTTTTCCAGCATCATCGATATGTCGGCGGCGCTGGCTGTTCTTCCTGGACTGCAGGAGGCGGGAACGTACTCCAGTGGGATCGGAACATCCTCCGCCCCTGCATCCTCTGATATCAGTTGCAAAAAAAATATGATCACCATTTTCGGCTCTATTGCCCCAAAGCCTTATACTGTCTCCGACAACTACGCAGCGTGGAAAGAAAACGGATTCACCCTCCCCCGGCAGGTTATTCTCTTCTGCAATCCGTACCAGGATTGCTTCATTGTCTGAGCCTGTTTTGAACAACTTTCCTGCGGCCAGAGGAACAATCTCAATCTCCATCTTTTCCAGATCCACTGCCAGCACTTTTCCCATGAAAAAGTCCTTGCAAAAAGCTAAACCTGCTCCAGGAAAAAGATACAGAAAAAATATAATAAAAAAAATGCGGGCCACAGGAGCCATATTACATATCCTGCTTTTCATAGACCAAGGCATGGATATCTTCAAAAATAGCCATGGGTTCCTTGTCATTTGCCGCTGCAATTTCTTTGATGGTCATTTCAGCCTCAACTTTCACACCTTTTTTTGCAAGACCGCGCTGGATATCACGAAACATGAGATTAAACTCGCTGCATACTGCAGCAATGGTTTTGTTGCCAAATCCGGTCATGGGAGAATCAGGAAAACTGATCGTGCCTTCTGCTGTTTTGGCTGCGGCTGCCGGTTTAATAATGTTGTAAACCTCTTGCGGCGATAATTTGTTGCCCTTGGCGATGGTTGCAAGAGTATCTTTACCGTCATTAAAATGTATATCCGCCTTCTTGAGAAGTTCAACGGCCTGATTCAGATCCAACCCCTGCTTTTTGGTAAAAAGTTTTAAGGATGAGAGCTCTGCGTGACCGTAGGGCGGTTCGCCATATTTTTCCGAGGCTCCATTTTTAATGGATTCACTTAAGTTAATCACACTACTCATTGGGGGAACTTCAAAATACGTTCCAACCCCTACAACAACGGTAAGGAGCAATGCAATGTTAAAAGAGGGAGTAAATACTTTAATCTCTTTGGCCCGGTTTTTCATGTAGGCCGTAATGACAGCCCAATTGTAGTACATGTGCAAAAGTCCGGCAAACAGGAAGAGAAAACCAAGGTTGATATGGAGATTCCCCCACTGGCCTTTGGTCAGTCCCCAGAGGTGCCAGTCAGCCCAATAGGCAACCCGCCCATGGGGGACAATGTAGAGAATGATTGATGTTAAGACCAGCAATATAAAGGAGATAAACATGGTCATGGATGTGATCTTTCTGATATTCACAATACAAATCCTCTGATATGATGGATGATTATTTAAAGGCTATCTTGTTATTGTCGACAAAAATGTCGAATGCTGACAGTTATAGACGAAAAAGGAGAAATGTCGACCCCGCCGGCAGTTTTTTTTCAAAAAAGGAAGTCGAACAGAAATGGGGATAAGAGGTTTGTGTCCCCCTTATCCCGAAAAAAACCAAAACCATTCTTTTGCGTTTCAGAACGTATTGATCAACACATCAGGATCGACGTCCCATGCCCCGACCTTTGCCGCGCCCCTGGCCGTTCCCGCTTACCTGCACGCCATTTTCATCGACTCTTCCCCGTTCCCTGGGGGATGCGACTATTTCATCAATCTGTGCCGTGGTCAGGAACTGTGCATCATAGGTTGCGCCATTAAGTGAAAGCTGGGAGACAAAGGCCCGCAAATGATTACGGGATCCCTTAACCAGATTCTGATACACTATTCTTATATCAGTGTTATCAGCCTGCTCAAGAAAATCGTATAAATCCTTGATGTCAAGATCCTCGATCGTTGCGCCAACTTTCAGCGCTTCAACCAGGGATTGGCTGCCCTGTTCCACCAGCGAGGTATAAAGCTTCTGCAGCTCGGGGTCCGTGAAAACTCCTCTGGAGGAGTTGGTGATCGGGTCCGTCATACCGTATTTATCAAGCAGCACCTTAACTGCATCCATGTGCCGTTGTTCACTCTGGGCAATGTTGTTAAACACGCGATGATTCCATTTTTCAAAGAGCACCTGGTACACATCCCGGGCCAGTTTTTCCTCCTCACGCATTTTAGTCAGCCCGAGTTTTTCTTCTCCACTCAGCTCCTGCATGGGCAAATTTGCCACTACTGTGGACTGACCTGCCTGCTGTCCTCCACCGGCCCCTTGACCATATCCCCTTCCCCGTGCTTCTCCATTAACCGGGACCATCAACATTCCGACAACAATTGCCAGTCCGGCAGCACATATTACCTGTTTATTCAATTTCACAATCAATCCTCCTGTCTCATATTTGTTTTGCTGATTATCATCAATGCTCAGCTTACCAGTTGCTATCATTGTTATTTTCCCAGAGTAGGGCGGGCTGTGCCCGCCGTTTTAGGTTGCTAACGTGACTTTTTTCGGCGGGCACAGCCCGCCCTATAATTTTGACAAACCATACACACTACGGGCAGCTGAGCTTTAGTGGTAATCATATTGTTTTTTGTCCTTGAGTAAAAACCAACCTTGGTTTGCAGCCAGGACGTTTCTTTCAGTTATTCATTTACCAATAACCGTGCCAAGTATTGTAATTTTTATTTTTAAATAGAAATCAGAATGTTAAATACATTCATCAAATTGGACGCAACGTATTCTGTTCGACAATTCATGTTTTCATCGACAAGATTGTCGAACACGAAAACTGAAAAAGAGAATGCTCAGGTGCAGCCACCTCAATATATCAAGGTTGATACAGTCAGAATCATAAATCCTACTTGACATTAAGACGGGAATGGTTTTTACTCTCTAAAATTAAACAAACGTTTGATTTGATGATTACTGAAAAGGACCAGGCAGACAATTGAAAAATTTGACCCCAAAAGAACGGATTCTTCAGGCAGCCGTTTATTTATTTGCCAGACAGGGATTTGACGGTACCGGTTTGCGTGAACTGGCAGCCCGGGCAGAAGTAAACCTGGCCATGATCAATTATTTTTTTGGTTCAAAGAAAGGGTTACTCAAGGAAATCCTGGATGGTTTCTTTGAAGGGTATCTTGCCATTGCCGGGAAAGAGCTGGCCGGAACGGATAACCTGCACACAAAGCTCGCTCGATTCATTAACAGCTCCGTGCGTTACTTTGATTCAGGCCAAGACGCTCTGCTGGTCATGATTACGGAGCTACCCCATGATGACCCGGACATCATCGAACATAAGGCAACCTGGGCCGGACAAATGGCTGAAGTATTAGAAAAAGAAATCTGCCAACCTCTTAAGGAAATAACCGGGCAAAACATTCCTGCAACCTGTATTGGCCCCATGCTCACATCGCTCATGGCTTCCCGGTTTATATTTGCCCCGGTTTTGGATCGTGTCAGAGGGGATGCCGGCAACCCTGTCGACATTCATTTGTACACTGAGATAATCACTTCGCTTTTCCTGCAAGGAATTGCAACAGAAGAAACTACTTCCAACTAATGTTTAAAAAAACACAATGACAGACAAAAAAAATCGTATTGAATCACTGTTTGCCTCTCAAACCCGGGCGATCATCAAATTTCGCTTTCCCATTCTCATTATAATTCTTGTAATGAGTCTGGCCCTTGCCTCGCAGATACGGCATCTCACCATTGATACATCCAACGAAGGATTGCTGCATCCAGATGATGACATTCTGATAACCTACAATGAATTTCGTGATCAATTCGGTCGTGATGATCTGCTGGTTATGGCCATTACGAGTGGAGAAAAAGAAATCTTCAGCCTGCCGTTTCTTGAAAAACTGCAGAAATTTCACGAGCAGCTTGCAGAAAGGGTGCCCCATATATCTGAAATTAACTCCCTGGTCAATGCAAGGAATACACGGGGGGAAGGAGATACCCTGCTGATTGATGACCTGCTGGCCCATTTCCCTGAAAATGACCAGGAAATCGAGGCGCTGAAAGAGCTGGTCTTATCCAATCCTACTTACACCAATATGCTGATATCTGCCGATGGAACCTTTACCACGGTTCTTCTGCAAAGCGATACCTATTCCTCTGCCGGCTCCAGTGGCAATGGGCCTGCAGGTATTGATGATGAACTGGCTGGTTTTGACGACGAGCTGACCGCACCGGCTGATGACGATACCTCCGCAAAACCAGAGTACCTGACGGATCAGGAAAACGCTGCGATGGTGCGCGTTGCACAGGAAATCGCAAAGGAGTTCAACAGCCCGGATTTTCAAATTCTTACGGCAGGAAGCCCGGTGGTGACCCATACGGTTAAACAGCTAATGATGGCGGATATGAAACGTTTTCTGCGCCTGGCTGTATTGACTATCGGCATCTGCCTGTTTCTCATGTTCCGCAGGATAACCGGTGTGGTGCTGCCGCTCTTGATAGTAGGTTTGACCCTGGCAAGCACCTTGGGAATTATGGCAAAAATGGGCATCTTTTTTAAAACACCGACCATCATTCTGCCCTCCTTCCTTCTTGCCGTCGGTGTGGGCGCCAGTATTCATGTGTTGTCTCTGGTCTATCAATATCTGCGCAAAGATGACGATAAAAATGATGCTATTGTCCATGCCTATAGTCATTCCGGTTTTGCCATTGTCATGACCTCACTCACCACGGCAGCCGGTCTGGCCTCTTTTGCCACCGCTGAAGTTGCTCCCATTGCCGATCTCGGCCTGTTTTCAGCGGTTGGTGTCATGCTGTCCCTGTTCTTCACAATTTTTCTGCTGCCGGCCCTGCTGGCAATTATCCCTTTAAAGCGAAAGGCAGAGACTGAAAAGAACAAAGTAACCCCCTTTGACCGTTTGATAGACTGGGTTGCCGATATCACGACCAGTCGTCCTAAATTGATAGTCGCTGTTGCTGCAGTCGGCATTATTTTAGCCCTTGCCGGTCTTCCACGTCTGCAATTTTCTCATAACCTCCTGAGCTGGCTGCCCGATGATCTTCCGGTGCGCACTGCAACCGAGAGTATTGATCATAACCTGCGTGGTAGTGTTGCCCTGGAAGTTGTGCTTGATACCGGGAAGGAGAATGGCCTTTACGATCGGGACGTGCTGCTGGCAATCAACACCCTGACAGAGGATCTGGAACAGTTCAAACAGGACGATCTGTTTGTCGGTAAGGTTATTGCCGTTACCACAATCCTCAAGGAAATCCACCAGGCACTTAATGAGAATCGGCCGGAGATGTATGCAATACCGGATAACGGAGCCTTGATTCCGCAGGAGTTTCTGCTCTTTGAAAATTCAGGATCTGATGATCTTCAGGATTTCGTGGATTCCAGATTTCAACTGGCGCGTATAACCATCAAGGTGCCCTGGCAGGACTCCCTGGCCTATGTGCCCTTTATAAAAGAAATCGAACAGCGTTTCAGCACGGCTTTTGCAGACCTTGATAAGGCCGGTAAACCGGTGCAGGTGACCACTACCGGCATTATGGCATTATTTGCCCGCATTCTTCATGCGACCATGTATTCAGCAGCCCAGAGTTACGGTGTTGCCCTTGTGGTGATCAGCATAATGATGATCCTGCTGATCGGTAATCTCCGCCTGGGCCTGATTGCCATGATACCTAACCTGGGGCCGATTTTGATTGTCATGGGCATCATGGGCTGGTTTGCCATCCCACTTGATATGTTTACCATGATGGTG
>JAUWLT010000020.1 GCA_030613515.1 Desulfobulbaceae bacterium
ACCCTGATCTATGACCACCATCAGCCCAAGCTGCAGGAAAAGGTGACTGAGGCGCAGCATGATTTTCATCACCATATCGTCTCCACAACCCATGTTCATATGGACCATGATAACTGTATGGAGGTTATTATTGTTCGGGGCCAAGCCGGGGAGACCCAGGAGCTGGCAAACCGACTCATCGCCCTACGCGGGATTCGGGATGGTAATCTAGCCATGAGTAGCACAGGCAAGGCTCTTCGGTAATGAACCAGCCCTCCTAGAGCAAAGCCGTCAAGCTCAAACAAATATAAACATATTAGTTAGTTGCTCCCTGCAGAAGCCCGCCCCTACGGGCGATAATGATTATCCTGTATAGATACACCATACAAGGCGGGAATGACTTGGCTTGATGCGTGAAAGTTGTATTGATTTCAGATCAATAAGGATAACCTGTCAAAATGTGAATTTCAAAAGTACCTTACTCCTGGTGAACCTTTATTTTTTTCTTTCATATAAATGCTTCCCGGCCATGGCCTGCTTTCACATAAAGGACATTCGGCTTGGTCTTCTCTTCGGGTTTGAGTATCCCAAGTTTTTTGTTCTGTAGATAGGACTCAAATTCATCTTGGGGATTATTTAGATCACCAATAATCCTTGCCCCGGAGGAACACGCCTCAACACAGGCAGGCTCAAGACCTTTCTGTAGGCGGTTTCACACTTGTTCGCATTCTGTCCGTAACGCGGATCGGTGAATCTTGCCTCATATGGACAGGCTTCTATGCAGTCTCCAGTTGATTAGCATTTATCCCAGTCGGTTATGATGATACTATTGTTAAGTTTGAAAGTGGCGTCGACCGGACATGCTGGAATACAAGGTGGATCGTCGCGTTGATTGCACTGAATCGTTGTTAAAACAACCTGAGCCGGTGTGTTGTCCTTTTCGATTGTTATCAAGCGGGTGTTAAATTTCCCCAGTGTAGTTATTGTTTAGCCTTTACAGGAAATTAAGCAAGACTGACAACCGGTGCATCGGTTCAGGTCGGCAATCATTGCCAGTCTTGTCTGACTCGTTGAGACGCTAGCCATTTCTCCTCCGGCTAGAACTGCTGCCGTGTTGAGGAGGACCAAGCCGCTGCTGGATAAAGTTTCATCTTGTTTCCTTTGTCTTAGGTGTGGCAGGTTCCGTTTCGTGTTTATGAGAGTTCAGATTTCAGTCAACATTCGCATTTCTTACCCCTTGGTTTTGGTTAGGTGATTTCACCGGTATTTGGTTTAATATTTTTATAAAACCCCGCAAAGATCTCGCGCAGCATCTGTTCATCAATCCGGGCCATGAGTTCTTCCTCATACTCGTCAATCTCCGCTTCTGCCATGAGAGGCAAAATTCCCGGGCGATTTTCGGAACAAGGCACGGGGACCGGGATTGATTCAATCTCTTCCTGATGTTCCCGATTGTTTTCTATCCAGCGCTGACAGTCGTCATGGCTACCAACACAAGTAAAAATCAACCGCCGGTCCCTTTTCAGACCGATAAGCCGAAAACCACAAGAGAGATCGTACTTACGACAGTCCCTGAGTCGATGCTCGCCATAATGAGTACGTCTGTATTCCGTTTCTTCATGCAAGGGGTCTGCCTGCAGGTCGGCAAGGATCCTCTCGGCTCGTCTGGCAACAATCCGCTCATTTTTACCGACCTTGTACATGGCCTGCAGTTGTTTACTGAAACGGCGGGTCTGATGGATTTCCAGGGTTACGCGCTTCATGGTTTTCCGGGTTCTGCTGCCGCAACGATTTTATCCGCCTTTTTATAGCCGGGCAGCACCCGACCATCCGGCATAATCAGGGTGGGGGTGGAGGTGATATAGAGCTCCTTGGCCAGGGCGATATTTTTATCTACCAACCCGCTCTGACAATCCGGAGCAGGCAGCGCCTTGCCGGCCAGACTGTCGGCCAGGAAGGCGAGCGCTCGATCATTTGACCCTTCGGCCTTAGCACAGATAATGGTTCTAGCCTTATCATAGGCAGCCGGATGCATGGCCAGGGGAAACATCTTGATAAAGAAGGCGATGTCATCATGATTTGCCACAACCTCTACCATTTCCGGATGGAGTTTGCGGCAATAGGTACACTCAGGATCGTCAAAGACAATGATCTTACGGGGCGCAGCCGGATTACCGATAATTATGGCATCATCCAGAGGGACCCGGGAAATATCCACCCGATTCATCTTGCTGAAACTCTGCCGGGTCAGGTTCTCGCCGCTGGTCAATCTGACGATATTGCCGCTGATCAGATATTGTTTTGAAAAATCGATATAGAGCGGCACCTTTCGGCCTTTATGGACCGCTTCGACATCCCAGAGGCCCGGCACCTGGCTGCGCTTGACACCAACAACCTCGCTCACCCTACCCTGCAACAGGGTAGCCGCCTCCTTCTTGCTCAAGGCGTGGCAGTCCTGGCAATCACCAGCCCCGCAACCTGCCTGCTGAAAGGCCAGGGCCGGGGAAGAGATAAGGAATATGAAAAGTAATGAATCAATTTTTATCATACTTTTTTCCTATGGATTTAAAATTTTTCTACTATGTAAACATCTAATTATTTCTCAGCGCCATACAAAGCCGCACCCAGAGCGCCGATGATGTCAGGAACTTCCGGCACCACCACAATGACTTCCCCAAGCCGACTGCGCAACATCTCTACCATGCAAGGGTTGTTGGCTACCCCGCCGGAAAAGGCAATGGTCTCGCCATAGCCTACACGGCTGAGCATGGCGATAAGACGGCTAACCACTGAACCGTGCACCGCACGGGCGATGTGAGCCCGTGGAATGCCGCGATTCTTCATGGAAATCACCTCAGATTCGGCAAAGACAGTACACATGGAGTTGATCTGGACCTCTTGCTCGGTGGCCAAGGCCGCCCGGCCGAATTCATCCAGGGTGTAAGCCAGGGAGGTGGCCATGATCTCCAGGAAACGACCGGTGCCGGCGGCACATTTGTCATTCATCTGAAAATTGCTCACCTTGCCCTTGGCATTCAAGGCAATTACCTTAGAGTCCTGGCCGCCGACATCGACAATGGTGGTGCAGTCCTGAAAATAATGAAAGATTCCCCTGGCATGGGCCTTGATCTCAGTAATGGCCTGGTCGGCAAAATAATCAGCCGCCAAATGGCGACCATAACCGGTGGCCACCACCGTCTTGGCCTTAAAACCGGCAAGCATCTTTTCGGCCTGGCGATGGGGCTCAAAACCAGACTCGGCAATCTGGTGATCCACCAAGCGCTCACCATCCCAGACTGCCATCTTGACAGTACGGGAACCGAGATCAACTCCAATATACATAGCTAATCTCCAATCTGTTCGAGGAAGGCCTCGATGCGAGTCTGCAACTGGCCCATATCCTCGAGGGAATAATCGGACTCAATAAAGATATAGGGAATACCCTCCTTCTCGCAGGCTTCTCTGATCCGGATCTCTTCGATGTTATAGGTATGGCAGAACTGCAGGGAGTAATTGATAATACCCTGGGCCCCTGAATCGCGATACTCCTTGATAACCTGAGAGATCCGCTCGTCATTGGGGGTGAAGCAGGAGCAGTCGATCTCCTTATAACGGTCAGTGAGGGCAGCAAGCATCTCATCCATGGTACTGACCGACTCGTCAATAAGGTCCTTGAAGTAACGGGTGCCGATGCAGGATTCTTCATTGACGATCACGGCCCCAGCCCCTTCCACCAGATTGTGGATCTTCCAGTTGGGCAGGGCCATGGGAGTACCAGCCACCATGATTCGGGTGGCATTTTGAGCGGGCACAGCCACCTCCTGATTAATACGATCCACAAGCTCATCACAGAGCTCATTTACCTTTTGGGAAAAGCGAACCGGCTCGTCATAAAAGGCTATCTGTTCGATGAGCAAACCATCCTTGCCGGAGATAGGGCTAGGCATATGGTGACGCAGTCCATTTAAGCGTTGCAGAGCCTGGCGCTTATTATTCATGATCTTGATGGCCGCCGCCAGATCCGACTCGCTGATGCTCTTGCCTGCCACCTCTTCCACCTTGGCCTTGAAATCTTTGACCTCTTCATTCCACAGGACGATGTCCCGGGGATTCTTACACTGGGGAATCTCCATGACATAGGTGGGCACCATCTTATCGAGAATCTCCCAGGTCTTTTTCTTGGCGTCGCAGGTGGTCTCACCATAGACGAAATCCACGGCCTGGAAATAGGGGCAGATACGGCCGGCCTTAAAACCAAAGGCGGACTTGACCATGGGACAGATATTACGGGGCAGGATCTTTTCCGCGTCCGGCACCGAGCCCTGGGAGCCGCCGCAGAGCCCGACACAGATACCACCAGCGGCCAAAACGATCTCTTCCGGGATATAGACACAGAAGGTGCCGATCACCGGTCGACCCTCCGCCTTGGCTTCTAAAAGCTCCTTGATCCTGGCACCGTGGAGCTCAGCGATCATATTGTCAAAATAGGCCATGGACTTGGGCCGATTCTTCTGGCTCAGATAGGTTTTTTCATAGGCTTCACCCAGCATCAGCCGGGCCTTGTCAAATCGTTCCACATCCATATCCAGTGACTGCCACATCTCCGGGTAGGCCTTGATTTCAAAATGACTCATTGTTTTTCTCCATTAAATAAAAAAATAGTTAACTGCAGGAACCGGAAGTACATGAACAACCGCAACCTTCTCCGGATAAGGGCTTTTCACTGGTCACAGCAAAACCACCATTGCAACAGCCATCGTCCTGTTTATCGATGAAATCCACCTTGATGCTACCGCAGGTCTTGGCAAGCCCCTTGTCCACCACAAAGCTGACCCCGTCATGGTCAAAGCTATGGTCGTTGTCCCTGGCCTCATCCACGCCCAGCCCCAGGCTGGGCCCGGCATAACCACCGGACATTAAGGTCACCCGGATGGCTGAGTCAATCTTCTCCTGACGCATGTAATCTTTGACATTCTCAACAGCTAATTTAGTTACTTCAAGCATGGTTGTGTTCTCCTGTATTTATTATTGATCTTTTGTAACTGTTCAGCTAACCCGTATATTTCACAAGTCGAGGTGGCTGCAGATGCGCTGAGCACCTGAGCAAGCTATAGTTGCCTATGCTTGCTCAGGTGGCGACAAAGCAGGTGCGGCTGCATCGGCTTGCCTTCGGTGAACACTTTGCAAATTTTCGAGAAGAGACATGTTTGAAAATATCACCAAAAAATCCATATGTTATGCTGCGTGAAACAAAGTGTTCATGAAATATGCGGGCTAAGGGTTCACTCAAAATAGAGGGTACACTGACCGCAGCAGGTACAGGTTTCCCCATCGATAAATCGAGGCTGCTTTTTGACCCTGGCCGTTAACCGGCCAGGCGTTCCCTGCAGATCGATAAGCTCGGACCTGGTAAGGATCTGGATATTGGGATCGCGGCCCGCCTCCACCAGTTTGGGGGCCAGGATACAGAGAGAACAGTCATTAGTGGGAAAGGTTTTGTCCAGCCGGGCCATGACGCCACCGATGGCACCTGATTTTTCCAGCAGAGAGACTTTATAGCCCAATCCGGTGAGGTCAAGTGCAGTCTGTACACCAGCAACGCCACCACCCACCACCATAAACACCCCACTTATATCTGCAGTGGACGCAGTTTGTACATCCGCATTCATGGAGACTCCTTCTCACGTATAGCCTTCACTACCTCGGGATAGAGGTTTAGGAGGCATGAAAGTCACACGAGCACACAACAGAGTGCACAGTGTACTTTCAAAATTGGTTCAGACGGTTCTTGGTCCGTCTGATATGCCTAAGAAGGATACGTGGCCTGATTTAGGCCTAAGGGATCAGGGGAGACGAAGAAACCGGAGCTGAGATCTTATGCCAACCCAGACCGGGTTGGCTGCCATCTAGGCACTCTCAGTATTTTTGGTGGTGGATATTCAGCATTAACCGTCCTGAAAAATAATTGGAAAAAATGAATGATAAACAATGACACAATATTTCCGATATTACAAATAGAAAATCCCTATAGTTCCAACCCGTTGCATAGGCAACCTTTTTTCTTGACAGAGAATCAAAAAGATGTTTTAGTAACACGAATTTAAAATAAGTATTATCTAGTGCAATAACAATGAACTTGAAATGGGCTAGCAGCAAAAGGCCGTTACGATGCAAAGATATAAAAAATGCTGAGACGATTCTCCTTATCCCTTGAAGAAAGTCTGCTTGACAAATTCAATCGTTATATACAGGCCCATTAATATCTGAACCGTTAAGAGGCGATTCGTGATCTAATCCGAAAGGCCTTGGTCAAGAAGAAGTGGCAGACGGATAAGCAGGTGATGGGCGTCATTAGCCTGGTTTTTGACCACCATCAGCCCACGCTCCAGGAAAAAGTGACCGAGACGCAGCATGATTTTCATCACCATATCGTCTCCTCCACCCATGTCCATATGGACCATGATAACTATCTGGTGGTTATTATTGTTCGGGGTCAAGCCGGGAGATCCAGGAGCTGGCAAACCGACTCATCGCCCTACGCGGGATTCGGGATAGTAAACTGGCCATGAGTAACACAGGCAAGGCCCTTCGGTGATGAACCAGTCCTCCCTGGATGGGTATAAGATTCTGGATGGTTAAAAGTTTTCTGTAGTTTCAAACTATTTTTGATCTAAGGGTCAGTTTTCTAGATCTGATCAGAAAGAACCAAATATTTTTTTGTCAACCAGTAATACGATTTGTAAATTTGTAACACACAGTACGTTTTATGCACATCTCAAAAGGTATATTATCGGCACCAATATTGATCAGCGGCAGTGCCTTGACCGCTGCAGGTGCCGCCATTGGTCTGAAAAAGCTTGATTATGACCGGATGATGGATGTGGCCTTCGGCCTCCTCAACCTCGGGGCCAGTCCGGCAGAAGCCCGGAAGATGGCCCTCAAGGTTCTCGGGCTGGCAGAGCTTGAAAAACGGATCACCCACCAGCTCTCCGGTGGAGAGAAAAAACTGGTCTCCCTGGCCACCATCCTCGCCATGCAGCCCAGGGCGCTACTCCTGGATGAGCCGAGCAACAACCTGGATCCGGCCACCAGGGCCAGGCTCATTGAAATCCTCAACGGACTTGATCTCCCCTTAGTGATCATCTCCCACGACTGGGACTTCCTGGCCGAGACCAGCCAGGATATATTTGCCATGGACCAGAGAGCCGCCTGGCACAGTGCGACAAGTCATGCCTCCATGGCCACCGCCACGCCCACCCCTACGGTGAACAGCTCCACCGGCATGGAGGATGAGGCTAGGATCTGACTGACAACAGCGGCAGAATCTTTTTTTTAATAAATAGTGTTACGAAATTTAAAAACGTGTGCCGAGACGTTTTTATTGACCGGCTCAAATAAGATGCTCCCGTAAAAAGTCACTAGCACTAAAACCATGTGACGTTAAATCAATAAGATAACCACTGTATCGATGGCCGTACCGGACTTTTTGCGAGGCCATCAAATATACATCAACCCAAAAAGGAGAGAAAAATGAATTATTCAAACAGTAGAGGGCCAGGCGGGAGGTACACACCACTTCTGGCCGCTACCATAATTCTTCCCCTCAGCACCATTATGGCTGGGGCGACGACCACGGCCCTGGCTGACCAAACAGCCCAAGAGACCCCGGCGGTTCTGGAAGAAGTGGTGGTGACCGCCACCCGAACCCCCCATACCTTGAAGAATGTCCCGGTGGAGACCGTGGTCATAACCCGGCAGGACATCGAGCGGAGCAATGCCCAGAACGCTATGGATGCCCTGAAAACCGTGCCGGGCATCACCAGCGCGGTCCATGACGATGTCTTCGGCACTTACACCTGGCGGGCCAAGATGCGGGGCCTGAGTTTCAATGACGGCTACGGCCTGATCCTCATTGACGGCCAGCGGGTCATGGGCTGTGGCCAGAGCGGTGGTATGGGTGAATACGGGGTCGGCCTCAACCAGATCCCGGTGGAGATGATCGAACGAATCGAGGTGGTCAAAGGGCCAAGTTCGGCCCTCTACGGCAGCGATGCCATGGCCGGGGTGATTAATATCATCACCACAAACTCACCGGACAAACCAACCGGTCGGGCCGGAGTCTCCTATGGCTGGTACAAGGTCAAGGAAAAAGTCAAAAGTGACGGTAGCGTCGAAAGCCCCTCGGATGACGGCCAGAGCCGCAATACCTCCCAGGCCTATGTATCTTTTGGGGATCGTCCCCTGGAACGTCTTGGTTATCTGATTAATTATAATTACGAGTCAGCCGATGATATCCGCCAGGACCCGATCAAGTCTGACCGCCATTCCCTGATGGCAAAAATGGACCTGGCCGCCACTGACAAGCTAAATTTTTTCCTCAAGGGTGAAGTCAGTGACTATGAGAAAACGGGCGATAGGGAAGAAGAGAGTTACCGGATCTCACCTGGCCTGGAATGGCGACCAACGGACGATCATTTCCTGGCCGTTAAGGGGTATACATACACCTGGGATTTCGAGCACGGTTATCCCGGTTATTCCTACGGCCACAAGCATGGTGACACCGGCTTTGATCAGGCCGAATTGCAGTACACCTGGTATGTAAACGATCAGCATGCCCTGACCATGGGGGGTGAGCTTCAGCAGCAGGGTATCGACTATACCATTAACAATGCCGATGGGATAACCATCCAGGTAAAGGAGGATGTGAATACCAACAGCCTCTATGGCCAGGACGAGATCAATCTATTTGACGATTGGACCCTGGTGGCCGGTCTGCGCTATGACGACCACTCCAGTTTTGGCGGCGAGGTCAATCCCAAGCTGAGCCTGATGTACAACCTGTCCGAGGCCACGATTTTCAGGGCCTCGGCCGGTCGGGCCTTCAAGTCTCCCACCATCCGTCAGCTCTATTACGATGCCCCCTACAGGCACGGCGGGTATTATGTCATGTCTAATCGGGATCTTAAACCGGAGATCGGCATGGGCTATTCTGCCGGGATTGAGCAATGGCTCTGGGGAGATCGCCTGATGACCAGCCTTGGACTCTTCCGTAATGAGGTAGAGGATATGGTAATCCGCGAGGACACCGGCACCCTCTATGACGGTCTGCCGCTGATGAGTTACCAGAATGTTGAGGAGGCAGTCACCCAGGGGGTCGAGTTACTAGCCAAGGTCGACCACCAGGATCTCTCCCTGACCCTTGCCTACACCTATACGGATTCGGAGAACAAGGAGACCGGCAAGGCGCTGACCTATGTTCCCGAGCACAGCTTTTCTCTGGCCCCAGCCTACGAATGGCCAAGCTACGGTGTCGGCATCAGCGGCATCCTTACCTATACAGATAAACAATACAAAGATAGTAACAATACCTCCCAGATAGACGGCCATACCGTGGTGGATGCCCGGATTTACAAGGACCTCGGCGGCAAGGCCAGGCTGAGCTTTTTGGCGGACAATATCTTTGACTCGGACAAGGGAGATTCGGGGAATTACCGTAGCGGCAGAACCCTACTGGTGAAGATGGACGTTTTCTTTTAACAACAACAATACGGAGAATAATAATGAAAAAAATAACTATAATAACCACAATATATCTTGGCCTGACAGCTCTCTTCTGCACCCAGGCCCAGGCCCATTTCCCCTGGATCAACGTGGATAACTACTCGCCTGACACAGGAGATTCGGCCCACATTACCATCGGCTGGGGGCATCGCTATCCTTTGGGCGGATTTCTCAAAATGGCGGACCTGGAGAATATCGCCATGGTCGGTCCTGATGGCGGGAAGGAACCAGTCTCCTCTGTGTCGGACCTGGAATTTCAGCCGGAAAACAATTTTTCCAAGCCCGGATCCTATCTCATCGTTGCCAAACGCAAAACCGGTTTCTACACCAAGACCACCCAGGGTGGCAAACGTCAGTCCAAAGAGGGCCTGAAAAACGTCATAAAATGTTCCAGATCCCAGATGTGCATGAAGGCCATTATCAATGTGGGCGACGGCCAGGGCAAGGTTGACAGCAAGGTGGGGCATCCCCTGGAGATCATCCCCTTGGCGAATCCGGCCGAGCTGAAGGCCGGCGACTATCTGCCGGTCCAGGTACTCCTGCATGGCAAACCTTATAATGACAAGATCTTTGCCACCTATATGGGCTTTTCCACCGAAAAAGATGTCTTTGCCTACACCAGCAAGACCGACCGCCAGGGCAAGGGCCGGATACGCATTCTGCAACCAGGAGTCTGGATGATCAAGGTGGAGCATCAACAACCGTATCCGGATCAGGATGTCTGTGATGTCGAGTCCTTTATCGCCACCCTCACCCTGGAGGTGAAATGAGTAAGCACAGACCTCAGCTCCTTATCACCCATTTGGGTCTCGCCCTTGGCCTGGTGCTCCTAGCCAGCCAGGGGCAGGCCCATGGAGTACGGGGCATGACCAGCACGAGTGAGACCATCTGTGCCACGGCCACGTATGATGATGGTGAACCCATGAGCTATAGCGGGGTGGAGATTTCTGCCCCTGACTCGAAACTCCCCTTCCAGTCCGGCCGCACCGACCGTAACGGTCTCTTTTGTTTTAAACCGGACAAACCGGGGGAGTGGCAGCTGATCATCAGCGATGAGATGGGCCACCAGGTCCGTCTGAAAACCACGGTGAGCCAGGATATGGCCTTACTCCAGGGCAAGGCCACCCATGAGCACAATGCCCAGTCCATGGGCAAGGCTGAGGGGGTGGTTACCGGAGTAGCGCTCATTTTTGGTCTGAGCGGCTGCCTCGCCTGGTGGCAGAGCCGTAAGAAGAGTGGAAAAACTTAAGGATAACCGCTAGATTGATATATGCACTATTTCCCCATTGAACATAATCACGAACTGACGAAGCACGAGTTCCTGGGCTGCTGCAAGGACTGTAAGCGCAGTCACCTGCTGGTGAAAAAACATCTCTGTAATTTCCATGAGCGGATAACGGGCTACAGTCCGGCAGGGCTGCGTGGACTGACACCGACTGAGCTCTACCAGCTCTATCTGGTCCTGGACGACATCGCCCATCTTGACTGCGGCAACCACCTGGCCGAGCTGATCTTGGCCGATGCGGAAATCGGAGAACTTCTCCCGGCGATCCGCGCTTATTACACCACCTTCTTTGAACTGCATGAGACCGCCCTGGTCCGGGAGGTGTTGGCGGCCGCCGATCCCTGGTACCCGCTGAAAGTCTTTGGCCTCTATCCCCGTTACGAGGCCCTGATCCTCACCCAGATTGAAGCCCTGGATTTACCCCTTCCCAAGCGGCCGGCCTTTATCGGCTGCGGACCAATGCCCCTCTCTCTGATTCTCCTGCACCGTCTTTACGGGATCAACTCCATCGGCCTGGACAGTGACCCACAGGCCGTCTCCCTGGCCCGACAATGCCTTGGACGATTGGGCCTGAACGAAGAAATCGAGATTATCCAGGGCAACGAAGAATCACTTGGCGATGTCGACTGGGACCTGGTGCTGGTGGCGGCCCTGGCCGAACCTAAGGCCAGGATCTTTAGCAGCCTGCGCCAAACCATGGCAGCCAAGGGCAGGCGGCCGGTGATCTGCCGCTCCTACTCCGGCCTGCGCGGCCTGCTCCACCCGCCCCTGGCAGCCGATGATTACAGCGGTTTCAGGGTACAATATGAGATCAGGCCCGGCGGCCGGGTCAACAACACCCTGCTGCACCTGGAAATGATGTGATGGCCGCAGGCTTTGCAGAAATCCGCAACGAACTCCTTGAGATCCATAGTGCTGTCCGGGACTTGAGCGACGGGGATATCCTCCATGGGCAAGCCGCCATCCTGGGACCACCCTTCAGCAGGCTGGATCGTCTGGCTGCCATGGAGGTCAAGGTGGGGGTGTTGGCGCAAATCCTCACTGCTGCCGAGCTTGAACCGGTGCTTTCGGCCATCAGCCGCCTGCGCAACATTTACGGTCTGCGCCTGGAGATCGAACAGGCCCATGAACTGCTCGCCTCGCCGGACCCCTGGGCCAGCCTGCAGAAATTCACCTTCTATGAGAACTACCTGCAGCTGGCCGCCATGGAACAGCGGGGTGCTGGACTCAAGGTGGATGAGCGGATCATCTTTCTTGGAAGCGGGCCATTGCCCCTCTCCCTCATCCTCCTCTGCTCCCAATACGGCCTCAAGGGCATCGGCATTGAACGGGACAACTCCAACGTCGAACTCTCCAGACAGGTGGTGGAGCACCTCGGTCTGGCCAAGCGGATTACCATCATGCACGGTGATCATTTCGCCGTACCCCTGAAAGAAAAGTTCCGGCTGCTGATGGTGGCGGCCATGGCCCGGCCCAAGAATGAAATTTTCCAGTATCTGGCCCAAAGCCTGCCTGCGGGAAGTCTGGTCTCCTTCCGGCTCTACGAGAAGGGCTTGCGCCTCATCCTGGACCGGGAGGGGTATTTTATTCTGCCTCCGGAGTTCAGCAATTATTGCCGTATCCGTCCCCAGCCTCCGGTGAACAATACCGTGGTGGTAGTGAAGAGATGAATTACTAATTAACAATTAACACCGAGTTGCACTCATGACAAAGAAGTGGCGGCCATAGCCGGCGGGATAGGGATGACGCGGGAAATGCTGCTCATGGCGGACTGGTGGCGTAAAGCCGCAACCCGTTAGCAGTTTCTCGGCCTGGGCGGCCCGAAGCCCTTGGAAATTTGGCAGCTGACGTCTGTGCGGCAGGTAGGCCACCTCGAAGCGCAACGAAGTGGAATTGCGGCCATTCTTAAAAGTGGAGGTGAGCAGGCGGCCACAGCGGGCCAGAAAGAATTGCAGGCCGGAGCGCCGCCAGATCCCGTCGGAGACGATGATTCGGCCGCCCGGCCTAAGGAGCCGGTGCCAGCGCTGTAGGGCCATGGTCGGATCGGGCAGGGTCCACAGCAGGTTACGGCAGACTATGGCGTCAAAGCCGGCAGGCGCAAAGGGCGGATCATTGGCGTCCGCGGCACAGAAATGGATGGCCAACCCCACCCGGCCTGCCTTGGTCCTGGCCTGATTCAGCATCGCCGACGAGATGTCCATGGCCGTGACCCGGTGGCCACCCCTGGCCAGACCTTGAGCGATAAAGCCGGTGCCGGTGCCGATATCCAGAATCTGCAGGGACCTGGTGGCGTCAAGGGCCTTGGCATAGACCTGCCACCAGCTCTGCTGCTGGGCCGAGGAATCATCAAAGGAGGTGGCCCGCCAGTCCCAGTAATTACGAATTGTGGCTGCAGTTACGTTAATCATAGGGGATTTTATTTGATAGTTAGTAACACGAATAATTAATTTGTATTACTATTTAACCTTTTTCACCCATTTTTCAAGCTATTTTCACATGGAGGAGAATCAATGTTGGTACCTATGGAATTACACAGCCTGACCCAGAGAAGGGGCTACCTGAGCCCGGAACTGGCCATTGGCTGGCAGATCGGCAAATACGTGGCGGAATTCTTCGACGGCCTGGAGGAGGTGGAGATCGCTGCCGCCAGTGGTGATGACGCCGCCCTGGCCCTCTCACATCTGATCCGGCAACACGGCCATCCCGGCCAGGTCATTGTGCCGGAGACCACAAGGCCCTGGAATTTTCTCTTTTATCATCTCACCACCGGCACCCTGCTAAGCTTCACCCTGATCCGGCCTCGTACCAGATTGCCGCAGGAAATACGTGACCTGGAACCCAACCTTTCCGTGGATAACCCCGCAGTAGTGGAAATTTACCAGGCCAGCCTTGACCTGTTGGTCAAATCGATCTTCAGCCAGCCGGTGACCAATTTCTGTCAGATTAGCAAGGTCCGTTGTCGCCGTCTGTTGGCAATAGAAAATGGTAATCAACGGACCGGTTGTTACCGCTGTGGCCGTCCCACTCCGGTCCGAAAGGCCTGGGACATCGAAGGCGACATCTGCTGTCCATCCTGTTCAGGCCTGGAACCGGCCTGGTACACCTATCATTAGGAGGAAAAATGAGTCTTACAAAATATCAACAAAATGATTTAACAGATCAAGAAGCGGCTCCAGCCATCAAGACTGCCCGGGACCGGCTCAAGGAGCGCGAAATGTCGATGTGCATGTTTGGCTCGGGCGGCACCTGCTGCCGGGTTTGCAACATGGGGCCCTGCCAGATCATTGACAGGGTCGACTCCATGATCGGGGTCTGCGGCGCCACCTCTGATACGGTGGTGGCTCAAAATTTCGCCAGGGCCATTGGCGTCGGCGTCTCCAGGCAGGTGGAAGAGGCCAGAGAGATGGTAAAGGCCTTCCTGGCCACGGCCAGGGGGGAGTCCCCATACGCCATTCATGATGAGCAGCGGCTTACGGAATTGGCCCGCCATTTCGATATCGATCCGACCGCCACGAACAAAAATGACTTGGCCCTGATAGTGGGAGAGCGGCTTCTCGCCGAATTCGGCAACCAGAATGACGACCTGGCGCTGATGAGGGTCGCCCCGGAGAAGCGCCGCCAAATCTGGCAGGAACTTGGCGTGATGCCGCGGGGGCTTGACCGGGAGGTGGTGGAGCTGATGCACCGTACCCATATGGGCGTGGATCAGGAGTTCGCCAACATCATCCGGCAGGCCAGCCGTTGTGCCCTGGCCGACGGCTGGGGTGCCTCCCGCCTGACCGGCTGGCTGACCGACATCATGTTTCCAGCCCCACCACCAGACAGCTTCCGGGAAGGGGGGTTACGGGAGGATGAGATCAATATCCTGGTTTACAGTCAGGGTCCCCTGGCCATCGAGGCACTGCTTACGATGGTCGACGATGCCGAGATCAAACCATTGTTGGACAACTCACGGGCCAGGGGCATCAACCTGACAGCCGGTTCCATTGGTGAGCAGGAAACCATGCTGCTCACCGGGGCAATAGAGGTAATGGTGGTCAGCGGTTCATGCATCATGCCCTCCATCAGCAAAATCGCCCAATCCTTTCATACCCATCTCGTTACCTGCAGCAGTTCGCTGAGGATGGCCGGGGCAGAGCTTCTCGAACTGGTTGGCCCCAAGGCCCAAGACAATGCCAGGACCATCCTGAAGATGGCAATTGCCGCTTTTCCCGGACGAGGGGAAAGGGGTAGCACCGCAGGTCCTGCCGGGGATAAGAAAGCGGTTGCGCCTTGGGCCGGACCAATTGACAGCAGTGGACTCACCCGTCAGATAAAAAAGGGCAATATTCGCGGGATCGCTATGGTGATCGGCTGTGACAACTATCGCCACCAGAACAACGGGCATCTCCTCATGGCCGAAAGGCTGCTGAAAAACAATATCCTGGTACTTACCAACGGCTGCGCCGCAGAGTCACTAGCCAAAAATGGAATGCTGCAAGGAGACAGGACAAAGGAAATCGTTGGCCCTAAGTTACGTTCAGCCTGCCTGGATCTCGGCCTGGAGCCGATTCTGCCCCTAGGCACCTGCATTGACAGCAGCCGATTGCTGGCCATTGCCGCCTCCCTGCTGGAGGAGGGGCTGGGGAATGATCTTGCTGATCTGCCACTGGCGGTGACGGTCCCGGCCTGGACCAGCGAAAAGATAGTGGCCACCGGCCAATGTCTGGTGGCCAGCGGTATCAATGCCTTCTTTCGGGAACTGCCGATCGCCGGCTCAAGTAAGGTCGCCAACTATCTTCAGGACAGCTGTCAAGATGAATATGGCGCCCGCTGGCAGATAGAGGAAGATCCCGACAAGCTTGCACATAAGCTCATTGATCTCATTGAAAATAAACGGCCGGGCTTGGTGAAAACATGTGGGAAATAATGCAAAACGGCGGGCCGGTGATGTGGCCGCTTCTGGCCTGTTCCATTGTTGTGGTGACGGTCATTGGCGAGCGGCTCTTATTCTGGATACAGATCAAGCGAAGGCGTAACAGCAAGCTGATGGATGAGAGCCTGCGCCTTGCTGAAAGCGGCGACTGGCAGCAGATCAAAGAAAAAACCAGGGGCTGTGAGGATCATGTGATTCGCATGCTTAATGTTGGCATCATGCATCGCGAATACGACATGAGCAAGGCCATGGAGGCCGAGGCCCGGCAGATGAGTAAAAAAATGTCACAGTTTATGACCGTACTCGACACCATGATTACCGTGGCCCCGCTGCTCGGTATCTTCGGAACAGTGCTCGGGATTATTTCCTCTTTCAAGATGCTGGGGACAAGCGGCATCGCCGACCCAAAACTGGTAACCGGCGGCATCGCCCAGGCCCTGATCACCACGGCCACCGGGCTTGCCATCGCCATCATCACCGTGTTTCCCTATAACTATTTCAAGAGTCGTATCGAAGACGCCATCCATGTCATGGAAAAATACGCCACCAGCCTGGAGGTAGTGTACCAAAAACTACGGTCAGGGACAATTAATGAAACTTAGCCGTAATAGCATAGCGCCCCCGCGTATCGAAATGATGCCGCTGATCGACATTGTCTTTCTGCTGCTGGTCTTTTTCATCTACGCCATGCTCTCCCTGGCCGTCCATCATGGCCAGCCCGTGGACCTGCCCCAGTCCAGCAGCGCTGCCCTGGAAACACAGGAGGCTATCGGTATCACCATCCAGGCTGCCGGCCTGAGTGTAAACCTCTTTGTTGACGAGGAACCGGTCAGTCTGGAGCTTCTGAGCGAACAATTGCGGAGCAAAAAGACGGAAAAGCAGGATGATCAGGGCCCCGAGGTGCAGATATTCGCGGATAAAACGGTTTCCTACCAGGATCTGTTTCAGGTGTTGGACCGCATCAAACAGTCTGGGCTGACGCGCATCTCTCTGCAGGCGGAAGCAGAAGGAACGACGCTATGAATGGGGTAGAGATACGCCTGTTGCCCGCCGGCCTGCTTGCCCTGACCCTGCATGGTGCAGCCCTCTCCTGGCAAATGGCAGCGCCCCCGGCCACCCTGCCGACGCCCTTGCCCTGCCAACGGGTTACCGTGTCTCTGGGAGTAAGGGAGGTTGTCAGAGAGCGACCTGTGGAGAAAAAGGTCTTGCCGCCGGCCAAGCCCATTGTCCGGAAAAACGTACCGAAAAAACCACAAGCACAGCCAAAACCGGAAGAGCAAAGCATTGTCCAGACACCGGCTCCGGTAAAAGAGAGGCCTGCAGAAAATCAGCCCCCCGCTGAGAGTGCACCACCATCTCCCCGGGCCGACATCGAGAATGAAAGCGGCCAGGCAACACCGGCAGCCGCCCGGGTCATCCGGCAGGCAACACCGCTCTACCAGATCAACCCGCCACCCCAATACCCACGCCAGGCCAGGCGCCGCGGCCTTGAGGGAGTCGTATTGCTTGACGTCCTTATTGAAATTTCAGGAAGGGTGGCAAACCTCAGGCTCTTCAGCTCCAGCGGCCACCCTCTCTTGGATCGCGCGGCTCTGAAGGCAGTGCGCCGCTGGCGCTTTACCCCGGGCACCATTGGCGGCAGAGAGCAAGAGATGTGGGTTACGGTTCCGATACGCTTTCAGCTGGAATGAGGTTACTTTTCAGCCACGGCAAGCTTCTTGCCAACCTTGAAAATATCTAAAAACAGATTTCCCCCTGTGGTAGTTGATTGACTTCCTCATTTTTTTCAGATGCTCGTAGCCGAGCTTAATAGGAAACACGGTGTAAATCCGGGACGGGCCCGCCGCTGTAACCGGGGATGAACGTTGCATTAATGTCACTGTTTGCTGTACGCAGTAGTAACGCTGCTATACGACGAATGGAAAAGCGCAACAAGTAGGACGAACCGGAAGTCAGAAGACCTGTCTGAAAATCTATCATGAAAAAAAATTGCCTGCAAAAAGTTTTTATTCCTTGACAGTTAATGCGATACGGAAATCTTTGAGGGTGGTTTACGCCGGGCAAGCGGATTGATCGGTGTGGTTTTTCTTGGTGGAAGCCAAACTGAAATTACAAATACGAACCGGTTTATAGTATCTCCTGGTAATCCGACTATCTCAAAAAAAACAGTAGCTTTCAGGTCCCACCTCATGACGAGGCTGGCTTTATCTTACAGTGATGAGAGCCATTGGACAATGAATCCTTCTACCTTATCGACTTTGCCGAACATGTTGGTACCGTGAATATTAGTTTGCGGGAAGAGCTTGAGTTCAGCACCGTTATTCTGCAGCTGTTTGTAGATGGCTGCAGCCCCGCGTTCCTGCTCCTCTTCACTAGAAAGAATCAACAGGGGAATACCGGGCCAGGTCTTTATGTGTTCCATGGTCGGGATGCCGAGATAATTCACTCCCGGAGTCATGAGCACCACGGCACCTGCCTTGACGGTGCTGCCGGTAACGGCATGTACTGCAACAGAACAGCCTACACTGGCACCGACAAGAACTATCCGGTTCAGCTGTGGTTCCCTGTTTCGCAACCAAATATCTGCTGCGGCTACATCAAGATACATGGTATTAAAAAAATCAGGGTCCCGGGCAAGGACTCTCTTCTCATTATCGCTGCCGTCAGCCCCAAACCGGCTCTGTCCGTGTCCACGCAGATCCAGGGACAGGCAGGTAAAACCTGCTGCCGTCAACTGTTGCACTAAAGGCTGCCAGCTCTCCCTGGTGTGGCGGTACATGGGCAGTAGGATGACTCCGGTGCGGATATCCGTACCCTTGTCAGGCATTTCCAGAGTAGCGACCAGGGGGTGATCGTCAGAGGCGGTAAAGCTCACCTCCAAGGCTTTGGCAGTAGCTGTTGTCAGGCAACACAGCATGGTAAGGATAACGACATAATATCGTATCATTTTATTCCCTTTGTCTCTTGTGGATATTGCCCTTTCTTCAACCGGGCAAGCACAGCTCTTCGCGTGTTTCGTGACTGGTTGAGCATGATAACGTAGGCTCTGCCGTCCTTAAGATAACCTGCATAGTTATAGATACCCTTCATACTGCCGGATTTAGTCAACACTCCCATACGCTTACCCAGCAGATAAGCATGCGGCCTGAATGCCTTGAGTACGGTAAGCATTGTTCGAGCTGTGATGCGGTTATTCCTTGACAGACCGGCACCCTCTTCCTGGATAATTGCAGAAGCGGTTTTTTGACCAAGCTGTTTAACCAGTTCCTGGTGCACTGCCCGATCAGCCTTGGCCCAGCTGGCAGGATAGCCGAACTTTTCAGCCCCGCAGGCCAAGTAGACCAGATTGGCAATAAAGTTGGAAGAGTATTTAAGAAACGATAAGGTCAGGTATTCCAGATCCTTTGAATTCCGATGCTCATAGACGAGCCGGGCATCAGGCGGGACTTCCTTGATACCGGATTCACCTTGTCCCGAAATTCCGGCCTTTTTCTGCATAGCCCGGAACAGCTCTGTTGTATACCTTGCCATCTGCGATTCCGGATGACAGTGGCCCGTGCAGACATTTATCCTGTAACTGCCGGGCAGGTAGTTTTTGGCCGCCTGCTGCATAATGGGCAGAGTCGGGGTCTGCGGCTCGCCGGAGACGATAGTACGATTTCGTGTAACCCGTACCGCAACACTGTTAAAGTTGACAACCACAGGTCCAACCGGTGCGTCATAAGGATTGTCGGTGGACTCCCGGCCCGGCACCTGCTGCTCCAGAGCAAAATTGGAGGTATCGATATAGATGGAGTTTATCCGTTGCACGCCTCGCTGCCCCAGTTCATCAAAGATCAGATTAATTTCCTCGGAAATTAGCAGAGGATCACCAAATCCCTTGATGTACAAGTTATTCAGGCTGTCCGTATAAAATTCTGTTTTAAAACGATATTCATGCCCCAGGATGGAAAAGGCGGCAAGGGCTGTAGAAATTTTAAGGATGCTTGCGGGAATATAGAGAGTATCCGAATTGCAGCCGGAAATAATATTTCCCTGCGTATCACTGACCCCGTAGGCACCCTTTTGAATCAGCTTTGAAAAGGACGGGCAGACTGCGGATGCAGCCTGCCCGTAAGAAGCAGCACAACAAATTAACACAACGGCAACGCTGTAGAAAAGACGAAAAAGTAAATTCCTCACTCTCCGTCCTTTCTGCAATTTACAGCCATCAATCGACCTTGGGCAGATCCAGCAGACTGGCTGCAATCTCCTCCTTGGGATAGGAGTAATCATGCAGCTCACCGTTGAAGTAGGCATCATAGGCAGCCATATCAATAAGCCCGTGACCGGAAAAGTTAAACAAAATGGTCTTAGGATCATTGGGATCCTTCATGGCCTCAATGATGGCACCACGGATGGCATGGGTAGTCTCCGGGGCCGGAATAATACCCTCGGTCCTTGCAAAGAGGACACCCGCCTCAAAACACTCTAACTGATGAACGCTTTTGGGCTCGATAATGTTATCGCGGATCAGGGCGGAGATGATAGGCGCCATACCGTGATAACGCAGACCGCCTGCATGAATACCCGGAGGCATGAAGTTATGTCCCAGGGTGTGCATGTAGAGCAGTGGGGTCATCATAGCCACGTCACCGGAATCATAGGCCAGTTTACCGGCAGTCATGGAAGGACAGGAAGCCGGCTCATAGCCGACAAACTCGATCTTCTTGCCGTCCAGGTAATCCGGGAGAAAGGCTGCCATCAGACCGGCAAAGTTAGATCCGCCGCCGCAACAGCCGACAACAACGTCCGGATAGGCACCGGCGATCTCCATCTGTTTTTTGGCCTCAAGACCAACAATGGACTGGTGGATGAGTACATGGTTGAGCACCGAGCCCAAGGCATAGTTGGTATCATCACGCCCGGCAGCATCCTCCAGGGCCTCGGAGATGGCAATACCGAGCGAACCCGGGGTATTGGGATCCTTTTCTAAAATCGCCCGACCGGTGACGGTATCCGGACTGGGACTGGCCACGATATCAGCACCAAAGGTGTGCATGATAGACTTTCGATAAGGTTTCTGGTCATAGGAACAGCGAACCATGAACACCTTGCATTCCATGCCGAACTTGGATGTAGCCAAAGACAGGGCAGAACCCCACTGGCCGGCACCGGTTTCAGTGGAGAGTCGTTTCACACCTTCCCGTTTATTGTAATAGGCCTGGGCAACTGCAGAATTTGGTTTGTGGCTGCCCACAGGCGAAACGCCTTCATTCTTGAAAAAAATCTTGGCCTTGGTGCCAAGAGCCTCTTCCAGCTTGTTGGCCCGGACCAGCGGTGATGGTCGCCAGATCTTGTACACCTCCATAACCTCATCCGGAATTTCGATGAACCGCTCAGGACTCATCTCCTGCTCAAGCAGCCCCATGGGAAAAACCGCAGACAATTTCTCAGGCCCCATGGGTTCATTGGTCTCAGGATCAAGCGGCGGCTTTAATCCACCTGGAATATCCGGTGCAACATTATACCAGCTGGTTGGCATCTCATCTTCACGCAGCACAATCTTCTTCATAATCACTCCTTATTTATTTTTAAGCGTTTGAACGTTTGAACATTTTGTGTTTACCGCATAGCAACATTTTTCTCAACTGTTTACAGCAAGTTCCTGTGAACTGATTTTTATTATTCCGGCAACTAATGCCTGCTCTTTTGTCAAA
>JAUWLT010000060.1 GCA_030613515.1 Desulfobulbaceae bacterium
CGCCGGCATACTCTCTGTTGCCAGTTTTCTGTCAACAGCATAGCCGATCAGGCCATAGATGTAAGCAAACAGCACACCGTTAACCAGGTTGATCATAACAAGCTGAGAGGCAGTGATCACTGTGTTCATCTCAAGCACTCCGCTTCCCAGCAGACATAAATATCCTATTGATCCATGCGTCAGATTGCCAATAACGCCGACAAGCCCCAATAATTTTCCGATGAAAGGGATGTAAGTCAGCTGAATCAAAGCAAAACTTACGGGAGCGACCACCATTCCGAAAGCGATACCATTCCACATAAACCTTTTTTTTGTTTTCATACCCTTTGTCAGGTATAAGCAGGATAAGGGCACTATTGCGAGGATAATTAACCATTGACTCATGACGGGCCTCCCATCTTTTGTGGTTTATGGCAAAAACCACCTGAAGCCATCATTAGGCTTCTGGTAAGGTTGCTTTTGTTACGATTATTATTGCACTATACATGCCAGAAGGGAGTGTTTATAGTTTTAGCTGCAATATCAAATTGTTATATGAAAACTCAATGTATATTTAGTTCGAAGTGTTTGCAGAATTGCAATATAAAATAGAACAGCTCTGGCTACGCTTGATTGGTGCTGCCGTGGGGAGACAAAAGGAGAAAAGAGTACGGATTTATTGTAAGAGTTCAGCAGCACCCCATCCGAAGTCTCGTACCTCGCTTACCTGCACACGGTCGAAACGCCCGGCATTGAGGGCTATAGCTGGTCGTTCCGATTGTGCACCCGGAGTCCGCGCTTACCTGGAGCACTGCCCTTTCATCCACTTCTGTGGAACCTGAATTATAGTAACTGATTATTATAATACACAGCACGGTGTCAATATAGAAAATCAGCCGTAACGATGGGCGGCAGTACTATTATTCCTGACGGACTAACATGAAATTCATGAGAAAGATCCGCTGAAAGACTCAATAATAAGGCCTGATTTTCTTGGCAGAGAAACATTAATGCCAGGATTTCAACACCCTTTAGTAACGTATATGCATTAGTATATATATTTACATTTATTATTGCTGTCCGTTTAGGTTGTTAAGTCATTTTTTTGAGGAAAAATAGACGGTTAGACTGTTCACTAAATTTGATAATAACAACAGAAAATAGTGATGGCATGGTCTTGCATTTCTATTTGTTTTGGGCTATATTCGCGCAACACAATTGTGTCAAAATTAATTGCCATGCAACACATGTGTTGAATGAGCCATCATTCATTGTCAGGGAAAGTATGCAATAATAATATGAACATTTAGTTTAGGTTAGACCTTATTTTGGTCTAATTATTTTTCAGTATTCCCAAGGGGAGAGGTGAAAATGAATATTAACGAACTGGAAAAGCTGCAGAATGAGGGCATTGACAAGCTGCCCTCTATTGAGCGGCGAACGTTCCTCAAGGCGGGTCTGGCGATCACAGGCGTGTTCATGGGTGGAACCGTCCTGTCACTGACGTTGGCAGGAAAAAGCCAGGCTAAGGTAAGTACGGAATCAAATGGTACTTCTTCATTCCCTTACAGCCCACATTATTCGATGGTAATGCGCCAGAACCGCTGCATTGACTGTGAGCGTTGTAAAGAAGCCTGTGTCAAAACCAATCACGTTCCTTCATATGGTTACCGGACAACGATCCTTGAAAACTATAAAATCACCGGGCCTGAAGAGACCGAACGTATCTTTATGCCTGTTCTCTGCAACCATTGTAACCGGCCTCCCTGTGTCCGGGTCTGCCCGACCAAGGCAACATACAAGGATAAGAAGACCGGTATTGTCATGATGGACTCTAAAAAATGCATTGGTTGTAAAACCTGCATGGCTGCCTGTCCGTACAATGCCCGTTATTTTAACGAGGAAACTCGTGCAATTGATAAGTGTAATTTCTGCTTTGATACCCGTCTGTCCAAGGGTAAAAAAGATACCGCCTGTGTTGAGGCATGTCCCGCAGACGTCAGGATATTCGGCGATCTGTCGGATACAGACAGTGAAGTGTATAAACTGATTCATGCTGCAGATAAGATTGTCTGGGTTCTCCGGCCGGAAACCGGTGCACTGCCTAATGTTTACTACATGAACGACTAATGGTTGGGGGATATATAAGAATGAAGTTAAGCAATACGATTATTTTGACTTTTGCTGCAGCGGCCTGTGTGGGCCTGTTCTTCTCTGTAGCCGGTCAGGCAAATGATGAAGAAGCTGCTGAAAATAGTATTGTTGGTTTAACAGGGAGTTACGGCACAACTCAAACGGTCATTAAGAGTGCTGACAAGCCCATGTTCAGCCATGGTGACCATGTGATAGGGTTTGGTCTTGGCTGCGATTCCTGCCATCCTGATACGTTTCAGAAAAAACGTGGTGCTGCCGAAGAGGCAGGCGATTATACCATGAAGTCCCTTGAAGAGGGAATGTATTGTGGTACCTGCCATGACGGTGATTCCGCCTTTGGCGTCACTGATTCGGACAGTTGCGCCAGCTGTCACGGCGATATGAAGGAGATGATCTTCAAAGAGTCTGATGAGTATATGTTCAGCCATCGCCTGCATGTTGATGATATGGGTCTTGATTGCGATTCCTGCCATCCTGATACGTTTCAGAAAAAACGTGGTGCTGCCGAAGCGGCAGGCGACTACACCATGAAGTCCCTTGAAGGCGGAATGTATTGCGGTACCTGTCATGACGGTGATTCCGCCTTTGGCGTCAGCGAGCCGGAAACCTGCGTTACCTGTCATGGCAGCGATATGAAGCAACCCAAGACCATTGTGTTTGAAAAGCCGGTGAAAGCAGTTATTTTTGATCACACCATGCACACTGAGGACATGGGCCTGGAATGTACTGACTGCCATAATGACCTGTTCAAGATGAAGATAGGTAATGCTGAAGCATCTCCCGAGCAATTTACCATGGAAACATTGTATGCCGGCAAGTACTGTGGAGGTTGCCATGACGGTGACAATGCCTTTGCTTCAGACACCAAATGTACAACCTGTCATATTGGTGTGATAGGACTTGATCGCCTGTCCGGCGACAAAACCCATGAGGGTGAGGAACACAGGGGACATTGATCTCTGTTTTCCAGTTGTACATTGTTTGACTCTATGCAAAGGGAATGAAATGTACGTTCGTTTTCCCCGAGCATACCTGCAGAACACCAATTGAAGGAGAATAAGATGGCAAGTTTTTCATTAGCTGCATTTAATGAACCGGAAGTAGCGACTCCCGGTACAAATCTGTTAACCGGTCTTTTCGGTATGCTCTTTGTCGCTGGTATCGGCGTTGGCCTTTATGGCTTTATTGCCGGTCATGAGCATATATATAACAATACCCGCGAGGTTCCCTGGGGACTGTTGATATCAACCTATGCATTCTTTGCAATTACCTCCACAGGCCTCTGCCTGCTGGCGGCTATCAGTCATGTATTCGGCGGCAACAAGATCGCCCCCCTGGCTAACCGGATGGTTTGGCTGTCGCTGATCACTCTTATATCCGGATTTATCGTCATCGGTATGGAGATCGAAAATCCCTGGCGAATGGCGATTTGGAATGTGATTTCCCCTAATCCTACTTCTAATATCTGGTGGATGGGAACCCTGTACGGTATGGCAATCGGTTTTGTTGTCCTCGAGTTTTGGTTGATCCTGATGAGGCAGTTTAAGCTGGCCCTGGTTTTGGGTATTTTTGGTGCTTTGGCTGAAATCGCTGCAAATTCTTGCCTTGGCGGCGTATTTGCCACTCTGCCCAGCCATCCGTTCTGGTACGGCGGCCAGTTACCGGTTTTCTTCCTGGGCTGTGCCTTTACCTCCGGTGCTGCTGCAGCCATCCTGTTCACCCATTTTGCCCATGTAATCCGGCGCAAAAAAATGGATGAGACCATGTATAACGGTGTCCAGGCTGCGGCCAAGGTCCTGCTGCTCATGCTGATTCTGATTGGTGTAGCCACCTGGTGGAAGATGGTATCCTTTTTTGTCGGTGGAACTGATGCAGGCCGCCTTGCCGCACAGGCCTTGATTTCCGGCCCGTTGTCTACCAACTTTTGGGTCCTTGAAGTTGCCATCGGCTTGGTCGCCCCGATCCTTCTGCTGGCTGTAACCCGGGTACGTAACGTAGCTGCCATGTCTGCAGCAGCCCTGATGACCCTGATTGGTATGTTTATCGCTCGTATGGACATGGTTATTGCCGGACAGCTTGTCCCCCAGTATGCAGGTATGGACAGCAGTCTGCCCACCTACCTGAACTATATGCCCTCCGGTTACGAGTGGATCGTGGCCCTTGGTGGAATCGGTCTGACCGGTCTGGCGTTCCTTCTCGGCGAGCGCTTCTTCGGCAAGACATTTGCTGATCATGGCAATCATTGAACTCCAGTGGGTCAAGGAGTGATGCAGGAGGGGCAGTTTTTTCCTGCATATTCCCTTCCTGTCAAATGCTCCGAGACTCGGGAAAATCGACCAGGATAAGCCTTGCAAAAGGTGGCCCATGTTAATTGGAATGTAGCCTGATCGTCGATTACAACCCATCTTATACGTAAGTCAGGATCAGGCCGCGTATCGCACAGGTTCTCCTGCGCGATAGGCGGCTTTTTTCATACCAGCCCAAAGAGTTACACTACCTGTCAGCTCTGTTGTTGAATCGTTTCCTGTTCTGGGGTATAAAAGATAGTTTAAAATTACAGCTAAGTCCTGCAGTCAAAACGGCTGGAGGATTCCTTTTTACATAAGTAGGAAAACAGGATGAAAATACATGCTCTTCTAATCGCCTGCATTATTGTTGCAGGCTTTTCCGGTAACAGTTTTGCTGCTCTGGTCGGCTCTTCTCGTCCGGTTGCCCAGGAAAATTTTCAAAAGCTGATTAAAACCAACGAATGTCCTTCCTGTGACCTGGCCGGTGTGGTGTTGACCAGGGTAGATCTGTCCGGTGCCAACCTTGAGGGTGCGAATCTGGCCGGGGCGAAATTGTATCTGGCCGACCTGTCCGGTGCTAACCTGAGGAATGCCAACCTGCAGGGTGCCAAACTTGGTGGCGCTGATCTTGCCGGTGCAGATCTCAGGGGAGCAAATCTCACCGGAGCCGTACTGGAAGGTGCATATCTTAAAGATGTTCAGCTTGATGGCAGTATCATTCTTGATAAGCCATACGAAGCTGAGGGATTGCCTGATGTTTCAGAAAAAAAATATCAGGACGAGCAATCCAGGGGCAAGAATGTGCCCTATACCCATGATGTGGTTATTGGTGATCGCCGCGATTCTGATGGGGCTTCTCCTGTAGAACCGGTGAAGCTGCAGGTACAACAGGAGGAGACGGCAACTGCAACGTCCAAAATGCTGGTTCCCATGGCTGATGCTGTTGTGCATACCCCTGACCCGGAACAATTCGTTATTGTAGAAGAAAAAACAGAACCTGCACCTGCAGTTGATGAATCTGCTGTAGAAGCTGCAGAAGACGCCGGTATCTGGGGATCAATTACTTCCTTTTTTGGTGGTGATTCGCAAGAACCGGGAGATGAGGTTGCAGTTGTTGAGCCTGCCGATCAGGAACCTGCAGAACAGATCGTTGATCAGCCGCCTGAGGAGATTGTTGTCAGCCCAGCTGAAGAGGTTGTGGTTACGGAGGAAGTGCAGCCCGAGACTGAATTGGTTGCTGAAATGGTTTCTGAGGAGATAACTCCGGAACCGAAAGAGACGGTTATTGCTAAGGTTGAGCCAGTAGTCGCTTCTGAGGTGTCTGTGACTGTAGAAGAAAAAACAGAACCTGCACCTGCAGTTGATGAATCTGTTGTAGAAGCTGCAGAAGACGCCGGTATCTGGGGATCAATTACTTCCTTTTTTGGAGGTGATTCGCAAGAATCGGGAGATGAGGCTGTAGTTGTTGAGTCTGCCGATCAGGAGCCGGCAGAACAGATCGTTGATCAGCCGGCTGAAGCGATTGTTGTCAGCCGAACTGAAGAGGTTGTTGTAGAGAATGTACCTGTTGCTGAGCCATCAGCAGATGAACGGAAGCAGGATGTCGCTTCTGAAGAGAAGGAAGATGATTCCGGTTTCTGGAGTTCCGTAACCTCAATCTTTACCAGTAGTGATGACGAGAAAGAGGTTGGACAGGAACCTGTTGAAAAAGATGCTGTGGAGGTAACCACTCAGGTTGATGAAGTCGTCGCTGATATTCCTGTCAGGACCGGTAAGGATGAGCTTCCACCTGATGCTGATGTCAGGACAATGATCGAGCAGATCGAAGGAGTGGTGCCGGAGCCTGAGATTGAAGCTGTGCAACAGGAAGTGATCTCGGTCGTTGAAGAGGCTGCTGTTGCCGAAGTTTCTGACCAGACCGCTGCAGTTGATGCTGAAAAGACCGGCCTGGAGAGTGGCGGAGCAGCTGAACCGGCTGCCGGTTCCACTGTCAGTGACATGATAGAACAGATTGAAGCGGATCAGGTACCGGATGCACCTCAGGCTGATATGGTCTATAGCGTGCAGACACCTGAACAGGCCATGGTTAAACAGCAGATGATTATTGACAGGCTTCTTGACGAGGATCGTTGTGTGGCCTGCGACCTGGCCGGAGTGGACCTGTCCGGTAAAAATCTTGATGAAGTGGATCTTGAGCGGGCTAATCTACAGGGAGCAAATCTTGAAGGAATTGATCTTAACGAGGCGAACCTGAAAGGAGTGAATTTCAGTGGTGCAAATCTTAAAGATGCTGACCTGCGAGAAGCTGATCTGTATCTTGCCGATTTTACAGGTGCTGATCTTACCGGCGCAAAGTTTGAAGGGGCATTGGTCGATTCGGCTGACTTTACCGATGCCAAAGGCGTAAATCTTGAAGGTGCCATAAAAGAAGAATAGTGACTATTCAGGTCAGTGCAAAAAACCTGCCCCTACCTCGGAATGTAACTGTTCAGATGTGCTCCATATCGGAGTCTGCGCTTACCTGGGGTAAGCAGGTCAACGAATCTATAGCATGCCTATGTGAGGCGACTTGGTCGCCCCAAGATGGGGTGCAGCTGAATAGTTACGAAGAATAGTCGTAACAGATCACCGGTGTGTAACCAAATATTCTTGACAACAGTGTCTAATTTAGATATACGACAGGGTTTCAAAATAAATAATTTCAGTTCTAGGATAGACGAAGGAGTTTTTCATGGCTAATCATAAGTCAGCGATAAAAAGGGACAGGCAGTCAAAAGTGCGCCGCATGCGTAACCGGATAAGCAAATCAAAAATGAAGACCGCTATTCGCCGTATCGAAGAGGCGCTGGTAGCCGGTTCCGAGGAACAGGCCCAGGATGCACTGAAGATTGCTGTGCCGATCATTCAGAAGACTGCCGGCAAGGGGACTGTCCACCAGAAAACGGCGTCCCGTAAGATTTCCAGGCTGACCAAGAGGGTCAACCGCATGCTGCCCATTGGCTGAGTCGGTTACTGTATATTCTGCAGAACACAGTTGAAGGTATATAAGCCATGGAAGCGCGGTGCTTCCATGGCTTTTTTTATTTGCCTCGAGTAGATGTAACCGATTACGACTAGATGACCATGTATTCTCCCAACCTGGAAACATTTTCCGCTATGATGGAACGAGCCGGGCTTGTACCGCTCCATCGAACCATTGTTGCCGATCTTGATACCCCACTGACCATCTTTGCCAAGGTGGCGGGTGATGATGAACATGCTTTTCTCTTTGAGTCCATGGAAGGCGGGGAGAAATGGGGTCGCTACTCCTTTATCGGTCTTGATCCACTGCTGACCTTTGAATCCATCCGCGACCGGATTACGATTTCCGGTGCAGGTCTTGACACCCGGGAAGTTCGGGACGGGGTTAACCCGCTTGACGAACTGCGTACGTTACTGGCTTCGTTTAATGCCAGCAAGGCGCCTGGGCTGCCTCGATTTTATGGAGGTGCAGTCGGTTTTCTTGGCTATGACATGATCCGCTTTATTGAGGAGATTCCGGATTCCCATGAGACCCTGGATATTCCGGATTCATCCTTTATTGTGCCCCGTCTGGTACTGATCCACGACTCGGTCAACCAGACCCTGACTGTAGTCTGTAATGTTGTTGCAGGTGTTGGTGATAACGAATCAAAGATCTACCGGGATGGTTGCCTGCGAATCGATGCGGTAATACGAAAACTAAGGCAGCCGTTGCCGGACTCCCCGGCAGCAAATTCTGCTGCAGCCGGTCCCCATGATTTTACATCCAATATGAATGAGCAGGGTTTCTCTGCCATGGTTGAGCGAGCCAAGGAATATATCCTGTCCGGAGATATCATCCAGGTGGTCCTGTCCCAGCGGTTTCACAGCAAAACGGAACTTGACCCCTTCCTGCTCTATCGCTCCCTGCGCCATATCAATCCCAGTCCCTACCTTTTTTACCTCCGTCTGGGCGAGCTGATATTGATCGGTTCTTCGCCGGAGATCCTGGTTCGTCTGGAAGACGGTGCCATTGAACTGCGCCCCATTGCCGGTACCCGCAGGCGAGGCGCAACTCCTGATGAGGACAGGGGGCTTGAAAAAGAACTGCTGGCCGATCCCAAGGAGCGGGCCGAGCATCTGATGCTGGTGGACCTGGGGCGTAACGATGTGGGCAGAGTGGCCGGGAGTGGAACGGTTACGGTTAGTGACCTGCTGGTCATAGAACGCTACAGTCACGTTATGCATATTGTTTCCGGTGTACATGGTGAACTTGCACCGGGTAAGGATCAGTTTGATGTCCTTGAGGCCTGTTTTCCGGCCGGTACGGTCAGTGGTGCTCCTAAGATCCGGGCCATGGAGATTATTGACGAGCTCGAGGTCGAACGCCGCGGCCCTTATGCCGGTGCGGTTGGCTATTTCGGCTTTTCCGGCAACATGGATTTCTGCATCACCATTCGAACCTTTTTTATGAAAGATAATGACCTTTGGATTCAGGCCGGGGCAGGGATTGTTTCCGATTCCGTACCTGCCGGAGAGTTTGAGGAAACCATCAATAAGGCCCGGGGCTTGCGTCGGGCTGTAGAACTTGCAGAACAGGGGCTTTAGGCTGTGATTGTCATCATTGATAACTACGATTCGTTTACCTTTAATATCGTCCAGACGCTTGCCACTGCACCTCCGGATATCTCTGTTGACTGGAAACCGCCTGAAATCAGGGTGTTTCGAAACGATAAGATCACTGTGCAGGAAATTGCTGCTATGGGACCTGATCGGCTGCTGATTTCGCCCGGTCCCTGTACCCCGAAAGAGGCCGGCATTTCCATTGAGGCAGTTCAATACTTCAGCGGCAGAATTCCTGTGTTGGGAGTCTGTCTTGGTCATCAGTCCATTGGTGAGGCTTTTGGCGGTAAAGTCGTTCGGGCGGGCAGGGTGATGCACGGTAAGACCAGTCCTATACACCACGATAACCGAGGTGTATTCAAGGGTCTTGACAACCCCTTTGATGGAATGCGCTACCACTCGTTGATCGTTGCGGAAGATTCTCTGCCGGATTGTCTTGAGGCCACGGCCCATACCAATCAGGGTGAACTCATGGGGCTGCGTCATAAGACCCTGGACGTGGAGGGAGTCCAGTTCCATCCCGAATCCATTATGACTGATGTGGGGATTATCCTGCTTCATAACTTTTTGCGGCTTGATTATCCGGAGATGCTTAGGGGATAGGGAAAAGGGAAGGGGGAAGGGGAAAAGGAATAGTGAAGAGGAGATTGTAACATGATCAAGGAAGCAATTGCGCTGGTCGTGACCGGCAAGGATCTTGATGAACAGCAGATGACCGCTGTTATGCAGGAGATAATGAGCGGTGAAGCAACCGATGCCCAGATCGGCTCGTTTATCACCGGCCTTCGTATGAAGGGTGAGACCATTGACGAAATCGTGGGCGCGGTTCGGGTCATGCGTGAAAAGGCCACCTTTGTTGATACCGGCGTGGATACGGCATCCGGTGACATACTCATGGACATTGTCGGTACAGGTGGTGACGGCTCCGGCACGTTTAACGTCTCTACCACTACGGCTTTTGTCGTTGCCGGGGCCGGAATCCCTGTAGCCAAACACGGCAACCGGGCTGTTTCCTCCTCCTGCGGCAGTGCGGATGTACTTGAAGCCCTGGGCGTTGACTTGTCCATGCCTGCTGATAAGGTTGCTGAGTGTGTGCGCACAGTCGGCATCGGCTTCCTGTTTGCTCCCATGCTGCACGGTGCCATGAAATATGCCATTGGCCCACGCCGGGAAATGGGCATCAGGACCATTTTTAACATCCTGGGGCCTATGACCAATCCTGCCGGAGCAAATGTACAGCTTACAGGTGTTTTTGATAAAGCGCTGACCAAAACCCTTGCCGAGGTTCTGGCCAGGCTTGGTATGAAACGGACCCTGGTGGTCTGGGGCGAGGGAAACATGGATGAAATGACAATCACCGGCACCTCCCATGTGGCCGACGCCTATGATGGCAAAGTGGAGACTTATACTGTTGAGCCTGAAGACGTAGGCCTTACCAGGGCAACGATTGCGGATATCAAAGGTGGTGAAACCGTACAGGAATCTGCGGCCCAGGTCCGCGAGGTTTTGGGTAATACTCCGGGCGCACGGCTTGACATGGTTTTGCTTAACGCCGGTGCTGCCCTTATGGCTGCCGGTGAGGCTCCAGATCTGAAAGCGGGTGTTGCAACGGCAAGAAAAATAATTGCCTCCGGCGCAGCCCTGGAAAAACTCGACAATTTGATCGCTTTTTGTAACGCTTGATTTTTGAATCATGATTTTAGACACCATTGTTGAACGAAAACGTGAGGAAGTCGCTGCCCTGAAAAAGAAGGGGATCCAGCCGCCCGACACGGCAATCGACCCGCCCCGCGGTTTCATGCAGGCCCTCATTGATGTACCGGGTGTGGCCATTATCGCCGAGGCAAAAAAAGCGTCTCCTTCCAAAGGGGTAATTGCCCCTGATTTTGATCCGGTACAAATCGCTGTCAATTATAAGCAGGGTGGGGCACATGCCATGTCCGTGCTCACGGATGTGGATTTTTTTCAGGGTTCTATTGAGTATATTCCACTGGTCAGGAACATGGTTGATCTGCCGGTACTGCGCAAAGAGTTTATTATTGATCCCCTCCAGATTGAAGAGGCGGTCGCTTTTGGTGCTGATGCTATCCTGCTTATTGCCGCCATTCTTGAGACTTCCCAGTTGCGCGAGTTTCGGCTCCAGGCGGAAGAATCCGGTCTGGATGTGCTGGTTGAGATCCATAATGAACAGGAACTTGAAAAGACGCTTACAGCGGGTAGCAGGCTGATCGGCATTAACAACCGCAATCTCAACGATTTTACAGTGGACCTGGCAACGACCTTCCGGTTGCAGCGTCAAATTCCGGAAGAAATACCACTGGTCAGTGAGTCGGGAATTTCCAGCCGGCAGGACATGCTCCGTTTACGAGAGGCCGGCATTACGGCTGCACTTATCGGCGAAAGCCTGATGCGCAGTCGCGAGCAGAGCGAAACACTTAAACAATTTCTTACTACATGAGCGTAGCGCGAATCCGTATAAAGATGTGCGGTACCACAAGCCTTGAGGATGCCATGGCTGCCGTGGATGCCGGTGTGGATGGACTGGGTTTTATTTTTTATGAGAAAAGCCCACGCAATGTTGACCCGGAAGTCGCACAGTTCATCATTGAACAGCTGCCTCCTTTTGTGGATACTGTGGGCGTGTTTGTTAACCGTGATCGTGAAGAGGTGGAGGAAATAATCCGCTACTGCCGCCTGGGCTATGCCCAGCTGCACGGACAGGAATCACCGAAATACTGTGAGCGGTTGGCCCGTATTGCAGCGCCCTGTCAGGTCCTGAAGGCACTTCGGGTGGGGGAACATCTGCAGGCTGAGGATATTGCGCAGTACAATGAGCATGTAAAGGGTTTTCTCCTGGATACCTACCAGAAAGGTGTGGTGGGGGGAACAGGCAAGAGCTTTGACTGGTCTATCATAGAGCGGCTGGCCCTGGAAAAGACCTATATCCTGGCAGGCGGCCTTGATGTGGACAACGTGGTCAGGGCCATTGAGGCTGTGCGTCCCTATGCTGTAGACGTAAATTCAGGAGTTGAAAAAAGTCCGGGCCAAAAAGATCACGAACTGATCAAGGTCTTTGTCCGTAAGGTACGGCAATTGGAACAGTAATAATAGAATTTTTGTAACAGTTCACCAGCAACAGTAATGCATTGAACGCTATTGACCAAGCGTAAAAGGTTAGCAGTGCGTCAGCTGTGCGTGATCAAGGCGGACAGGCTATAGTCCACTCTATGCCGTCCGGCGCGAGCGCGTGCAGGTAAGCGAGGCACGAGACACTCCGGATGGCGTGCTGTTGATCTTTTACGATTTCTACCCCTTGTCACGAGCAATAACGAGTGCGTTCGGGAATCCGTTCTGCTCCAGGAATATTTCATGCTTTCTGGCCAGCTTAAGCGAGGTGCCGCTGTACACCATTACCCGGTACAGGCTGATTCCTGCTGCTGGAAACTGCTGGATAATGACATCACGTCCACGCTTAGCAAAGTTTCCGGCAAGTTTTCTGGCATTTTTTTTATACTCAAATGCCCCGACCTGGATATAGAATTTTCCCTTGTCAAAATCCTGATGGATCAATTTTCTGCTCTGCCTGGAGCCTGCCGACGGTTTGGCCGGTTTCTTTATTTTAATTTCCTCGCCCAGAGCAACAATCGTAACCTTTGCAGTTCCATTTCGTATTATGTCCAGCTCTTTTGCCGCTGTATAGGTCAGGTCAATGATCCGTTTGCGGACAAATGGTC
>JAUWLT010000136.1 GCA_030613515.1 Desulfobulbaceae bacterium
AAGTTCATCGAATCCACTTCGTCCTGACCCCGCCTATTGTCTATGACTGTCTGATGAAGCCCTGGTACACGGATGTGCTGGAGGTCGATCCTGCCACCAGGGAACTTGTGGACAGGAAATTCAACTCCATTATCCCTGCGCAGTGGCGATGACCATTTGGTTATGTTCCGGCGGATTTCCAGCTGCTGACGCCTGATATCATGGAGGAACGGTTACAAAAAATTCTCGCCCGGGCCGGTATCTGCTCACGTCGCAAAGCAGAGGAGTATATTTGTGACGGTAGAGTTGCTGTTGGCGGCAAAGTTGTTACACGGCCCGGCTTGAAGGTCGACCCTGAGCAGACTGAAATCACCGTTGACGGTAAGCAGGTCCGCCGGGAAGAAAAAATCTATATCCTTCTCCATAAACCACCCGGCTATGTTACGACCATGTCTGATCCCCAGGGACGTCCGATCGTCACCGACCTGCTGCCCGGGATTAAACACCGGGTCTTTCCGGTGGGCCGTCTTGATTTGGACAGTGAAGGAGCCCTAATCTTGACCAATGACGGTGCACTGGGCAACAAGGTTCTCCACCCCAGCTTTGAAGTGAACAAGACCTACGAGGCTACTGTCAAGGGAGCTCCCAAAGCAGCAGAACTGCAACGGCTTGCCCGGGGAATTATACTGGACGGCCTGAAAACCTGGCCTGCAAAGCTACGGGTCCTGCACAGGAAAAAGGGTGAAACCACAATTGAGGTCATCATCCATGAGGGAAAAAAAAGGCAAGTACGTAAAATGTTTCAGGCAATCGGCCATCCTGTACTCCGCTTGAAGCGAACCGCCTATGGCGGCCTGAAACTGGGCGCTCTGGGCCGGGGTAAGTATCGTTTTTTGAAACAAATTGATCTTAAAAAACTATTTTCTTAAGAAATCCCTTTACAATCAGAAACATACCTGATTTACTTTTAATAGTTATTTTATAAGGGCTGTAATATCAACCATTACCGTCAAATAAACCGTTCCTGCCCAGCCTGATCAAGGATGCAGGGCCAGCTGTGAAAGGGAGAAACAGCATGAATAAATCGGAACTGATTGAGGCATTAGCTGAAGAAATCAACCTGCCGATTCGTGAAGCAGCATCCATAACCAACACCATCATCGACACGATGAGTGATGCCCTGGCCAGTGGCGATTCCATTGAAATTCGCGGGTTTGGAAGTTTTGTGGTCAAAAAATATGACTCTTATACCGGCCGCAACCCCAAGACCGGGGAGAAGATCAAAGTTGCTCCCAAAAAACTGCCCTTTTTCAAGGTCGGCAAAGATTTGCGTGAACGGGTTGACCAGGCTGGAAAAAAATAAGGCCTGCCTTTTGTATCAGTCTATGATCTTGCCCACCAAGTCATAGATGTGCGCCTCGGTGATACGTACCTTTACGATATCACCGGGGTTTGCCGTTCCCTCATTAATATACACACAACCATCAATATCCGGAGCCTGATAACGGGTTCTGCCCTCCAGCAGGAGATCACTTTCTCTGCTTAAACCCTCGACAAGGACCACTTCTTCCCGGCCCACATACTGTTGCAGCTTGCTTTTGCTTATTTCCGCCTGCAGTTCCATGACCCGCTGAAAACGTAGCTGTTTTTCTTCCTCGGGCACCTTATCTGCAAAACCGGCAGCCACTGAACCGTCTTCAGCTTCAAAAGGAAATACACCCACATGATCCAGCTGCCAGTGCTGCAAACAGTCTAACAGTTCTACAACATCCTGCTCCGTCTCTCCCGGAAAACCGATCAGCATCGTGGTGCGCAATGCACAGTCCGGCAGGTAGCCGCGAATTTGTTTGACCAGATGTTCCAGATCCTGCCGTCCGTAGCGACGACCCATTTTTTTCAACACAGGATCGCTGATATGCTGAAATGGAATATCGAGATAGGGCAGGATTCTGGGTTGATCAGCCATCAGTTGCAACAGTTCGGTGCCGGTGGACACAGGATAGAGGTAGAGCAACCGCAGCCAGGGGATGTCTGTCTCGGCAAGCAGGGCCTTAAGCAGGGTAACAAGGTTGGTATCAGGCCCGAGGTCTGAACCATAACCGGTCAGATCCTGGGCGATCAGGGTTAATTCCCGGACACCGGCCTCGGCAAGTGCACTTGCCTCGGTAATCAGGTCAATAATGGATCTGCTGCGCAGATCTCCCCGGATAGAGGGAATCATGCAATAGGTACAACGGTTATCGCAGCCCTCGGTTATCTTCAGGTAGCTGCGAAATGGCGGGGTTGATAACCTGCGCGGCATCTTGCTGCTTAGAATAAAGCGGGAAGGATGTTGAAGTACGATACCTGATTCTTCACCCAGGCCGGCAATCAGGTCGATAATCCGTTCCTCGTCATCAATACCCACAAAGAGATCCACCTCGGGCAGTTCCTGCTGCAAATCACTCCCGTAGCGCTGGACCAGGCATCCGGTAACCACCAGTTTTTTTGCTGGATCCGCCTTCTTGTATTCTGCAAGGCGCAGAATTTCATCTACGGCCTCTTCCACTGCCGGCCGAATAAAGCCGCAGGTGTTGACAAGTAAAAGCTCAGCTTCAGTCGGATCTTCCATCACTTCATAGCCGCCGAGTTCCAGGATTCCCAGCATCATCTCGGAGTCAACAAGATTTTTAGCACAGCCAAGACTTACAATATGCAATTTCTTCATAGTACGATTCAGTTATATGATCGAGCAGTATCGCAGAGCAGGGTCAGCAGTTCCCGTGAGCGTTTCTTAAAGGCCTTGAAGGAGTAATGAGGCTTCCAGGGAGACTTCCGGAGTTCATCGGAGACCAGCATCACTGCAGCAAGCTGGGCCTTGCGGAATGCAGCAACCGTACACAGGGCAGAGTATTCCATGTCCACCCCGTAGATACCCTGTGCTGCATAGTCTGTGACTTTTTCCCTTGTTTCGCGATAGGGAGCATCGGTAGTCCAGAGAGGGCCCTGCTGAAATTCAAAGGATTTATCCGTCAATACCCGGCAGAGCTTGTTACGCAGGGGTGTTGAAGGAATGATTTCACAACTCCTGCCGGACTGGTAATGTCGGCTCGTTCCTTCCTCGGACAGTCCACTGGTCGGCACCAGTATATCCATACCATGCAGCCTCTCCTGCAAAGAGCCGCACCATCCGTAAAGTATAATTTTTTCTGCGCCCAGAGCGATCAATTTTTCCAGGCACAGTACAGCCATGGGTGCACCTACTGCAGGCCCGGCCAGAAACAGCGCATCAGAACGGTACAGGGTAGAATTGAAAAGAAAAGAACGTTTCAGGCCGGTCCCTTCTGCATATTCGGCCAAGCAGTGAGCATCCGAGGGATTAACAGCCAGGATACCGGTTGCAGGGAGCCTGGGGTCAGCCTTGCATCGTTCGGGGTTTAGTATGCAGGTTTTCATGGATCGCTGTAATACCAATAAAAAAAGGCTGCAGCAAGAGCTGCAGCCTTTTTAAAGGTAAAACCTTTTTTTGCGTTGGTCTTAGCCAAGCAGCGCTGCTTTGAACGGGTTAGCGTACAGCAGGATAAAGGCAATAACCAGACCATAAATGGCGATCGACTCACAAAGAGCCATACCAAGAATCATGGTGGTGGTAATCGCACCTTTTGCTTCCGGGTTGCGGGCAACACCTGTACATGCGCCATTAAGACCGGACCCCATGCCGATACCGGCACCGAGACCTGCAAGTCCGATGGAAAGGGCAGCAGCGATACAAACCAATCCGAGATGAATGTTGTCCATTTTTCACTTCCTCCTACGTAAAAGTATATAAGTTGGCCTTCTTCTCCGTTTAACGGAAACTTTAAATCTTATTTAATTTGTGTAACCTGCTTTTAATGGGCTTCTTCCATAGCTGATGCACAATACAGTACAGCCAGCAGAACAAAAACCACTGCCTGAATGATGCAGACAAGTACTCCCAGGCAAAGGATAGGCAGCGGTGCAAAATAGGCACCAGCCAGCATGAAGAGCACGGAAAGCAGAATTTCTTTTGCCAGGATGTTACCGAAAAGACGCATGGAGAGCGATATCAGACGGGCACAGTTGGCGATTACCTCAAGAAGAAACATAAACGGTGCCATGATCGGCATGGGTCCCGTAAAATGTTTATAGTAGTTCAAACCGTGATAACGAAAACCAAGGACATGGTGGGTAACCCAGACCATAATCGTCATGCCAAGGGTGATATTCAGATTGGAGGTAGGTGACATGAAGCCGGGAATCAGCCCGATCATGTTGGCGATAATGATATAGAGGAAAAAGGTTGCCATCATGGGAAACAACATTTTAGCCCGTTCCTTGCCAAGATTCTCAGCAAAGAAGTCCATCAACCCGCCGATGGTGACTTCCCAGAAGTTCTGGCCGCTGCCGGGCACCAGTTCCATACGGCTCATTGTCAATTTCGGAACAATAATAAGAAAGGCCATGACCAGCCAGGTATACGTCATGTACGGCTCACACAACTTCTCGAGCATGGTGGCACCGGTCGGAGTGTGAGGAACCGGCAGTCCCAGTTTGTCGAGGATAAGCGAAATAAATAAAATTGGATGTTCCATAACCTACGCTCCCTTAATACTTTGTGCGGAAAATACCATCCGTCCACGGGTCAGCACGACAATGATGACACTGAGCATTACCGTGGACAATCCAATAACAAGCCCTATAATATTAATATTGATCTTTGTAGTGAGCACATACAGCAACAGTCCCAGTACAACAAGACGGGCATTAAACTTGAGAATGAAGCTACTTCTTGCCAGGCCTTTCACGCTCAATGCCTGTCCTGCGGCAGCAACCTGATCAATGAGCTGCTCAGCATCTCTTTTCAGAAGAAAAAAGCTGACGCTTGCCAGTACCCCGCCGATTAATACCGATTGTGCCAGATTCCAGTCGATGATATACCAGCTGCCGACAGTAAAAACAGCAATAATGACCAGGTTAAACTGCTGGACCATACGCAGTATTACTACTTCGCCATCATTCTGTTTGTCTTTATTGTCAATCAGCTCAGTCATCAGATATTTTTTTGCTCACGTCCCACAGATGTTTAAAGCCGGCGGCAATACCAAGCCCCAGAAAAATAAAGGTCAGATAGGGAACCGTGCGACCGTTAAACACCTTGTGATCCAGATACCAGCCTATCCCCAGACCTATAAAAATGGAGAAGACAAAGGTCATTCCAACCTGACTGTACGATGCCAGCTCCCGGAACATTGTCTTGCTCTCTTTGGACATCGTTTTTTTCTCCCAGGTCCGCATGGGACATAAATTTGCATAACAGGTAGCATGTGCATGCAGCAAGTGCAACGATTTTTTTACCTATTCGTTAATTTTTTGAATGATGATTCAGTCATCTCGAGTGCTTTTTGCAAGTGAATCCGGTCATGTGCAGCCGACACGAATGCAGCCTCAAACTGGGACGGGGCCAGCCAGATACCGGTTGCAAGCATCTGGCGGAAGTGTTGACCGTAGCGCTCGGTGTCCGCCTTCATGGCCGATTCAAAATCAGTGACCGGATCGCTGGTAAAGAAACAGGTCATCATGGAACCGATCCGGTTCAGTACTGTGGGAACAGGGCTATCTGCAGCAATGGACGCCATCTGCTCCACATAGCTGTCGCTCTTTTCCTCAAGTGCTTCGTAGAATCCGGGTTGACGAACCACCTTGAGCATGGCCAGCCCGGCCGCCATGGCCAGCGGATTGCCGGACAGGGTCCCGGCCTGGTACACCGGGCCGTCCGGGGCGATGTTGTCCATGATCTCCTTTTTGCCGCCATAGGCTCCCACAGGCAAACCACCGCCGATGATCTTGCCGAGACAGGTCAGGTCGGGCATGATATTAAACCGCTCCTGGGCCCCACCCAGAGCCAGCCGGAAGCCGGTGATCACCTCGTCAAAGATGAGTACGATATCAAGCTCATCGGTCAACTCGCGCAGTTTCCGGAGAAATGCAATCTCCGGTACAATGACCCCCATGTTGCCTGCAACCGGTTCAACAATAACGCAGGCAATGTCCAGCTTTTCATCACGCAGGGTCGTTTCCAGTGTCTCAATATTATTATAGGGAATGGAAAGGGTGTTCCTTACAATATCATCGGGCACGCCCGGACTGCCCGGAATACCCAGGGTAATGACCCCGGAACCGGCCTTGACCAGGAAGGAATCGGCATGGCCATGGTAGCAGCCGTCGAATTTGATCACCATGTTGCGGCCGGTATAGCCCCGGGCAAGCCGGATAGCGCTCATGGTGGCCTCGGTGCCCGAGTTGACGAACCGGACCTTTTCAAGCGAGGGTACCGAATCACAGACCATTTCGGCCAGTTCCACCTCAAGGGGAGTGGGCGCACCGAAACTGGTGCCGTCCACTGCGGTTTCGCAGATGGCCCTGATCACGTCGGGATGACCATGACCAAGGATCATAGGGCCCCAGGAGCCCACAAAGTCGATGAACTCGTTGCCGTCGACATCGGTTATCACGCACCCTTTCGCCCTGGCAACAAACAGGGGATCACAACCTACGGATTTACAGGCACGGACCGGCGAGTTGACTCCGCCGGGAATAACCTGACATGCCTTACTAAACAAAGAAGCTGAACGTTGCGTATTCATAGTACACCTGTTTACGGTTCAAGGTTTAAGGTTCAAAGTTTACGGTATACGGTATACGGATCTTACCGTCAACCGTATACCGTAAACCTTGAATCGTATATATAACATGCTGCTTTTTCTTCTGTCAAAAGCAAAAAACTTACCATTTCCCGTCTACAGCTATACTATGATCATAGTAAATTTTTCTTGTCACCGTTAAAACTCCGGAGTAAAATAAACAAATTATACTAAATAAATTGATTAACATATCAGAATTATTAAAATTTCACAAGAAATTGGGTCTTAGGAAAAGACTGCAAAGGAGAAGCAGATTATGGCAAGTGACAAGGTTTTCCACGTTTCCGACAGTGAATTTGACAGTAAAGTCGTACAGAATGATCTCCCCTGCCTGGTTGACTTCTGGGCTCCCTGGTGCGGTCCCTGTAAGGCCATCGGC
>JAUWLT010000170.1 GCA_030613515.1 Desulfobulbaceae bacterium
GACCAGCTGCTTGATTATTTTGCCCTCACAGGCGACAGCGCTGATAATATTTCAGGTGTTCCCGGTGTGGGACCGAAAACCGCACAAAAACTGATCCGGGAATATACCAGCCTTGAGGGGTTGTATGAGAAAGTTGAGGGCTTTAAAAAGTCAAAGATGAAAGAACGACTCATAGATCACCGTGATGACGCCTTCCTGTCCCGGGATCTTATCCGGTTGAACTATCATGCCGAGGTGCCCGAGGACCCGGCAGCGTACCGAGTAAGGGAATCCGACCCTGACAGCCTGCGGGCGCTTTTGACTGAGCTGGAGTTCTTTAGCCTGCTGAAAGCAGATGTTCCTGCCGCCGGGATTGACACAGACGAGTTTGTGCTCATTCAAAAGCGAGATGAGCTGAAAAAACTGGTAGAAAAGTTGAAAGGTGCAGGCCGGCTGGTGGTGGACACTGAAACCACCTCCCTTGATCCTCTGGCAGCAGAACTTGTCGGAATCTCCATCTGTATGGATACGGACCAAGCCTGGTATGTTCCCTGCGGTCATCGTGATGAGCAGGGAGAACTGTTGCCCGACCAGCTGAACCTGCATGATATCCTGGAGCTGATCGGCCCCCTGCTTACCGATCCAACTCTTGCCAAGATCGGTCATAACCTGAAGTATGATTATTCGGTACTGGCTGCCCCGCAGAATGGCGGCACCAAGATGGTTGGTCCGATGTATGACACCATGATTGGAGCATGGCTGCTTGATCCGGGACGCCGGTCATACAAACTTGATGATCTCTGTCGGGAACTTGACATGGAGATGACATCGTTTGCCCAGGTTGTGGACTCTGATAAGCGTTCAGATGCCTTTTGTCGGGTGGCGCTTGAAAAGGCAAAGGATTACAGCTGTGAGGACGTTTACGGTACCCTGCGCCTGTTTGAAGTTCAGAAACCACGCCTGGAGGAGCTTGGGTTGTGGAAACTGTTTGACGAGGTTGAGGGACCGCTGATTGCAGTGCTGGCCAAAATGGAGAGTTCCGGTGTCTTGGTGGATAAAGAGGTACTGGGAGGGCTTGCAATAGAGTTCGCCATCAGGATGGAAGAGCTCGAAGCTGAAATTTACACGGTTGCCGGGCAAACCTTTAATATTAACTCTCCCCTTCAACTGGCGGAAATTCTGTTTAACAAGCTTGATCTTCCCCGGGGGCGCAAGACCAAGACCGGTTATTCCACAGATGTTAAGGTGCTGGAGAAACTATCGCATTTACATGAACTGCCCGCCCTGATCCTTAAATACCGTAACCTGGCAAAGTTAAAGTCCACGTATGTGGATAAGCTGCAAAGCCATGTGAGCAGCATTACCGGCCGAGTACACACCTCCTACAACCAGTGCGGTACCGCTACCGGGCGACTCAGTTCAAGTCAACCCAACCTGCAGAATATTCCCATCCGTACCGAGGAGGGACGGCGCATTCGCTCAGCCTTTGTGGCAGCTGAAGGCTGTTCCCTGTTGTCGGCCGATTATTCGCAGATTGATTTGCGGGTACTGGCCCATTATAGCAAGGATCCGGCTCTGCTTAAGGCTTTCAGGAGTGATGAGGATATTCATCGTCAGACTGCAGGAGAAATTTTTCGCATCTCTGCGCAGCTGATTACCCCTGAGATGCGGCGGGTGGCAAAAACCATTAACTTCGGTATTGTTTACGGAATGTCCAGCTTTGGTCTGGCCAGCCAGCTTGGAATCAGCCGCAAGGAGGCCCAAACCTTTATTGACCGTTATTTTGTTCATTATTGCGGCATAAAAAAGTTCATGGAGCGCATTGTTGCACGAGCCCGTGAGGATGGATATGTCACAACCCTGCTGGGCAGGCGCAGGCAGCTTCCTGAAATTAAGGCTTCTAATCGTACCCGTCGAGAATTTGCTGAACGTACAGCCATTAACACCCCGATCCAGGGAACAGCAGCAGATATCATCAAGTTGGCCATGCTGCAAGTGGACCATGAGTTGAAGAGCCGGGCAGGGGTCCGGATGATTCTGCAAATTCATGATGAACTGGTGCTTGAGGTGAAGGAAAAGGAGTTAGAGTCAACTTCTAGCATGGTGAAGCGTGTCATGGAATCGGTTATGGAACTGGAGGTTCCTTTAAAGATCAATCTTCACGTGAGTCAAAATCTCGGCAAAGAGTAAGCGGTTGACCACAGGCACTATGCCGGGAGCTCCAGCTTTTCCGAATTGGACCGAAATCGAAATGTTTTTTCCGGAAAGGCGAGAAAAAAAAGAATTTATCTCGTTTATCCGGAAAAAATAGAGACAGGTCGTCATAGTTTCGTTGATGACGTGTTGTTAATCGCTTGAATAATCATAAAAAGCGTTCAGTGTTTGCTTTGGCTTACTTCTTGCATAAATAATGGCAAAGAGAAACTGGAGGTGAAGTGATGAATCCCCGTGATGCCATTCATATTCTGATATTAAGTCCGATCTATTTTCGCTTAACTCTGTCTCAACGTCTGCAACTGGTCAGGGAATACTGTCGGTCAATCAACTCCTGCAGCATCTCGATCACCCGCTAAAGGGAAATTTTGGAGCAAGAGACAACAGATTCGGGCCACGATAATCGTCGCCATAAAAGGTTTCGTGTTCGCGAAGGTGCGCTTGCCTTCCTTGGATCAGTCCCTGGCACGATCACTGATATCAGCCAGGGTGGTATGAGTGTCAACTATGTTGTTTTTGAAAAAGATCCAGATCAAATGCTAAGGCTTGATATCTTTTTTTCTGAAGGTGATTTTTACCTTCAAGATATTCCCGGTCGCATCGTTTCTGATCTAGATTATCCGACAGAAGCTCCGTTCAGCACCGTTCAGGTAAAACGACTGGGTATCCAGTTTGGTGAATTAACCAGTGAGCAGGAGGCTGGCCTGAAATATTTTCTCCTCCATAATACCATCTCCGAAGCCTGATTTTTCTGTCCATTTCCGTTCAAATTCTGTATCCTTTTAAATGAGATGCCCCCTGATCTCAAACCCTTTTTGTAGTGTTTTCTGAAGGAGGTCCTGTATGCTGCACCTTGTCTGGATTTTCATGCTCTGCCTGTTGCAGGTTTCATCTGCTTTGGCCGCATCCGAAGTCGTTTCCACCCTTGATAACCAGGTTTCAGTTGCCGTGACCATCTATAATCAGGATCTTGCCCTGATTCGGGACGTGCGTGAGGTCACCCTTGCTCCGGGCAGGCAGACCCTTGCCTTTCGAGACGTCAGCGCCCGGATACGTCCGCAGACGGCCCTGCTGGCTGCTCCTGAACTGGAGGTACTGGAACAGAATTTTGAATATGATCTATTGAGCCCAAAATCTCTACTGGAAAAATATGTCGGTCGCGAAGTCATGCTTGTAAAGAGCCATCCGACCACCGGCGAAGAACAGATGGAGAAAGCTGTTGTGCTCAGTGGAGGCAGCGGTGTAGTGCTGAAGGTTGGTGACCATATTGAGAGCGGTGTTCCGGGCAGGTTGATCTATCCGGATGTACCCCAGGACCTGCGGGACCGGCCCACCCTGACAATGCTTGTGGACAGCCGGGACGGGAAGTTGCAGCAGGTCGTGCTCAGTTACCTGACCGGTGGGCTTTCCTGGCATGCTGATTATGTGGCCGAACTGGGAGGAGATGATACCCGTCTTGATCTCAGCGGTTGGGTTACCCTGAAAAATGAAAGCGGAGCAACCTATAGAGATGCAAATCTCAAGCTTGTTGCCGGTGACGTGAACCGGGTGCCGGAACAGATGGACCGGCGGAGGGCCAAAGGAATGGTTATGGCCGAGGCCGCCCTTGCGAGCGGGATGGCGGAAGAGTCCATGTTTGAATATCACCTCTATTCTCTTGGTCGGCCGACCACGATCAGGGAAAAGCAGTCCAAGCAGGTATCGCTCATGCATGCCGGCGATGTTCGGGTGCAGAAAGAATTTGTCCTCCAGGGGCGGGACTACTATTACAGTAACCGGGCAGGAGAGCTGGGCCGCAAAATGAAGGTCGGTGTTTTTGTTGAGCTGAACAATACAAAACAGGCCGGATTGGGGCAGCCGCTACCGGCTGGAGTTATGCGGGTATACAAAAAGGACAGTTCCGGCAGCCTGCAGTTTGTCGGTGAAGACCGCATCGACCATACTCCGGAAAATGAAAAGATTCGCCTGAAATTAGGTGACGCCTTTGATGTGACCGCGGACAGGAAGCAGACTGATTTTAAGAAGCTGTCCGGTTTCAGCCGTTATAACTATGCCTTTGAAAGCGCTTTTGAGATAGTGCTGAAAAACGGCAAGGATGAAGCGGTGAGTGTGCGGGTTGTTGAGCCCGTGCCCGGGGACTGGCAGATCATCAATGAGTCTGCACCCCACAAAAAAGAAACGTCGGGAACGGCAGTCTGGCAGTTGCAGGTGGAGTCGAAATCAAGCACCACGCTTACCTATCGGGTACAGGTGAAGTATTGATAGGTGTATTAGGTTGAAGGTGGAAGGTCCTGACCTCTAACCTTTCACCTTCAACCTAATACCTTCTGTTTACTTCCTTTCCTCCATGGGCACAAATTCCCGTGCCGTTTTGCCGGTGTATACCTGTCGCGGTCGACCGATCTTGGTGGTCGGGTCTTCCTGCTGTTCCTTCCACTGGGCAATCCAGCCCGGTAACCGTCCCAGGGCAAACATGACGGTAAACATGTTGGTGGGAATGCCGATGGCCCGGTAGATAATACCTGAGTAAAAATCCACATTGGGGAACAGGTTGCGATCAACAAAATATTTGTCGTTGAGCGCTCTTTCTTCAAGTTGACGGGCGATGTCCAGCAACGGATCGGAAATATTGAGTACCTTGAGAATATCATCGCAGGCCTCCTGGATGATCGTCCCCCTGGGGTCATATGTCTTGTAAACTCGGTGCCCGAATCCGGAAAGCACGAAGGGGTCGGATTTATCCTTGGCCTTGTTAATGTACTTTGTAAAATTGTTACCATCGGCGTGGATGGTTTCCAGCATCCCGATAACTGCTTCATTGGCACCACCATGCAGTGGTCCCCACAGTGCGTTGATACCGGCGGAGATAGAGGCATACAAGTTGCCCCCTGCACTGCCCACCAGGCGGACGGTGGAGGTCGAGCAGTTCTGCTCATGATCGGCATGGAGAATGAGCAATTTGTTCAGGGCGGCAACTATTTCCGGCTGTACGGTATAGGGGCGCACCGGCTTATCAAACATCATATTCAGGAAGTTGCCGCAATAATCCAGGTCGTAGCGAGGATAGACCAGCGGGTGGCCCATGTTCTTTTTGTAGGAAAAGGCGGCAATGGTACGGATTTTAGAGATCAACCTCGCCGCCGTCATGTCTATATTCATCAGGGGGTTATCTTTCATCTCCGGATAGTAATTACACATGGTGTTGACCATCACCGACAGGATAGACATGGGCGACGCATTGGGCGGGAAAGGATCAAAAAGATGGATCATGTCCTCGTGCAGCAGGGCGAACCGTTCCATCAGGTTCCTGAAGCCGGCAAGCTCTTTTGCATTGGGCAGGTTGCCATGGATCAGGAGATAGGCAACCTCAACAAAGGTACACTTGTCAGCCAGGTCTTCAATGGCATAGCCTCTATAGCGCAGGATGCCTTCATTGCCGTCCAGGAAG
>JAUWLT010000077.1 GCA_030613515.1 Desulfobulbaceae bacterium
ACCTCCATGCCGTCGATCATGATAAAAGCGTTGGCTGGCGCAACTTCCAGAATATCGCGGATGGCCTGGCGGGAACGCTGGGCCACATAATCCTCAGTCAGCTCGGCAACATTGTAGATCCAGATGATCTGCAGGGCGGAAAAGGCCTGGCCCATGGCTATGGTTGCCAGAGAACCGGTTACAAGAAATGGTTTGACGGTGATTTTTTTCCTGACCACCACGTCTTCCACTGCCTCTTTGGCCAGAGGAGCCGTACCCACCATGGCCACGATGCCCATCAGGCTGAAAGGGGTCTGTAGCAGCGGCAGCCGGAAAATCCACATGCGGACGGCAGCATAGACCATGAATCCGGTGAGCCAGACTACCCGGCGCAGTTTAGTGGAATAGGAAGCCTTTGCGCCACAGTCACAGGTTTCACAGAGATTTTTGAAACCGGGTAACGGTTCCGGTGGCTTCGCATAGGCCACCGGATGGAGAATCTGTTCAATGACTTCTGCCAGCAGTGTTGTTATCGTGATCTGCTCCGGCCTGAAATAGATAATGATAGAGCCGGTGGCGGATCGTGTTTCCACACAGATAACACCGACAACCTTTTGCAGGTGCTCCTGCATCCAGCCACCTTGTTTTTCCCGACGCTTAAGACTGTTCACCCGGACCCGTATCCGGCCGGGCATGGATTGCTTGACTCGCACCCCGGTTTTTCGCAGCATCGCCTTGCTGATTTTTGGATGACTGAGCGGCATAATTATATTCATGAATAAGAACCTTTATAGAAAAAATCAAACGATTAAAAGTGCGTATGCATAAATCTTAGGGGTTTGAAATCTTGTTTCCTGCAACAAACAGAAACGTAATGATTTTAAATACTTGACAGCTATTTCATGGTGTCTTAATATATATCTGACAATGGAGGTAAATCTGCCGCACAGTGCTGCGGATTGTTTAATAAAACACGTTAGTATCAATGGAGGTCGATTATGATCTATGTACCACTGACAACGACACCGGTTGGCTGGTTGATTCTTGGCCTGGGCGGTTATGCGCTGTACAAAACCGGCAGGAAAAAAGGTGAAGAGGAGGCTGCCGCTTCCCAGATTACCGCAGCTCCTGCTCAGATTGAAGCTGCCGAAGAAACAAAAACCAAAGAGACAAAAGGAGGCAAATGATGGCACATCCAGTTGCTTATGTTCCCCTGTTGACCACAAATCCCGTTGGCTGGGCCATACTCGGCGCTGCCGGCTACCTGACCTATAAAGCCGGAAAAAAAACCGGCCTGAAAGGCGAAGAACAGGTCGAAAAAGAGAGTTTTGCAGATCGGGCCGTGAAAGGTGCCATGAAGACTGCTTACAAGGCCAAAATGAAGGTTGATGAGTCACTGTCCTCCACCAAGGAGAAATACTCCGAGATGTGGGACGAGGCTCAGACTGAGGCGGCAGGTAAAGCATAATTTTTATTCTCCATCCTCGGAACCTGTGTGCTGCTGCCCGGAGGTATGTTCTTCATCCTCCGGGACAGCACTTTTCACAATTATGCTGCCTGCCTGGTTCCGGTTCAGGTAAAGCCTCAGTCCGCCGGGACTGGAAATAGTTACCGGTTCCATACCCGGTTTATGCAGCTCCTGTGTCTGTTTTATGGATTCCAGTACCAGGGTAGATCCTGGTTGCACACCATGGGTTTTAAGATGTTCACGAATCTTACGGCCGCCGATGATCTTCTGCACTGAAAACGGTTTTTTCTGTTCTGCAAAATAAAACTGCGTCTCCGGGCCGCCTTCGCATTTTCCCCAGAGTCGTGCGGCTTCCCCCTCCGACAACCTGGTTCGTTCCTTTCTGTCTATGACCGTGATATAGTCCATGTGCGGCAGGTCGCGGACAAATGTTACATCTGTATTTTCCTCTATGCCGAGATGTGACAGTGCCTGTATACACCCCTGCCCGCAGGACATGGTCTCGATATGTCCTTTCTCCATTTTTTTCATTTCCACCAGCGGCTTACGTTCCCCTGTTACAAGGTGGACAAAGACTTTAATTCCGAGTCCTGCCGGCACAACTACATCGCCCTTTGTTCCCCGAACCCTGACTGGATGAAAGTTGACTTCCTCATCATGGCGGATGAGATGGCTGCCGACAAACAGTCCAAGCCGCTGCAGCCATAAAGCAAGTTCCGGTCTGGTAATTTCAAGCAGTATCAGATCCGTATGGATTGGTGCATCTATGAGTGATGAATACATGATCAGGGGTTAGTATCTTAGTTTTAATTTTTGTGTTTTATGTGGTTGAAAATTAGTTTTTACAATTAAAATCAATTAGGTAAATTCGAAATACGAATATCGAAATACGAAACAAATTCTAAACTCAAATAGATATATGACAGAAACGAAATATCTAAACCTGTTTGGGTTATTTGTTTTTTTGTCATTCGAGATTGTTTCGAATTTTGTGCTTTTTATTTCGTATTTTTCGGTTTATCCGGGTTAGGGATTTGGGGTTCAGAAATCACGGTTTCTGTGCTATCCGTCTTCTGTCCTCTGTCACCTGTTTCCTGCCTCGGGCTGCCGCGTACCCCAGAATCCCAACCGTACTCAGGTTGTGAAGCAGAGCCGCCGTCACCGGCATAATCAGGCCGAAGCCGGCCAACAGGAGAAAGGCCGAATTGAGGCCCACAGCTGAAATAAAGGAATGCTTGATGGTGTCCTGACTGCGCAGGGCAATCAATCGTCCGGCCAGCAGACAATACAGGTCGTCACGAAGCAGAATTACCTGGGCTGATTCTTTGGCAAGATCAGCTCCGTCCGGCAGACAGATGCCCACATCCGCCGATACCAGGGCCGGGGCATCGTTGACCCCGTCGCCGGTAAAGCCGACCCGATGTCCTTGCTCCTGTAGTTCGCTGACAATCCGCGCCTTGTCTTCAGGCTTTAACTCCCAGTGCACCTCATCAACTGCAGGAAGCAGGTTCGCCAGTGCTTTGGCTGTCAGTTCAGCATCACCGGTGAGGATAACAATCTTTTTAATACCCGACTCCTTGAGACGGCCCAATACCTCATTTGCCTCGGGGCGCAGTTCGTCGCGCAGACCTATGACACCTGCCAGTTCCTCTTCACATGCCACGTACAAAAGGCTTTTGCCATCCTGCTGCAAGTCTGCAACCAGGTGGTCAACTGCACTGCAATCAATTCCTTCGTCATCTTCAATGAAATGGCGGCTGCCTACCAGCACGTTTTTACCGTCAATATAAGCAGACACACCATGAGCCACAATAAAGTCGACCTGGCTGGTAGACGATAAATTATAGTTCCGTTTATTTGCCGCCTGGACAACGGCTGCTGCAACAGGATGGGAGTAATGCTCCTCAGCGCTGGCAGCCAGGATCAACAGTTCTTCGTCACTATAGGAACCATGGCCGTGCAGGTCCGTGACCTTCAGCTGTCCACGGGTCAAGGTTCCGGTCTTGTCAAAGATCAGGGTATCGACGCGGGCCAGGCCGTCCATGGCCTGGGAACCTTTGAGCAGTACGCCCTGGTTGGCCGCAGTGAACATCGCCACCCTGACCGCCACCGGATTGGCCAGCTTGATGGCACAAGAGTAATCAACGGTGAGTACGGCTGCAGCCTTTGTAAAATCACGGGTTACGGCCAGCAGACCAACACCTAAGCCAAAGGTCACCGGTACCAGCTTGTCGGCCAGTTCATCGCTCTTTTTCTGCGATTCGGACTGGTAACGCAGGGAATTTTCCAGAAAGGTAGAGATGCGGGCCATGGAGGTATCGGCTCCCACATGATTTGCCTTAAAAACAATGCGACCGTCCTCAACCACTGAACCGGACAGTATCTCAGTTCCAGGTTCCGCATGCACGGGTACAGACTCGCCGGTGATGGAACTGGTGTTGAGCGAGGCCTCGCCCTCTACAACGATGCCGTCGAGAGGTATCAGTTCACCGGCGCCGCAGACCACCAAGTCCCCTATCCGGGCCTGGTCAAGAGGTATTTCCAGCTCCTGACCGTCGACCACTATCCAGATATTTTCAACCTGAGGTTTAAGCAGGCTCTTGAGCAACCCGGTGGTCCGGTTTTCACTGAGTTCTTCAAGATATTCACCCACTGAAAGAAGAAAAACAATGGATGCGGCAGTGAAAAAATCCCGGCGGACAAGACAAAACAGTACTGCGGATCCGTCCAGCACCTTTACCTTAACCCCCCTGGTCCAGAGGGTAATCACACCATCGACGATAACGGGTGCAGCAAGAATAATTGCAATTGGTCCGCAGAGAATCTGTGGCAGAAAGAGAAGAGACAGGGCGAGACCACCGCGGATCCCAAGTGTCAATATTGACAGTAGTGACTTCGACTTACCCTGCCCGTTGAAGACCTCACCCGGCAGATCAGCAAGGCAGTTGATAATCGCATTCCTGGTTTCCGTCCGTCTGTCATAGGTCACGACCACCGAGGCAGCCCGGGTATTGATCCGGACCTCGTTCACACCGGGAATGGTTTCCAGATTGGCCTCAAAATAATCCGGATCAAGATCCCGCTTTTTCAGGAGCCCGCCCCGCAGACGAATCCGCTGGTCCATTTCATGGGCAATGGTGATGGGGGAGGGCATCAGGATCATGGTGCGGGGTTTACCTCAATACGGCAAAGTTTTTCTTTATCTTTTTTCATTACCGTATCAATCAGAAAACCGGCGCTGCCCAGGACAGCTGCGGCTGTGTACTCACCTGCCAAGAGACAGGTTCAGCGGAGGGGATGGTATTAATGAATTCCATAGGTACCCTTTACTTTGCTGCCTTTTGGTATTTTTCCTCTTCTTTCAGATAATTGCCAAAACAGTGGACCTTGTCGCAGCCGTGTTCGTTACACTCATCCTTCAGATAGCGGGTGTATTTAACCATCCGCTCGATGATGCCTGGCGAGGCCGCATGCTCCATCTTGCAGGCACCTTCATCAGCGATTTTGGGGTCAACACCCAGCACATCAATAAAAAAATCCCGCAAAGTTTCATGACGGTACAGGACATCACGGGCAATGGTTTCACCCTTTGGCGTCAGAGTAATAGCCTCGTAGGGGGCATAGTTAACCAGTCCTTTTTCACTGAGCAGCTGCAGGGCTTCGGTCACCGAAGGTCCGGTTACCCCCAGATGTTCTATGATCTCTCTGGACCGGGCTTCTCCCTGCTCTCTGCTGATCAGGTAGATGGCCTCTAAGTAATCTTCCAGGCTGGCGCTGAGTTTTTGTCTTTTTTTCATGAACTTGTCGCCTTTATTGCTTTTGGGGTGGCTATAATTAAGATCGGACCATATTTCTATTTGGTTTACCATTTCGCTCATTATTGTTTTGCAGCTTTGAGAATTATGTTGATCAGCCGGGATCCATAGCGCCAGGCGGCCTCTTTTCCTTTGTCGGGATCCTGCAGATAGATTTCAAGGCCGACATAGCGGTATTCGTCCGCTGCCCAGACTCGCCGGGGAATGGTGGTATGACAGACTGGAGATTGTCGGCCTTCCTCATTTCCGGTATTTTTATCGGTGATTTGGATAAATTGGACCGGCCCGCTATCCGGGAACCCCTTGTTCGTGTCATTTTTTGCCAGGAGTTCATGAATGCTGTCAAGAAGCCGAATATTATTGCAATAGATATCAGCACACCGTTTTGCTTCATTAATTCCGGTATGCAAATCTATCAGTAAATCAATTTTATTTTTGATTTGCTGATGAACCTGCAAATAAATTTCCCGGAGATAGGTACTGTAATAAAAAGATTTGCCGCCATATTCCATCTGTTGCGGCAACCCCTCATCAATACGTAACATCTGGATATTTGAATCAATCAGAAGATCGGCTACCTTCTGACCGTATTCCAGCTCACGGTGGTGAATACCGATCACCAAGGCAACACGCATGGCAGCGTTGTCAGCCGATCCACTCATAAGTCTCAATGGTTGCCGGATCGCATTTACAACACCCCTTCTGACAGCCCAGATCGCCGGCGTGTTTTTTAGCCTTGCCCTTGCGGACCCAGATGTCGAGCATGGGCTGGACCGTATCGACATCCGTTCTGAAATGAATGGCAATATCCTGCAACGGGGCAAATTTGCGTTCCTTGAGGTATTGTTTAATCTGAATAAGATCCATGTTGTTCCTCACTTAAAGGGCAAAAAGGGCTTTGAGCTCTTTTTGCCCTGATCAATAGTCAATATTTTAATTTCAGGCCCTTGCACCAGCCGGCAATGGAGCTGATGACCTGCGCTTACTTCCGAGCATTTTCATTATCATCACGGCAATAACAAAGGCGGCAATATCACCAATGATCCAGCCCAGGGAACTGGCGGGATGGCTGCCAAGGGTTGCCACCTGGTAGAACAGGGTGGAACCGATATAGGCCATAAAGGTGGTCCAGAAGCCGGTAAATAGAGTCCACCGCAGATTCGTCTCCCTGTACACTGCGGCGATTGCTGCGCTGCACGGGAAGTAGAGCAGGACAAAGAGCAGGTAGGCAAAGGCAGCGACCTTGGAGCCGAACAGGGTGACCATTGAGCCAAAGGTTGAGACATTCACTTCCATCTCCTCGGATGCAGTCCCTGTATCAGCAATTTCACCCACTCCAAGACCGAGCGGATCAAACAGGGTTCCGGTCAGGTCTGCCAGGTTAGCAGGGATGGTGGTAAAAGATTCGCCAATCGCGCCCCAGAAACTGAATTCGTCTTCTCCCTCTTCACCTGCTGCCTTGGAATCCATGGAGGAATAGAGCGAGTCAAGAGTTCCTACCACCGCTTCCTTGGCAAAAATACCGGTAAAAATACCGACGGTGGCAGGCCAGTTGTCTTCAGTAACGCCAATTGGCTTGAGCACAGGAGTAATGGATTTGGAGATAGAGGAAAGTGCTGAATTCTCGGTATCTTCATTGCCGAAAGTACCATCCATGCCAAGAGAGTTGAGCACGGCAAGTACGGCGATAACCGGGATCAATACCTTTCCGGCCTTGAACATGAAGGTTTTCAGCCGATCAAAGGCACTGAGGATGACGGATTTGGACGAGGGCAGATGGTATGGAGGCAGCTCCATGACAAAGGGTGTAATTTCTCCTTTGAGCAGGGTATTTTTCAGCACCAGGCCGGTGAGAACCGCAAAGGCTATACCGATCAGATAGAGCAGAAAAACCAGGTTCTGGCCGCCGGTAGGGAAAAAGGCAGCGGCAAACAGCGCATAGACAGGCAGCCGGGCACCGCAGGACATAAAAGGATTCATCATAATCGTCAATGTCCGGTCCCGTTGATTCTCCAGTGTCCGGGTTGCCATGATCGCCGGAACGTTGCAGCCGAAGCCGACCAGCATGGGGATAAAGGATTTGCCGGGCAGCCCGATGACGCGCATGAAGCGATCCATAACAAAGGCGGCCCGAGCCATATAGCCGGAATCCTCAAGAAAAGAGAGGAAGAGAAACATGAAACCAATGGGAGGAATAAAAGTAGCCATGGTCTGGATACCGCCGCCGATACCGCTGGCCAGGATGGTGACCAATAAGGGCGGGGCATGCACGGCTTCAAGTAGTTTTGCAAAACCGTCCACAAAGACAGCACCGGCAAAGATATCAAAGAAGTCGATAAAGGCGCCGCCAAGGTTGATGGTGAACATGAACATCAAGTACATGGCTAATAGAAAAATTGGGATCCCAAAGACACGACTGAGAACAACTTTGTCGATCTTATCGGAAAGCGTGGCTCCAATCATACCGCCTTTTTTGACCGTTTCCGTGGTCATCCAGTTGATAAAACCGTAATGGGCGGATGCGATAGCGATATCGGCTTCCTCGTCCATTTTCTCCTCAATGGTTTCCTGCAGGCTTGCAACTTTAACGAGAACATCGTCGCCGACAAATGAAGCTGCCTGCTCATCGTCCTCAAGAAGCTTGACAGCCAGCCAGTTGGCATCGAAATTGTTTGCCGAAGCCGGAGTTTCCAGCATGGGCAGTAATTCGGCAACCGCTTCCTGGATCTCCACCGGATAGATCTCTCTAGCGGGGGGTAGTTGTTTTTCATAGACAGCTGTGTTTATGGCATCCTTGAGCTCGTCGACGCCCTCGTTTTTACTGATTGTCATCGGTATTACCGGACAGCCAAGCTGTTTTGACAGCCCGTCTACGTCAATTTCAATCCTCCGTTCCCTGGCAACATCCATCATGTTAAGGGCTACCAGCATGGGAACACGCATCTCCATGAGCTGGCTGGTGAGATAGAGATTTCTCTCAATGTTGGAGGCATCAACGATGTTGACGATGAGATCGGCATCACCGGAAAGTACGTAATCCCGGGCCACCTCCTCGTCCACCGAGGCAGCTGACAGGGAATAGATTCCGGGTGTGTCCACGACCTCCACTCGAAAACCACCATGTGAATAGGAGCCTGTCTTGCGGTCAACGGTGACACCCGGCCAGTTGCCCACCCGCTGTTTGGCCCCGGTCAAGGCGTTGAACAATGTCGTTTTTCCGCAGTTAGGATTACCAACTACGCCAATTGTAAAATCACTCATTTTTTGACATCCTCCACAAGAAGCGTTGCTGCTTCATCTTTACGTAAACTGAGACTGAAACCCCGTACCTCAATTTCCAATGGATCGCCCATGGGCGCTACCCTGTTTACTGTAAAATCCGTCCCCCTGATAAGCCCCATGGCCAGCAGTTTCTTTCGGTATTCCTTTTGTCCCTTTAAATAGCCTTTGACCCGGCCGCTATCACCGACAGCAAGATCTGCAAGTGTTTTTTTCATAATTTTTTTATTCCGTTATGACTTGAATTTTCTGGGCCATACCGCCACCAAGCGCATAACGGTTTCCCTCCTTTGAAATCAGCACAGCTCCTTTTTTCTGGCGCTGTACAACCTCTATCTCATCTTCAATATTTATCCCCATGCTGAGTAATCGTTCCTGAATTTTTCGTCCGCCGTGAATCATAATAATCCGCACACTTTCACCTTCACTTGCCATTGCCAGGGGAAAAGATTGTGCAGATGGGTTTGGCCTTGGGTTTTTATTCATGCGAATAGCCTTAGAAATTTTTTAAAAAAATTAAGGAGTTACCGGAAAATAAAATTTTATTCATTTTAGGAATTGTTCCATTATTCGTGCTCCACGGCCTGGTTTAGGCTCACCTAACGTAAGCTTATCTAGCGGGCTTTTGTTTTTATGTCAACACATTTTTCGGATTAACTAACATAATACAAAATATAAGAAATATTAATGCTATGAAAATGACTTGAACCTGACGTATAAAGATGCTAGCGGCTAAAAATGATAATAAAGGGAAAAGGGAGTTACTAAATGTTGAGCCATATTACAGCGTTGACGTTCTTTCCAGACGGCAACGCGATAGGGGGCTGTACGTGAAAAATAAGATGGTGGGAGTTTTACGTGTTTGTGGCGGGAATTGTTAGCGAAAGCGGATAAAGCAAGATCCGGGAGCAGAAAGCTACAGGTAATTCAAGCTATATTGAACCCGGCAATTGATAAGAAAAGACGAAAAGTTGTTCCTCTATTTAATTGAGGAACAACTTAGAAGAATAACTTTTTCTCGATTAATCCGAGTCCTTTTTGGCAGGAAAATCATCCATGCAGCGCTCGCAGTCTTCTTCGGTACACCCGTGTTTACAATAGTAGCCGAAACCTGAGTTCCAGGTGATTCCACCTTTGGGACATTTTTCCACATATTCTGAATACTTGACAAAACGGTCTACAATTTCCTTGGGAACAGAGTGTTCCATCCTGCAGGCGGCCTCATCGGCTTCCTTTGACTCAACCCCCAGCACATTAACAAGGAAGTTTTCAAGCGCCTGATGCCGGCGGACAATCTCCTCGGCAAAAAAACGGCCTTCTTCCGTCAGTGTAATTAAATCGTACGGGGCATAGTTGACAAGGCCCATCTTGCCGAGGGTACGAAGTGCGCCTGTGACTGATGATGCACGCACGTCAAGGTACATGGAAATATCTTTTGCCCTGGCAGCCATTTTTTTAGCGGATATATGATAGATCGCTTCAAGATAGTCTTCCTGGCTTGCGGTGAGTTTGTCTTTGGGGACCATAGTTAATTATCTAAAGGAAAAAGAATAACATTTTGGCTAAAAATTTACGGCAAAACGAAAAAAAAGTCAATCTTTCTTTCCTGAGAGATGTGCTTTAAAAGCATGAACAAAAAATGGTTCATCAGGATTAAGCGTACTTCTCCATGAAACGCCCATCTACATGAGGCTTACCGGGATATAATCTCCAAAAGATAAATATTTTTTCAGCTCGTGTTATTGTTGCCTTGTTTTTATTCTCCCTTCCCTTTTTCAAAAGGAGGGAAGGGAGAAAACACCGTTATCAATGTTTACAAATCAAGCAACAAATCCACATTCAACACCGGAAACCCTGCGATAATGGGAGCTGGCAAAAAGTACGCTTTAGTCGGATGAACCGTAAAAAGGTCCAACAGAGTTTTCCTGTTGATTATTGAATACCGTTTTGGTGGGTTCTGGATTTCATTGTATCCGCTAACGGTATACTCGGAAGGGTGTTGTACAACTCCGGCTCTAACCATGTTGAGATCTATATAGACCATACATTTTGCCAGATGTTCGTCTGTCTGGACAGCAGTAGCATGGTACCTGTCCTCCCAGAACGCACCTTTCCTTTT
>JAUWLT010000250.1 GCA_030613515.1 Desulfobulbaceae bacterium
AAGAGGTTGCCAGAGTAGCAACTATAACAGCTGCCCCTGCTATTAAAACACCGTATACTGCGTATTTTGTAACACGGGACTTCATCAACTGAACATTGTATTGCAATGTCTGTCCCATAATATCCATGGCTATATCCAAACGGGTATTTATTAGTTGACGCCTGCCCACACAGGCATAACTATTTAATTTAATGCAAGTAAATCTCCTTTCGGGGATGACAATTTTGGTGATTTGAAGTAAAGGTAATTGTGTAACCTATCAAAATTACATAATTAACCATTTCCGGAGTCACAAAAACGATGCGAAAAGCACGCATTCAGCAGCTTCATCTGGCAGAGGAAGCTGCTGATCACCCCTAGGCGAAAGAGTTGGCAAAAATCAGCCAAATCCTTGACAGCAATAATAGCATATACAAACTGGCCTTACAAGATCTTGGCATAGCAGACAACGATGCTGGGGGCAGATTCATTGTTAAGCTTCCGCAACCTAAAAAACGGTTTGCTGGTCAATTGGCGTTGCCAAGGCCCTAAGCGCCTTTTGTACCAGCTCTTTTCTCATCTTTTTTTCCTGTTCCGGGCTCTTGTCCGGGTCACCGAAGGGGTGGGGAATGGCAATGGTGGGAACAATGCGGTTTGCACCCACTGTTTTGGAGATAGGGACGATTGAGCAGGCATGGACAACCGGTATCCCTGCCCGTTCGATCTGCTTGCTCATCGTTGCACCGCAACGAGTGCAAGTTCCTCAGGTTGAGGTAAGGATGACCGCCTGTACACCGTCGGCCAGCAGAAGTTTTGCAATCTCGCAGCCGTATTTCTCCGCATTGGCAACCGATGTTCCATTGCCCACCGTGGCATAATACGAGCCGTGCAGACTGCCGAAGGCTCCCTCCGACTCCAGTTCACGCACCACATCCAGGGGTAATACCCGGTTCGGGTCAGCATTGGCAAAGGTCGGATCATAGCCGCCATGGGCAGTCTGATGTGTTTCCCCACTGAAGGCCGATAGACCCTGAAGAGAATAAACACCGAACCGACTGGCGCTGGCGGCTTCGATTTTGTCAGGATTGCCGCGGGGAACAATGCCGCCCGAAGTTACCCGGGCCAACCTGGCGCCGGCCATATCGCGGACCGGGGGAGCGGGCTGCACCCGGTCAAAGACCGGCATGGGATATTCGGTGACAAACGGCTCACCTGCCAGCTTCTGTAACAACATGTCAACCGCTCGGACAGCTCCGGTTTTTTCGGCAAAATAATTCTTTCTTTGCCCGTGCGGGATGTAGCCATCGCGATCCGGAAGCAATTCCTCTCCCTGTAGCTGTTTGATTGCAAGAACCGCCATACTTCTCACTGCCTCTTCCATCCCCATGACATCTTCCCCTGCCCTGGCAATGAGAACATCTTTTTTATATTCTTCAACAGCCGGATTCTGCGGGTACATGGCAGTTACAGTGGGGATTGCAAAACACTCCCGCACAGCTCGGCATATTGCACCGCATGTCAGCCCGTAACGTCCGGCATTAAAGGCAGGACCTGCAAGGAGTACATGCGGTTTGTCATCGTCTTGAGCCTCGAACAAGGGCGTAAGTACGCCAAGGATTTCCCGAAGGGCTGCTTCTGTCTTTTCGGCAAAATAATTGTCACCTACAATGAGAGTGGCCGCGATCTGTATATCCGGAAACAATTTTTCGAGCAAAATACCGGGGCCCCGTGCGCCGTCAAAAAGTTGCGGTGGCTGGTACGCCTTATCCTCGCCGCCCAAGCCGCCGAAAAACTGGTTCAAGCAGTAAATTACCCTGTATTTGGTAGACATGATCACACCTCCCTGCAGCTTAAGACCTGCATGCCGAGTTCATTGGTCGCACCGATAATTGCCTGCAGTTCCACCTCCAACCTGCCGTCTTCATGCAGACTGTGCGGCCAGGCACCTGCAAGCTTGTCGAGATCGCTGATCGGACCAAGCAGCCGCTCCATGGGAGGAAGGACTACTCTTTCATTGGCATTGCCAACTGAGACAACAGCGTCCGCCTCCTCGGCTGTATCGGCCAGGGACTGTGAAAAGCCATCCTGCCCGGCAAACTCATCGGTGATGGCAACGACCTTGATGCCTGCCTGCTCCAAACCACGGGTCAACAGCATCTGGTCGGCATCCGGGTTGCCGAATCCCTCCTTGGAGAGAATGACCCCGTCACCGTTCAGTTCACGGACAAGTGCGATGGTCTTTTCAGCAGATGCCTCCTTGGCAGCCAGCCTGACCGGTTCATTGGTCAATACAACACCAACAAAGTTCAATTCCCTGCCATGGTTCCGGTACAATTCCCGAACCACAGGATTATTTTGATGGTGCCAGCTGGTATTCTTGTCACAGGCGGAAACGCAGTTGCCGGAGGTGATTGCACCATCCAGCAGCATGGTCGGTTCAATAGTACGGGGCAACCCCTGCTTTGCATTACAGCCAAGTACATAGCTGTCATGGAGAAGCCCCTGGCTGAGCAGCATGTAGACATACACTACGCGGGGCAGATCCGGAGAAACAGTCAGGTCCCCAAGAGCTGCAAAGGAGTGCATCGTATCAGGCGTAACCGATCGCGCCGCCTCGCCAAGGAAATCAGCAGCGGCAATCCCGCCGGTTCTGATTGCCTCTTCATGCTGATGGGGCGAGAGGCCGGAAACAACGTCGATATCCAGTACTACGTTCAAGGTGGAGGAAAAGGGTGAATAAAATGCTCCGGCACCACTCATGTCAATAATGCCTTCCTGAAACCCGACAATTTTACCACAGGTAATCACGGCTACATTCTCCAGAACATGTTTTCTACCCTCACCGGGTCGATTGCCCCGGACCTTACAGCCCGGTTGAGTCACATCCTTAACACAAATAATCCTGGTCAAATCTCCTGGTCCGGCTATGGAAATAGTGCAAGTATCTATTCTGTCATCCCGGGACACTAAAAATTCGATCAGTCCTTTTTCATCAACAAACAATACCCGATCTCGGAGTTCAGTCTTCCTGCCGAACCGCACTTCATCAACAACAAAATCTCCTCTTTCAAATACCATTTTTTCTCCTCTGTTTTTTGACTGTTGATTTACAACAAACGGTTTCGCCAATATCACATATGATGTTAGAATGTAATCAGGTAATCGGGAAAAGGATACCCTGGAGTGTAATTAACTCCATGGGCTTAAAGATCGAACCTGTTTAACAACAAGGAAGCCTATGAACGTACGCACCATTACTCCGGAAGAGGCCTACAACCATTGTAATGCGGATGAACTTCCCTTTGAAACAACCGCTGAAGTCGAGAAACTGACCCGGTACATCGGCCAGGATCGCGCCCTTGAGGCGGTGGAATTCGGCATCTCCATGCACCACCGTGGCTTCAACCTGTTCGTTATCGGCCCGGAGGGTTCCGGGCGTCACACTGTCGTTCAATCCTTCATCAACCGGCAGGCCGAAGCTGAACCAACCCCTAATGACTGGTGCTATGTCTATAATTTTGACCTGCCGCATAAACCGCTTGCCCTGGAATTTCCGCCAAAACAGGGACCGGTCTTCAAACAGGAAATGCATGAACTGATTGACGGTTTAAAAACCACTATTCCCACTGTTTTTGAAGGAGACGATTACCGGGCACGAAGACGAACACTCAACGAAAACCTGAAAGAGAAGGTTGATAAAATCTATGAGGAGCTGAC
>JAUWLT010000124.1 GCA_030613515.1 Desulfobulbaceae bacterium
GGATCTATTCGATCGGCTTTGACACCGCCGACACAGGATACGGCTGGGGTTTTGCCCTGGGTCGGCAGTTCGGTCAGTTCCGTGTTGAAGGTCAGTTTGACAGCAACAAAACCGACCTTGACGACGTCAGATTAAGCAATAGCGTTGCGGGTACTAACATAGGCATTGAGTCCGGAGACATTCGGGTAGACACCGTAATGATCAACGGCTTTTATGACTTTCCCGTTGCCGATGCATTCTCTCTCTACGTTATGGCCGGCATGGGTTACGGCAATGTTGAGCTGAGTGTTTATAATGCCGATGATAATGAAACGACCTTTGCATACAAAGCCGGTGTAGGCGCGACCTATGCATTTGCCGGAAACCAGGCCGTTGATCTCGGTTACGAATACCTGGGAACCGGTGATGTTATCATAGGCGGGCTTGACGTGAATGATATTGAAAGCCACAATATTGTTCTTGGATACAGGTTCAGCTTCTAAGGCGCATTTTCAAAAAACATAAGGGATTTCCAGCCATGTCCGGCCGGAAATCCCTTATGTTACTTAAAGCCTTCCACGCCTTATCTCTTTTTGCCCTTACTCTGGCGGAGCCACCCGCCCATTGCACCACCAGCCCCGGTTGCGATCGCTGCACTGAGGTAAGTAGCATCACCCTTGTTGATGCCGAATACATTGGCCAGGAAGATAACGGCTATACCGCCGGACATACAGAGAACAGCGTATTTAATGGGCAGTCCGTATTTATTCAGTCCGTCGAGCATTTTTTTATCCTCCGAAGATTAGTCTATTCCGATTTCCAGGGTGTAATTCGCCTTCTCGTTTCGCCTTGCAGCATTCCGCATCAGATAGACCTGCACCGTATACTCCCCATCTGCCGGCAACGTGCCTTCGTAGCGACGACCTTGCGTAGATCCAATGAACATGTCTTCATCTCCCGGAGACTTACCCGGTGCGAATATGTTGAAGTAGTTGCCACCATTGTCGGTCTTCAGGGCCACGACCATGGATTGCTCGGCCTTGGCGCCGAGCTTGTAGTTCACTGTCTGGTAACCGGTGATTGTCTCCTTGATTGTCGCACCGCTGGTGCCGGGTGTAAACCGTACCGATTCATCTCGTGCATCCTGCGCAAAGGAAGGGATGGAAAGTGTCGCCAGCGCGAATGCCATTGCAAACAATGTTTGTCTCATGATTTCACCCGTGCACTCCCCCAGTTTCATTGGACAATACCTCGGCCATCAAAGGCACTTAACGCCTGAAAAAAAGGAGCCTGTGGTTAACGGACTCCTCAATGGTAAGTCAGATTGATTCAAACGACGAGCAACTCGGCCTTGAGAAAAAGATAAATACTGATAATTAACACCAATATGGCTATCGTCTTCAAGTGTTGACAGAACAATTCAAAACCACTTGCAAGCCGACCTCATAAGATACCACAAGGCTGTTCAAATTTCATGTTCTCATACAAATATGTCAAAAGAGATCACACTACAAAAAAATAGAGGCGTGAATCAAAAGACAGCGTCATACCCCTGCTGGCAGTCCAGCTTCTCATAGTAACTATTAAATAAAACAGGACTAAACTGTCATCTCTGATAAGAATACATAACATTATCAGATACTGGTAATTACATTGCCTCCAACAACATATTCCGGGATTTAATGATGAAAAGTCTATTTTTTCGTTCCTGCTGTACAGTCTTGACTTGTTTTTTGGCCTCATCCATGTGACTGGGCGGATCAATTATAAATTGAAGCAACGATTTAGAGCATCATAAGACCTGGAAATACCTAAAAATTTAAGGATAACACAATTGACCATAAACCAGAGCAAGAGTAACAAATCCAGAGCAGCTGTACTTATCACCTCACTGTACCTGCCGGCTGTAGCGGCATCACTTATCATAATGCTTGTGGCTGCTGATGATACACCGATGTCTGGACATCTTTCTTGTCATGATAACCCTGCCATGGTCAATTCTGTTGACATGGATACAGGGTGCGCTCCATCTTGATTCCATACCCTTGACGTTGAATGGATTGTTTCTTCTGGCAGGCGGTTTAATGAACAGTTTTGTTCTCAATAAACTCATCTCGTTTATTGCCGGCAGATTCAGCCGGTAGAAACAGCAATCAGTGTCTACGCTATCCGGGTGTTAATCAAGACACGTGAAGATGTGAAGGCAATATGTTAATAGAACTTGGACGTTATTAAGGCTGTTCATCCTGAAGGCAGGATGACAAATGAAAATCAGATTAAAATATGAGGACGAAACAATGATCAAAAAAATGCTGGTAGTAGTTGTTGGACTGATGCTGATGGGTTTGGTTGGCTGCAGTACAGATGAGCCGGAAACTGCTGCAGACAAGGCGAAAGAATCTCTGAGCAAGGCTGTAGAAGCGACAAAGGAAGCGGCCCACGATACGGCGGCAGCGACCAAGGAAGCGGTGCATGATGCTGCCCAAGCCACAAAGGAGGTGGCCCACGATGCTGCTCAGGCAACAGAGGAAGCGGCCCATGATGCCAAAAAGGCTATGAAATAAAGAAGCACCACCTATCACCTGGAGAAAAAGCAATGCGGTCGGTTATTTTCTTTGTTCAATTACTGGCCATGTGCATAGGGATGGCCTTCGGTTCCGCTTCATTACCGAAGGCCGCCTCAGCCTCCGATCCAAGCTTTGACTGCTCCAAGGCCGATCACGATGCAGAAGAGTTGATCTGCAGGGATAATGAACTTGCAGCACTGGATAATCAGCTTGCGGTAGTCTATCATGCCGCCCTGGAAAATTTCCCGGCCGATGAACGTAAGAATCTGAAGGCTATGCAGCGGGGCTGGGTTAAAGGTCGTAATGATTGCTGGAAGGCCGACGAGTTACGTTCCTGTGTTAAATTCGCATACGAGTCCAGGATCACCGAATTGCAGATCCAGGGCGATCTTGTCACAGTGCCGGTACCGATACAGTACCAATGCAATGGTGGAGAGTACGATTACCTGACTGCAGTTTTCTACCAGGAAACAGCTATGCCCGCTGTTGTGCTTACCCGAATTAACAACCGAGATTCCGGCCAGGTCATAGCCTGGCCCATACCATCCGGTAGCGGGGCAAAGTTTCAGGGAAGAAATGTCCTCTTCTGGAGCAAGGGGAACGAGGCAATGGTTGAATGGAATAATGACAAGTTGAAGTGTAGAGAAATATCAACAAAAAGATAACTTACATCACTTACAAGTAACAACGGTCAACCCGACGGTTGCTGGTCTACTTAGAATGAACAATGAAAAGAGAAAGAATGATAATAAAAGAGTTGAAACCTTTACGATCATGCTATTACTTAACCACATAACAAACTAGAAACTCTATCAAAACAAAACAAGATGCCAATGTATTTTTATCAATTATTTTACTCTGTTCTCATAACCATCCTTCTGTTTCCCTGTACAATTTTAGCCGCAGCTTCCCCTGCACAGATCAATGCCGAACTGGATCACGAGCTGAATGACTACCCGGAAGAGCTGCTCGGTCTTAACTGGTATGATGTGGACTCTAATCGTCAGGAACAATGGCTGGCCACTGTATACCATGAGCTTGGCATTCACCCCCTCTGGGTGAATGAAAACGACCCGACCGATAAGGCAATACTTATTTTCAATGCCTTGAAGGCTGCTGATGCTGAAGGGTTGCATCCCGATGACTACGGAGTTGTCAAGATCGCTGCCATATGGGAAAGCAGGACAGCCGCCCATCTGGCCCGGCTGGATATTGACCTCACTCTTGGGCTTCTTGGTTATGTCCATGATATGCAGGAAGGACGGTTGGCTCCAAAGTTGCACAACCCCAAACTATTTGATCAGGCAGGTAATCACGCCTTCGACCCGGTTATATCCATATTTGAGGCCGCTAACAATAGTGATATGAGTGCATATCTTGCCGGTCTTGCTCCCGGCCATCGTCATTACCGCACTCTTAAAGAGGAATTGACGCATTATCGCAACATTGCAGCGCAAGGCGGCTGGCCGCAGATCGACAGCGGTGACTCTCTCCACCCCGGTGAGCCGGATATTCGTGTTCCTGCCATCCGGCAGTTATTGACCATCACCGGTGACCTGGCAGCATCGCCGGTAACGAACCAGGATCTATATGACGATCCACTGGTGGTAGCGGGCAAACGTTTTCAAGAACGGCACGGACTGGAGGCGGACGGGGTTATCGGCAAAGGAACCGCAGCTGCCATGGATGTTCCCGTGGAAAAAAAGATACAGCAGATTATTATGAACATGGAGCGGTGGCGATGGACGGATCATAATCTTGGCAGCAAATATGTACTTGCCGACATTGCCGGATTTGATTTGCAGGGGATTGTCAACGATCTTACTCAACTGGAAATGCGGGTGATAGTCGGCAAACTACATCACGAAACACCGATTTTCAGCGACAGTATCAAATATATCGAATTCAACCCGTTCTGGAACATCACGCCCGGTATTGCCCGTAATGAGATGCTGGGGAAATTGAGAAAGGACAGCGGTTATCTCGGCAGCAAACATATTCGGCTGTTCAGCAGCTGGCAGGCAGGACCAGGGAGTTAAATCCCCTTACCATCAACTGGCACCAGGTCAGCCGCAAGCAAATAGGTCATTACAAGCTGCGCCAGGATCCCGGCCCATGGAATGCCCTTGGTGTTGTCAAATTTGTATTCCCGAACAAATACAGTGTGTACATGCATGACACACCGGCTCACAACCTGTTTGAAAAAACCAATCGATCCTTCAGCCACGGGTGCATCAGGCTCAGCGAGCCTGAAAAACTTGCTGAATTCCTTCTGGTGAACAGCGAAGCCGGATGGACATCGGAGAGAATCCGCGAGGTCATTGACAGTAAAAAACGCAAAATCGCCAAGCTCCATGAACCGGTTCCTGTGCATCTTGTCTATCAGACAGCATGGGTTGATGGGAACGGCGCTCTACATTTCAACAATGATCTGTATGGGCGGGATCGCCAACTTGTAAAAGCCCTGTTTGCCGAGTAGGAAAACTGGAAAATCAGAGACAATTGCACTAAACGGTAGCTTTACTTCAAAGCTGAAAGCCGGTTTTTTTTCAGCAACACTTTTGCTTACCCCATGTACGGTCGGTGCTGCAGATACGGCGAAAGGGTTTGACCAGATCTTCAACCTACAGGATATTACCTTAACTGCTTAAGAGTACGTCGTTCCGAGTAGGTTGGCGTTGAGTGATTTCCAACACGCACTTGTTGGGTTTCGCTCAGCTTTGGAGCTGTTGACCAAATTTTCCGATATAAAAAACAAACAAACGAAACCCAACTTTTCGGATATAAACGCTCAACACCAATCTACAGAGCATCGCACCGAGACCTGATACTCTTAGCAATTCATTGTTTTTACAACAGAAGTGTATAATTCAGGAACTAATAAAGAACAACCAAACGGAGACCGAACATGGAACAGTTCCAACGCTATTTTCTAGACACTCTGAAAAATAGATATGCAGCTTTTAAGGGAAGGGCAACACGGAGTGAATACTGGTATTTTCTGTTGTTTTCCATCATCATCGCTTTAATACTCACGGCTCTTGATTCTATGATCATCAACCCGCTGCTGGGAATTCAGCCGCTTGTTGAAACTGCCAGGACCGGGATACTGGGTACGCTATTCAGTTTTGGAACGCTTATCCCGTCCGTTGCCCTGGCAATTCGCCGCCTGCATGACATCGGCAAAAGCGGCTGGTGGATTCTGTTGGGAGTAATCCCAATTGTTAACATTATTGGTATTTTTGTCCTTCTTTACTTCTGTATCAAGGACAGCCAGCCCGGCGGGAACCAATACGGTTCGAACCCTAAAGGATTGTAAGCTGGAAAAATCCATGCTTGCTGGTCTCGTAGAAAGTCATTTGGTTCGTCATTTCCGGTGCTGACCGATCTTAATCTTAGTGGCTGGATTGTTGGTTTATTGATCAGCTTAAACGTCATTATTCCCGAAATCCGGACCAAGAGTATCCGTTCTGAGTCTCTGCAGTGAATAAAACCTATAGGCCACCTTGAATAATTGCTTTTTCGCCCGATCTCTGCGTCACAGAAAAATGAAAAATGCTCACATATGACTAATATGCTGCGCTTTTCGCAGAACAGTCAAGCTGTCCGGCTAATTTTCCTGTTCCTCGGAGTCTGCGCTTACCTGACCTCGAACGAAAAATCTAATTATTCAAGGCACCCTATGGATAGCCCTTTACATTCATTGTCCTCAGGAGAAACCTCTAATGGAAACCCCGCGTGACTATACCCCTGACCTGTATCGAGTGTACTTTGAAGTCGGAGAATTTAAAAATACTGCTAAAAATATACTCAGCAAATTCCTGGAAACAGACGATCCCGACAAGATCATCGAACTCGCCAATGGTTTTGAAGTAGAGCTGCCTATCCAATGCGTGCCTGATACTGTAAGAGAATTAGCTCAGGCAAATATAGCGGTTTACCAGGTTATCAGATATGCAAAAGTTGACGGTACTTGGGGAAAAAATGAAATTTGCTCATGAGAAAAGGAAAAAAACAGGTGTCTTGCTGATTATTATGTCGGTTATTGCCTTTGCGATAGAGCGATTTTCACATTCTATTTCAAACCTATTGGGAAAACTATTTTGTGGTGACCAGTATTTGAAACTTGTAAATGGCGTTTCAGGAGATATGTCATGAGGTTTTAATGCGGATATGTATGTAGTCGCTTTTCTTTTCGTTGTTCTTGTTGCGGGGAGTTTGTTATTTTTCACTTCTGCAAATGAATAAAATATATAGCAATTATTCCCTGTCGGCAGATGCCTATTTTGTGTTAATCCCGTTCACGATGCGTAGCGCTTCCTCCTGCGTAAACCGACCGCTGATAATCATCCGGGGAGTACTGATCGTTTCCCGCACGATTGGCGCACTAAACAGCTGCCCATCGATGACAATGCCAAGGGGCTTGCCAATATTGTTTTCAGTTGCCCGGGAAAATTTTTCCGTCCCGGCCTTGGTGAAAATGATCAGAATCTGCGGCGATCCAAATCCCTCAATAACTTGTGCCGATGCAATATCGTTGTTGGATACTACAACTTCTTGGGATATGCAGACTTTCTGATCTGTCCCGACCACAGTCATTTCAGTCAATCCCTCCATCGGGGATTGACTGCCTGGACGAAACTCCAGGGTTACCGCTTGGCTGGTGCCGGGCATTGTTGCGCATCCTGTCAGAACCAGTATGAACAGGGCAATCATCTTCTTCATTGTTTGCATCCTTTCTTTTATTTTCCTGACGACCACTAAAGCTCGAAAAGTCCACTGGTCGATTTTTAGTTTACAACACATACCCAACATTCTGCTTGCATTGGGGACAAGGATACTGCGTTTTTACTTGTAACGGATCTTCCCTTGGCAGATCGAAGAAATGTTAATGATTTTATGTTGTTATAAAAAACCGTAGTGGCTACATCTGTAACTTTTTAAAATTATTTATTTTTTTATAGAACAGATAAAGTGAAAACTCAAGAAAAAACCTT
>JAUWLT010000190.1 GCA_030613515.1 Desulfobulbaceae bacterium
AGTATATCAAACTGTCCACTCCGGTTTATCTTCCTCCTGTATCTGCGTAGTTTACAACCTGCCTGCCAGGTACCACGCCGTTCCACACCTGTTCATTTTGGAAGATCAGAGATTGTATGAGGGTATACGTAACAAATCCTGTTTTTTCTTTTTATATTGGCTTGTTACCTGCTGTTTAAAATGATCATTGTTTGCCAGAAAGTCAAGGTTTTTCCTCCAAGGGAGCGGAGCCAAGGACCGGTTGTGAGAATGGGCCAAAGTGTAGCTCGTCGGAACAACCGGTCCTTGGTGGAGCGGATTAACACCTCATGTTCCATGTAACATTGATTCCACTCTTCTTCATTACCTTCTCAACAGCCTTGTAATAATCACGTTGTGCTTTCAAATTAGAAAGCTTGCAATAGCGCATGGTTGTCTTGATTCTTGGTAACTTCTCAATAATCCCGTGCATGGTAAAAATAACACGGGACTCCCAAGCCGGATGGTGGTATACTCTGCCCCATCATGAAAACAGCATTCACTATTCAAGGCAGGCTGCTTACAGCTGATGATCTATCCGCCATCCGGGATATAATTGCCAGCAATCCCGGTTGGCATCGCACTCGCATTTCTCAAGAACTCTGTCGCCGCTGGCAATGGGTGAACGATAACGGTGCTCTTAAAGATATTGCGGCCCGTTCCATGCTGCGAAAACTTGACAGTATGGGCCTGATAGAACTTCCCGCCCCGGTTCGTTCTGCCAATAATGAATTTCGTCATCAGCCTGTTGTGCCTGAATTACCTGAACAGGCAAAAAGCATGATAACAGGCAGTCTATCAGATTTTCAACCCATTCGCATCCAAGGTGTTAATACTCCGGATGACACTCGACTCTTTCGAGGACTTTTACAGCAGCACCATTATCTTGGATACACCGGCCCGATCGGCGAGAACCTCCAGTATTTATTTTATGACCGTCACAATCGCCTACTTGGCTGCATGCTATACGGTGCAGCAGCCTGGCACGTAGCAGACAGAGATCATTATATCGGCTGGGATGCGTCTGCCCGCAAACGAAATCTGTCCCGCATTGCTAATAACATGCGGTTTTTGATCCTGCCCTGGGTACAGGTTCCGCACCTGGCCAGTCACATTCTGGCGATAATTCGTCACCGTCTATCCAGAGATTGGCAAGACAAATATGGCCATCCGATCCTGTTGATAGAGACCTTCGTTGAACAGGATCGTTTTGCAGGAACATGTTACAGAGCCGACAACTGGATCTGCGTCGGCAAAACCCGTGGACGCAGCCGCAACCATAACAGCGGTGATCCCATGGTACCAGTCAAGTCGGTTTGGCTTTACCCATTGCATCGTGCATTTCGTCGGGCCCTCACGGTATAGCCAGAAGAAACAGATTGATGAGCGACACCCTTTTCCACATCCCGGAAGAAGAACAAACACCGGCAGTGCGTCTTCTGATGGCATTTATCGAACAGCAACAAGAAACCATCCTGAAACAACAGGCAGAAATCAACTCACTGAAGGCCGAGATTGCCCGACTTAAAAAGCTGCCTCCGAAACCAAAAATCAGGCCCAGTAAACTATCCAGGGGTGACAAGGGCAAAGGTTCAGGCGATTCCGACGAATCAACCACGTCTCGTAAACGTAAAAAGAAACTGACTATTCACAAAACAGAAATCATCAAACCTGATAATCTGCCAAAAGGATCACGCCTGCTTGGGTATGAAGATTACACTGTCCAGGATATGGTAATCCAGCCGTGCAATACCCGTTACCGACTCACCCGCTACCGGACGCCGGATGGCAGAACAGTGATCGGTGTTCTCCCGGAGGAGCTGCAGGGAAACCATTTCGGTGTTACTCTCAAAGGATACATCCTGCATCAATATTATCATCAGCGTGTCACTCAGCCTTTAATTCTGCAGCAACTGACCGAGTGGAAAATCGATATCTCCAGTGGACAAATCAGCAACATTCTTATCCAGGACAAAGAGGAATTTCATGCGGAAAAGGATGCGTTACTGAGTGCTGGAATTAACAACAGCAGCTATATTCATGTCGATGACACTGGTAGTCGCCACGATGGAAAAAATGGTTACTGCACCCATATTGGTAATGAATCATTTGCCTGGTTTTCCAGCACAGGATCTAAAAGCCGAATCAACTTTCTTGAGTTGCTACGCGGCAAGGCTGTGGATTACACTATCAACACCAATGCGTTCAATTACATGAAAACGCAGGGGCTGCCCCGGCAACCCCTGACGGCAATTAAAAATAGCGACACCGCTCTTTTTGATAACGAGGAAGCATGGAAGACGCATCTGGCACAACTCAATATCACCAATAATCGCCACATACGTATTGCCACAGAAGGAGCATTGCTTGGAACGTTGAGTGCCGGCGGCTTTCCTCCCGATCTGGTCATTATCAGTGACGATGCCGGACAGTTCAACGTTCTCCTGCACGCCTTATGCTGGATCCATGCTGATCGGGTTTTTCAACGCATTGTGCCTGTATGCGACAAACATGCCGAGAAGCTTGAATGGGTTCACAGCGAAATATGGGACATTTTTTCAAGTCTGAAACAGTACAAAGAAAAACAAGATCCAGAGTTGAAAATTGCAATTAAAGCCCGTTTTGATGAACTGTGCTCCACTCAAACATCTTTTGCGACCCTGGATCAGGCGCTCAAACAACTGGCAAACAACAAGTATGAACTGCTTCTTGTATTGGAGCGACCTGATATCCCGTTGCACAATAATCTGAGCGAACGTGATATTCGAGAATATGTCATCAAACGAAAGATCAGTGGCAGCACACGTTCGGATAATGGACGCCGATGTCGAGATACATTTGTCAGCCTGAAAAAAACCTGCCAGAAACAGGGCCTCTCTTTTTGGGAATTTCTTTGTGACCGGCTTAAAAAAAGCAACACTGTTCCCTACTTGCCAGATTTGCTCTCTGGCAAGGCATAATGCACGGGATCATTGAGAAGTTACGATTCTTGTATGGCCCAGCAGATCCTGGATAGTGACCAGATCGGCATCTGCATTGAGCAGTTGGGTTGCCATGGTGTGCCGTAGTTGATGGCATGACACGGGTATCCCGCTTTTCTTTGAGTAATATTCAATCCGTTTCTGGATTCCACGGACTGATATGGGTTTTCCTTTACAGATACCTTTTTCTACCAAAAAGACTTTCTGCTCCCTGGTTGGAGGTCTTACACGTAAATACACTGCCAGAGCATCAGCAGCATCGTTGCTGATATATACCACCCTGTCCTTTGCTCCTTTACCGAATTTGACCATGATTTGGTTGCGCCGATAATCAATAGCGCCAAGGGTAAGGTTAGCAATTTCCTCAACCCTGAGACCACAGCGCAGCATCAGCATGAACATGGCCACATCCCGACGCTTCTTGACAACTTCAAAGAAGATCTCTACGTCACCATCTCGTAGATGCCGGGGTAGTGGTTTGCAAAGCCGCAAGGCCATTCCCATGACAGCTGGATTATCCAGCCCTCTCTCCTCCTCATCCTTGAGGTAATTGTAAAAACCTCGAATAACAATCAAGTGACCGTTAATAGTCTGCGGAGCCAGTCGTTTTTCAAGCATACAATCGATATAATGCTTTACGTCGTCAGGTCTTACTGATTCCACAGGAACCGAAACCCATACAAGGAACCGCTGCAACCTATGCAGGTAGTTTTTTACTGTGTGAGGTGAGTAGTTTCTTCTCTTCAAATACAGCCTGTAATTGAGAATTGACCCGGTAAGATTCATGATGCTCCCCTTGTTCTATAACAGTCATTGCCTTGAAGTATTCACTCTCCCTCATTATATTCGACATCCTGGCATAACGCATGGTTATATCAAGAGACTGGTGGCCAAGAAGTCGCTGCAGTACTTCTACCCGTAAGCCTGCATTGAGCATATCAGTGGCAAATGTGTGGCGCAGGCTGTGGAGGCTGTATCCCTTGTGAGATAAACCGGCCCTCTCCAGGATTTTCTTCATCACCATCCAGGCTGACACATAGCTGAGGTTCTCCCTGATGGGGCTGTAAAAAAGGTACTTTTTTTGTTTTCTGATCCTCAGCCATTCATGCAGCGCTACTTCTGCATCCTCGCCAAAGTAGACCACTCGCCCCTGGTAGTTTTTTTCTCCCAAATAGAGCAGAATCTTCCTTTCCGGCAAGATAATATCTGCAACTTTGACATTCAGCAGTTCACCGATCCTCATGCCTGTTCGGAGCAAAAGCAGAATTAAAGCACGATCTCGAACCTTGTTTATCACGGCAATCAATGTTTCAATATCTTCAGAGGGAATGGCTCTGGGCAACAGTTCAGGCAGCTTAATCAAGATCTTTTTATGTAAAATCTTATCCGGCAGAATCTCCTGCTCAACCAGGAAGCTGATAAACGCATATACAGTTCTCAGGTAGCCCTTGACTGAACTGATCTTCAAGCCACGGTCCTGTTCATTCTGTACAAATGAAGTAATATCCTTACGGGTTATCTCGAAAATATTGGTCCCAATCTCATTAAGAAAAGTCAGAAAGAATAAAATAACACCACCAGCTTGTGCAATGGTGTCAACTGCCTGGTTCTTACTGTATTTGTCCCGGAGATATTCAATAGCTCTATCTGCACCTGTCAGATCACTGTCAGCAAGCCGAGCAGAAAAACGATCAAGTGCCCGGCGTCTCTTACTTGGCCGCCAGACAGCAAGTGAACCTGCTATAGGTGAACAGTAAAGCTGGGGTGAAGTAAGGTCTGAACTGGTTGCTTTCTGTTCTGTTGAGGGAAGGATGACGGGCCAGTGCTTTTCTTGTCCAGCAGCGGCCCACTCGTTGGGGTGAGAATTGTTACGTATACAGCTTTGTCCGGTCATGATAGCCTCCTTTTTCTTTTGTAGAAAAAACAGGATGTTGATGACCGAATTATACCATATATTCGGTTTCTATTTTGTTACGTATAATCAGTAATGTCTGGTTAAGGACTTGCATATAATGGATCAGAGTTTTGAGAATTCAGGTCGTCAGGGTCGGGCGGTACACTTTCTAATTCTCGTGTTTCGTTTTGAATTTTAATTCGTAACTCTCGAACCCGTTTTATTG
>JAUWLT010000049.1 GCA_030613515.1 Desulfobulbaceae bacterium
CCGGTTTTTAACATGACCACTGACCAACCTACCTCATCCGAAAACCAACCCAACAGATCACTTCGAATTGAAAACCTGGTAAAGGAATATGTCGTCGGCAAGCCGATCCTGAAAAACATCAGTTTTGAGGTTCACGGCACCAGCAGTGTTGCCATCATCGGACCTTCAGGTACGGGAAAAAGTACGCTGATCAGGTGCGTAAACAAGTTGATCCCTCCAACCTCCGGCAATGTCTATGTAAGCGGAGAAAATATCACTAAACTTCATGGACGTGACCTGAGAAAAGCTCGCCGAAAGATCGGCATGGTTTTCCAAGAGTTTAACCTGGTGGAAAGGCTTTCGGTGATGGAAAATGTTCTCAGCGGCCGTCTTGGTTATGTTGCTCCCTGGCGGGCATGGCTGCGAAAATATCCCCAGGAAGAAATCGACCGGGCATTTGACCTGCTCGATTCAATCGGCCTGCTTGAGTTTGCCCGTCAGCGGGCGGACAGTCTCTCAGGGGGTCAGCGTCAGCGAGTTGGTATTGCCCGGGCAATCATACAGGAGCCCCATGTCCTGCTTGCCGATGAACCGACTTCCTCATTAGACCCCAAGACCAGCGTGGAGATTATGGAACTCCTCGTGGGCCTTTCAGAGGACCTTGGTATCCCGCTTATTATCAACATTCATGACGTTGAGCTGGCAAAACGGTACACCACGCGGGTAATCGGCCTGTCCAAAGGAGGTATCGTCTATGATGGCCCTCCGTCTGAACTGACCAATGATAATCTTAAAGAAATTTACGGTGGGGCGAGTTGGCTGCAATGACAGGCAGCTTAAAAGCGGAGTACGGCAGCCCGTTCAAAGTTAACTGGTGGGCCCGGGCCGGCTGGATGCTGGCGGTTCTCTATGTCATGTATGCCGCCAACTACCTTGATGTCTCCTGGGCGCGTTTTATCGGGGGGCTTGGTAATGGTGCCGACTTTCTGGGTGAAATGGTACCGCCCAATTTTTCACGCTGGAAACTGCTTGTCGGTAATCTGCTGGAGACGGTTGAAATTGCCGTTATTGCCTCAGCCTTCGGGGTACTTTTTTCACTGCCTATTGGTCTGTTTGCGGCACGCAACCTGATGCCGCCCTGGATTACCTGGCCGTTTAGAATCTTTATTGCCCTCTGTCGTTCGTTTCACCCGGTAATTTTTGCTATCCTTTTTGTCAAGGCTGTCGGTTTTGGTCCTCTTGCGGGTATCCTGACCCTGATTTTTGCCTCCATTGGTTTTATCGGCAAATTGTTCACCGAGGCAATCGAAGAGATATCGTTGAAACCGCTCGAGGCACTTCGAGCAGCCGGGGCACCGTTTAGCAGTGTCATTGTCTATGCGGTCCTGCCGCAGGTTCAGAACCGTTTTATCGGCTTTGCCTCCTACCAGTTCGATGCCAACCTGCGAAATTCGACCATGGTCGGCATTGTCGGTGCAGGGGGAATCGGCGGGACACTGTTTGCCGCCTTCCAGCGTTTTGACTATGATTTCCTGGCGGCGATTCTCATCTCCATCATTGGACTTGTTATGGTGAGCGAGTTCATATCAGTCCAGATTAAGAAAGTGTTCCAATGAACGAAAAACCGGTACATAAATGGGAACGGTTCACCTTCCGTGAGCGGCTGGCACGATTTACCGTTTTTCTCGGGTTTGCGCTGGCCCTGTCGATTTCACTACGCTCTGTTGAGGTCATTCCGGAATTTCTCTACGACGCACCGGTCCAGATTGTTGATCTGTTGACCCGTATGTGGCCGTTGGATCTGGGCTACTATCCGGAGGGCATCCATGCGGCGATGGTGGAAACCCTGCATATCGCCAGCCTTGGAACGCTGCTTGCACTGGTGATGGCCATACCCGTTGGTATCATGGGCGCAAATAATATTGTACAGATACCGCTGTTAAACTGGCTGGCAAAGCTTATCCTGGTGTCCTCTCGATCGGTTAACTCGCTCGTATGGGCCTTGCTGTTTGTGGCCATCTTCGGTCCGGGTGCTTTTGCCGGAACGGTTTGTATCGGTTTCAGATCCGTCGGTTTTGTCGGCAAGCTTTTTGCCGAGGCCCTGGAGGAAACAGACCCCGGTCCCATCGAAGCGTTGACTGCTGCAGGTGCCCCATGGTCAAGTATCTTTCTGAAAGGATACTGGCCCCAGGTAGCCCCTGCCTTCTGGGGGATTTTTTTGTTTCGCTGGGATATTAACGTGCGCGAATCCGCAGTTATCGGGCTTGTGGGAGCAGGCGGGATCGGTATGGTGCTTGATACCGCACTGAACCTGTTTTACTGGGATCGCGTGTCTGTAATACTTTTGAGTATTTTTGTGGTGGTTATTCTTGCAGAGCTGTTGGTGACCAGTATCCGGAAACGCGTCATTTGAGCAGGAAAAAGGAAAAGGGAACAGGAAAAAGGTTGTTTGGCCCGCATTAGAGTAATTTATCCATAAATCAGTAGTCCAGCAGGATATCGACCATTTCAGCAAAGCCGTAACCTCCTTTTTTTTCGGTGATCCAGGCGGGTTTATGCGGCAGATCATCACCGAACTGGAGAACGTTAGCCACCCCGACCCCATGGGGGAAAAAGGCAAACATAGGGGCGTCGTTTGGGGAATCCCCCGAGAAGATCACTGATTCCTTCCGGCTATCCAGGTCAACCTGAAATACCTCCGAAAAAAGTTTTCTGGTCATAGTCAGTTTGTCATAGTCACCAAACCAGCCGTTTACATGAATTGAACTGATTTTGGCAATGGCTCCAGCCGATTCGAAAATCGAGACAATTTTTTTTACCGCATCCATTGATAAAGGTTCAACGTCTTCACAGAAATCAATGGCAAGATCAGCCTCGCGATATGGCTGGTCAACAGACACCCTGCATCCGGGGACGTTACGCAGGATACGTTCCTGCAGCCGGGCAAGTCGTTTTCGATCCTCTTGCCGCTGTTCATCACTGCGCCGGAAACGGCGCACCATTTTCCGGTTCCCGTAGTCATAATAGAAATAGAATGCTCCGTTTTCACCAACCAGACCTTCTACAGGCCACATCCTGGCAATGTGATCGCACCAGCCGGCAGGCCTGCCGGTGATGGGGATGACTTTAATGCCGGCCTGCTGCAGCCGTTCCATGGCACTGTAAGCAACTGCCGGCAGTTTTCCGTTAAGGGTCAGGGTGTCATCAATATCGGTCAGGACATACCTGATCTGCTGTCTGGTTTCACGGGGAAAACTATTAAATGGTTTCATGGGAAGCTCCGTTCAGACACTTTGTTCTTTTCTTTCATAAGATGCACCCGGAATAGTACGTAATAACTATTACAAACAGCAAGTTGGAAGTCAATGGCTTTCCGAACAACTTACCACTGTATTGTACTGCGCAGCAAAAAAACCTTGTCGTTACCCCTTGCTGTTGCTAATACTGGAAAGCAGGTAACCTGTTGTTTCTCCATAGAGGCCTAATGTGAGTATTCGCAGCCAGCTTGAAGAACAGGAAAAGCAGATCCTGTCGCCCCATGCCTGCCTGAGCAGCAGATCGCGGGGACGGTTTCACAAGGAGTTGGACACCTGCGATCTGCGCACGGTTTTTCAGCGTGATCGTGATCGTATCCTTCACTCCAAGACCTTCCGCCGTCTCAAACATAAAACCCAGGTTTTTCTGGCCCCTGCAGGCGACCATTACCGGACCCGGTTGACGCATGTACTCGAGGTGTCGCAGATCGCCCGTACCATTGCTGTCTGCCTGCGTTTAAACGAATACCTGACCGAGGCCATTGCCCTGGGCCATGACTTGGGCCATACTCCCTTTGGTCATGCCGGTGAGCACAGTCTCAACACGCTACATCCTGGCGGTTTCAGGCATTACAACCAGAGTCTGCGGGTTGTTGATTTTCTGGAAAATCATGGCAAAGGACTTAACCTTACCTGGGAGGTGCGCAACGGGATCATAAAGCATTCCAAGGGATACCGGGATATCCTTCCCGATGATTCCAGAGGGTTGCCGGCCACCCTTGAGGGGCAGGCTGTACGGGTTGCCGATATCATTGCCTACCTTAATCATGACATGGATGATGCACTGCGTGCCGAGATGATACGGGAAACGGACCTGCCGATGCATTTACGCCGGGTGGTGGGTGATAATCCTTCCCGCCGTATTGACGCCATGGTGCGTGACCTGATCATGGAGACCCTGCGGTTAGATGACGATCGGCTGCATTTAAGTACCATGATGCAGGAGACTATCCGTGATCTGCGAAGCTTTCTCTACGACAATGTATACCGGAACCATCTGGTGCACAATGAGTTTGAAAAGGCACAAAAGATAATCCGTGATCTGTATATGTTTTTCCTCGAGCATGAATTCCCTAACGGTTCAGCGAAACCTTTTACCAAGCGCATTCCGGTGAACAGCTGTGAAGAAGAAAAACGACTGCACCGCCATGTCTGTGATTTCATTGCCGGTATGACCGACCGTTATGCCTTGGGGTTGTACAGCCAGATTTTCATGCCCAAACCGTGGTCAGTATTATAGGAGGTGTTGAGTTTTCTTTGTTTTGACAAACCTTGTCAAAATTGCCTGATTGATTTACCTTCCCTCCTGAGTTGATTTTCCATATATACTATTGTCTGTCCCGCAGGAGCGACTTGCCCGTTTTATTCAGGGAGTGAAATCGTCAAAATGAGCTTTTGCAGACAGTCTGCAGCCTGAAAAGCTATCTACCTATAAAAAAAATGTCAGAAAAATACGATTTACCTAAAGCCTATGAATTTGGCGAAGTAGAAAAGCGCTGGTACGACTACTGGATGGAGCACAAGACCTTCGCTGCGACAATGGAGGAGGGTAAAGAGTCTTTTTCCATCGTCATCCCGCCGCCTAATGTAACCGGCGTGCTTCATATCGGTCACGCACTTAACAATACCCTGCAGGACTTGCTGATACGCTACCACCGCATGAAGGGCGATAACACCCTCTGGGTACCGGGTACGGATCATGCCGGTATTGCCACTCAGAACGTGGTGGAGCGACAGCTGGCCACAGAGAACAAAACCAGGCATGACCTGGGTCGCGAAAAATTTATTGAGCGGGTCTGGGAATGGCGTGAGGAAAAGGGTGGCGCCATTATCAACCAGCTCAAGCGTATGGGAGCATCCTGTGACTGGGACCGGGAACGGTTCACCATGGACGAGGGGTTATCCACGGCTGTGCGCGAAGTGTTTGTCCGCTTGTTTAACGAAGGTCTGATCTACAAGGGTGACTATATCGTCAACTGGTGTCCCCGCTGTCATACCGCGCTTGCCGACGATGAGGTGGAGCACGATCCCACAGACGGCAAGCTTTACCATCTACGCTATCCCTATGCAGATGGTAAAGGCGTTGTGATTGTCGCCACCACCCGACCTGAGACCATGTTAGGCGATACCGCTGTGGCTGTGCATCCCGAGGATGAACGGTACCGGGGGCTGCATGATATCGGCATCAAGTTGCCGCTCACTGGTCGTATTATCCCGGTGGTGTTGGATCACCATGTCGAGCGCGAGTTCGGGACCGGTGCGCTTAAGGTGACCCCTGCCCATGATCGGGACGACTACGAGATCGGACTTCGTCACGACCTGGAACGAATCAAGATCATGGATGACCATGGGGTCATGAATGAAAATGCAGGCAGCTATGCGGGCCTGGATCGTTTTGCATGTAGGAAGCAGATTGTAAAGGATCTTGAAGAGCAGGGGTATCTCGAAAAAATCGAGGACTATCAGCACGCAGTGGGCAAGTGCTACCGTTGCGCTACCGTGGTGGAGCCCACTACCTCCAAGCAGTGGTTTGTTTCGGTACGTCCTCTGGCGGATAAGGCAGTGCAGGCGGTGCGGGACGAACGTATCAAAATCTATCCCAATACCTGGTACAATACCTTTTACTCCTGGATGGATAATATCCGCGACTGGTGCATCTCCCGCCAGATCTGGTGGGGGCACCGCATTCCGGCCTGGACCTGTCAGGATTGCGGTGAGTTGATCGTTGCCACCACGGATCCTGATGTCTGCAGCAAGTGCGGCAGCAGCAGCCTCAGTCAGGAAACCGATGTGCTGGATACCTGGTTTTCTTCCGCCCTGTGGCCCTTTTCCACCTTGGGCTGGCCTGAACAGACAAAAGAACTGCAGACCTTTTATCCAACCTCGGTGCTGATCACCAGTTTTGATATTTTGTTTTTCTGGGTGGCGCGGATGATGATGATGGGACTACACCTTATGGATGAAGTGCCCTTTCACGACGTGTATCTGCATGCCCTGGTGCGGGACAAGCATGGCAAAAAGATGTCCAAGTCCACGGGTAATGTTATTGATCCGCTGGTCACGATCGGCCAGTACGGCACTGATGCCTTCCGCTTTACCCTGACTGCCTTTGCCGCTCAGGGCCGTGAGATCCGTATGGACGAGGAACGGGTGGAGGGCTACCGCCGGTTTATCAACAAGTTGTGGAACGCGGCCCGTTTTGCCCAGATGCACATCAAAGACAGTGATCCGTCGATCATTCGGGTTGCCGATGATCCGTCTGCACTACCGCTGCACCACCGCTGGATCCTGAGCCGGACCAATGAGACCATCCGCCGGGTTCGGGCGGCCATGGACGGTTACAACTTTAACGATATTGCCTCTTCTCTCTATCAGTTCACCTGGCATGAGTTCTGCGACTGGTACCTGGAATGGATCAAAGCGGAACTGTACGGGGATGACGATCAGGCCCGGCAAAATGGTAGGGGCGTGCTGCTCTGCGTGCTGGAAAATATTCTGAAGATGATGCATCCCATTACTCCCTTTGTGACCGAAGAGATCTGGAACCAGTTGCCCGGAGAACGTGGTACCATCATGCTGGAGTCGTTTCCGGATGAAAGCCCTGCCTGGCAGGATGCAGAGGCTGATAATTCCATGGATCTGCTCATGGGTGTGATCTCTGCTATCCGCACCATTCGCAGTGAGGCGGATGTTCATCCTACGGCCAAAATCCAGGCTTCCATTATCTGCCCGAACAAGGAAGAACAGGAGTTGATTCGTTCCTTTGCAGGTGCCATAGGTGGTATGACCCGCACAGAACACCTTGAGATTATGGATTCCGGCGTTGTACCCGATGATGCCGGTTATGTACTGGTGGATGGGATGGAGGTCTTTGTGCCGCTCAAAGGGCTGATTGATGTGCAGGGGGAGCTGGAAAAGCTGGATCGGGAACACAAGAAAATCGATAAGGAGTTGATGCGGGTGGTGGGCAAACTGCGTAATGAAAAATTCTTAAAAAATGCCCCTGAGGCCGTGGTGCAGAAGGAAAAGGGTAAACAGAAAGAGCTTGAAACCAGGCTTGCCAAAAACGCCGAGTCTGTGGCCCGGCTGAGGAAACTTCAATGATCTACCAGTTAATGTGACAACCTTTTCGCGGCGAGGCGCCGCTCCTACGGGCTTAAGGGTAGGAGGGGCGCCTCGCCGCGAATAAATGTACAGTAGTTGTAGTTATTTGAGTTAACCGGACACCCAGCTTATACGGAAACCATGGATACCTTTTTGTTAGATGATCAGCTTCGCCGCTTTCTGCGTGAAGATCTGGAACACGGCGACATTACCACTGATGCTATCTTTGATGACCAGGCAACCGGACTTGTCACGCTTGAGGCCAGGGAGCCGATGATTGCCGCCGGCATGGAGCAGGTCGCGGCCCGGGTGTTCTGTCTGCTGGGCGATAATCTGAGCTTTGACCAGGTAGTTACAGACGGGAGCAAGGTGGATCGTGGGGATGTGTTGATGACTATCAACGGTCCGGTTCGCACCCTGCTGCGCGGGGAGCGGGTAGCCCTGAACCTGATCCAGCGCCTCTGCGGCATTGCAACCCTGACCAGGAAGTATGTCGACGCGGTCAAAGACTTTGATGTTATCATCACCGACACCCGCAAGACAACACCGGGACTCCGCATGCTGGAAAAATACGCAGTTCGTGCAGGTGGCGGAAAAAACCACCGTTATAGTCTCAGTGACGGTGTGCTGATTAAGGACAATCATATTGCCGCCTGCGGTTCCATAACCGAGGCGGTAGAGAAGACAAGGACAACAGTGCCGCACACCATCGCCATTGAGGTGGAAACCGATACCCTGGACCAGGTGCAGGAGTGTCTGGACTGCGGGGTGGACACCATCATGCTGGATAATATGGACCTGGAAACCATGCGAGAGGCGGTGGCGATGATTGACGGCCGGGCCCTGGTCGAGGCCTCGGGCGGGGTAAATCTGGACACGGTTCGGGCAATTGCAGGGACCGGTGTCAACATCATATCGGTTGGAGCCCTGACCCATTCAGCGCAGGCCAGTGATATCGGTATGGATTGGGGATGAAAAGAAAAAATTTGATATTCAATGTTCGACTTTAAACTAATATGTTATGCGTTTGTTCGTTGCCATAGATCTTCCGGAAGCTGTTAAAGAGCGACTATCCATGATCTCCTGCGGTTTGCCCGGGGCTCGTTGGGTGAAACCGGAGCAGCTGCATCTGACCATGCGTTTTATCGGCGAAGTGGACGGAGACAGGTTCCTGGACATCCGAGACGAACTGGCTGAGGTTAGCTGTGAGTCCTTCCCGATGCAGTTGCAGGGCGTAGGTTTTTTTCCGCCCCGCAAAAAACCGCGGGTGGTCTGGGTGGGACTGGAGAAAAATGAGCAGTTGGTCCGGCTGCGAAAACGGATTGAGGCCGTATTGGTTCGCACCGGCCTTGAGCCGGAGGGTAGAAAGTTTGCACCCCATATTACCCTGGCACGGTTGAACAAAACCCCGGCATCCAAGGTCGGCAGGTTCCTGGAGCATCACAGCCTGTTCATCAGCCCTCTGTTTCAGGTCAATGAATTTCGCTTGTATTCCAGTGTGCTGAATGCCGGGGGTGCAACCCATTATATTGAGCAGGAGTATCCACTCAACTGACACCACGAACCACACGAAATACACGAAAAACAAAACAGAACTTTTTCAGTGGCTCGTGTATTTCGTGTGGTTCGTGGTAATGAAAAAGAAAAAGGGTCAGCAAAACCGTAGATTTTACTGACCCTGAATGTGCTGGAGGCGACGAGCGGAATTGAACCGCTGAATAAAGGTTTTGCAGACCTCTGCCTTACCGCTTGGCTACGTCGCCTTGATCGTGTAGCGGCACTTTATACCATAGTTTATGATTTTGACAAGGGGAAACCTGCCTGTTTTCAGGTTCAAGGTTCAAAGTTACGGGTTTCGGGTCCCGGGGTACATGGACTTCTACGAACTCTAATCCAACGTCATTAATTTTAGGGTGCCTTAGGTTGTGTAGGTTGTGGTTGAGGAACGAAACCCAACATTTTTTCTAAACTCTGAACCCAAAACTCCAGATAAGATGGGAACCACACTTGAGGCACTGGTCCAGGACCATGTAGAAGACCTGGCAGAGCTGCAGGAAAAAATTGGCTACACATTTAAGGATATCAGTCTGTTGCAGCTGTCCATGGTTCATAGCTCCTTTGCCTTTGAACGGCTGGATTGCGGTCGTCATAACGAAACCCAGGAGTTCCTCGGGGATGCGGTACTGGACCTGACGGTAGGTTATATTCTTTTTACCCGTTTTCCTGAACTGCGTGAGGGCAAGCTGACCCGGATTCGTTCTGCGCTGGTCAATGAGGTTGGGCTGGCCGAGGTGGCCCGGACCATTGACCTGGGAAAATATCTGCTCCTGGGCCGGGGAGAAGATGCCTCCTATGGCCGGGAAAAATCCTCTATTCTCTCCTGCGCCTATGAGGCCATGGTTGGAGCTATATTTCTTGACGGAGGTTATGATGTTGTCCTGGCCTATGTGCAGCGAACCTTCGGCCCCTTGATTGAAGAACGTGGTGACCAGCTGACCTCAACAGATGCCAAGAGCGGGCTCCAGGAACGATTGCAGGAACAGTATAACGAAGGTCCGCAGTACGTCCTGGATGACGAAGAGGGCCCGGCCCATGCCCGCGTTTTTACCGTTTCCGTTCATTTTCACGATCAGATTCTCGGTTCAGGTCGTGCCTCTAATAAAAAAGAGGCCGAACAGCAGGCTGCCCGGGTAGCCCTGGAGTTCCTGCAGAAAGAACAGGGAAAAACCCCATGATTACGCCGGAAGCAGGTTGAAGATAGTCTGATGCGTACTCGCTCCACGCGTGAGAACGAGAAAAACAGAATACAGTCATCATGATCAAACAGGATTGAATATCGGGGTTACCGGGAATGTCGAATAATGAAGCAAACAACACCTTCTCACTTCGACATTCATAATTCCTTGTTCAACATTCTGCTGTTTATAAGAAAATGCCTCTGGTTATTCCCATATTTATTCCCCATGAGGGATGTCCCCATTGCTGTGTGTTCTGCAATCAGCGCAGGATCAGTGGCTTTGTTGACAAGCCGGTTACAGCAGATGATGTGCAGGCAACAGTCCGGACCTGGTTTGCCCGGAAGGGTTCTGACGATCGACAGGTGCAGGTGGCCTTTTACGGGGGGAGTTTTACTGCTTTGCCCCTGACCAGGCAGCAGCACCTGCTTGGCGCTGTTGCGTCTTTTGTAGAGCAGGGAATAGTGCAGACCATTCGTTTGTCCACCCGGCCGGATTATATCGATTATGAGATCGTTAATTTTTTGCGATTCCACAATGTCTCTATCGTAGAGCTCGGTGTCCAGTCCATGGATAACGGAGTGCTGGCAGCATCGGGTCGTGGCCATACGGCTGATGATGTGGAAAAGGCGGTTACTGTTCTCCGGGGATCGGGAATGGAGCTTGGTATCCAGCTGATGTTAGGTTTGCCCGGTGAGACCCGCAGAATATTGATGAAGACGGTCGAGCGTGTCATTGCGTTGCAGCCGGATTTTGTTCGCATCTACCCGGTACTGGTGGTGAAAAACAGCGAACTTGCTACCCGGTACGTACAGGGAACATACCGGCCGATCAGCCTGGATAAGGCAGTGGTCATGGCGGCCTGGATGAAAAAACGTTTTGACGAATCATCCATCCGGGTGGTACGGATGGGTCTGCAGGCTGGAGCTGAACTCGAAAAATCCCTGGTTGCCGGCCCCTGGCACCCGGCATTTGGTGAACTGGTAAATTCCCGGCTTATGCTACAGAAAACCAGAAAGCTGCTTGCCGGTACGAAGGCGAATAAAAAGTATGTGATGTCCATCTCTCCAAAAGATCAGTCGGTCTTTCGGGGAATGAAATCACAAAATATCCTAAGGTTACAGGCGTTGGGCCTGTCAGACAAGTTTACCCTCAAGGCTGATCCTGATCAAAGGCGAAATACTGTCATCCTTACACCTGATACCTGATACCTTTTTTATCCATGCTCAGCATAAACAACCTCAGCCTGCAATACGGCTCCAAACAAATTTTTCGCGATGTTTCCGCCCAGATTCATGACGGTGACCGTATCGGCCTGGCCGGGGTGAACGGCACCGGCAAATCCACCCTGCTCAAGATCATGTGTGGTGATCTGGAGGTCGATCCCGGCGTGGTCAGCCGTGCTTCCTGGTTTACAGTGGCCTACTTGCCCCAGGAGGTGACCATTGATCTTGGCAGTTGTACTCTGTTTGATGAGGCGGAAAGCGCCTTTGACGAGGAACTGGCCCAGCAGCAGGAACTTGAGGAGATTGGGCAGCAGCTTGCTGACCTTGATCAAGAGAGTGCGGAACTTGTACCACTGCTTAAGCGGCAGGGAGAGCTGCAGCATTTGCTGGAAAGGCATGACGTATTCCGAATACGGTCTGAGATCGAGCGCATCCTGTTTGGACTCGGTTTTTCCAAACAGGACCTGGACAGGCCGGTGTCCGAATTTTCCGGTGGCTGGATCATGCGGCTTTTACTGGCAAAGTTGCTTTTACAGAAACCATCCCTGCTTCTCCTTGATGAGCCCACCAACCATCTGGACCTGGATTCTCTGACCTGGATGGAGGATTTTCTCCAGCAGTACCAGGGTGCCATGGTAATTATTTCCCATGACCGGGCTTTTCTTGACCGGGTGACCTCCAAAACCTGGGAGCTCAGCCTGGGACGCCTGACCTCGTACAAGGGAAATTATTCCCACTACCTGATGGAAAAGGCCCAGCGCATGGAGCTTGAACGGGCAGCCTATTACAATCAGCAGGCCATGATCAAGCAGACAGAACGTTTTATTACCCGTTTCCGGGCCAAGTCAACCAAGGCAAAGCAGGTGCAGAGCCGGGCCAAGCAGTTGGAGAAGCTGGAACGTATTGAGTTGTCGGAGACGGAACGTACCATCCATTTCTCCTTTCCGCCTGCAGCCCCTTCCGGTCGTGATGTCTTGCAGCTCTCCGGCGTCAACAAGGAATTTGATTCCAAACAGGTATTTAAAGATGTCACCCTTGACCTGCAGCGCGGTGATAAACTTGCAGTGGTCGGTGTAAACGGTGCAGGCAAGACAACCCTGCTCAGGATCATGGCCGGACTGGAGCCTGCCCAGGGAACAATCCGCCAGGGACATAATGTTATTCTCACCTATTTCGGTCAGCATCAGGCCCAGGAGTTATCCGGTGAATTAAGTGTGCTGGATACGGTTTACCACGCTGCCCAGGATATGACCATCACCAGGGTACGCTCTTTGCTCGGAGCTTTTCTGTTTACCGGTGATGATGTGGATAAAAAGGTGCAGGTCCTCTCCGGAGGTGAAAAGAGCAGGGTGGCACTTGCACGGATGCTCATTAAACCGGCCAACCTGATGCTGCTTGATGAGCCCACCAACCACCTGGATATCACCTCCCAGGAGGTGCTGCAGGAGGCCATGGCCCAGTACGAGGGAACCATTATCGTGGTCTCCCATAACCGTTTTTTTGTGAACTCTTTTGTAAACAAGGTGCTGGAGATTCGAGACGGGCGGGCAACTCTGTTTCTCGGCAATGTGGACGATTACCTGGCAGCCCGGAAACGGCTGGAAGAGACGTCCGTCGCACAGAAACAACCGGAAAAAGGAGTAGAGAAGCGTCTGGATGGTGACAGTGGCGACCGCAAGGCCCAGCGCCGGGAACGGGCACAGCGGCGCCGGCAGCTCAGTTCACAACTTAAGCCCTGGAAGAAAAAAGTTGCTGAGGCGGAAACGCAGATCGAGACCCTTGAGGTCCGCAAAGAAGAACTGGAAACTCTGATGGCCGACCCGAACCTGTATGCGGACCAGCAGCTCTGGTCGAAAACCAGTAGAGAGTACAGTGAACTGCAGCGTCGACTGGAGCGCCGGTATGAAAAATGGGAACAGGCTCAGGGCAGGATTGAAGAGATTGAAGCGCAGGGGTGAATCACTGCAAATCACCGGAGAGGATTACTGAGCGACTTGCGTGTCGCTCCTGACCCACGGTTTTTCGCATTGCTTGTGAAGCAGAAACGTGAGCGTTTTGTGTTTAAAGGTCAAGCATTGTAACATAAATCATTGGCCAGAATGCCCCTGTTAATATTGTGGCGATTGCAGAACCTATGAGTATGTAGGGCATTTTCATATAAACACTTATGCACATGAAACAAATATTTGCCCAGCCAAAAAGCGTCATAAATGATAAAAGCCAACCAACGGGAACAAGGTATATCATACCGAGAATATGATTGATTGGTTTCCAGTGTATGTTCGGCTCAGGTTGATACGTAAAATTCCATATCACCATTGAAACGCAGGATGTTATCAGCATTAATACAATACTGCCAAACAACCAAATGAGGAATATTTTCTTTCGATCCATATTGTTCTACATGACGATCAATATGAAAGACGGGAAATACCCCCTTTTTTCGTTCCCGGCTTTCATTTTCTTTTTATTATGATAGTACAAGGCTGATATGGAAAGTAAACTTAAATTCCGACCTACGACCAAGCATAAATTGATGGAGTAAGTGTGTGAAGTCTTTTGCTATCACCAGATGATCTTTATGAATTGTCACATGCATTCCTTAACGGTCTGATAGCCTGAGACGCTACAGACTATATTTTCAGGAGCTGATAAATGAAAAAAATCTTTATCCTTGTTCTTTTGCTTGCCGGTGTAGCCGGGGCAGCATTGTATTTCAGTCGTTCAACAAGTCCGGTAGAGAGTGAATATTATGCCGACTACCTGCCGACTGAGACGTTGGCTACGGTCAGCTTGATTGATTTAAAAGGGTTAACCGACAGCTTCCCGGCATCGAGCCTGGGCAAGTTTCTGGCCAAGCCTACCGTACACGGAATCATGAGCGAGCTCGGTGCTGCCCCCGAGGACATGGATAGTTATGATGAGATGTACGACGGGTTGGCCGGAGTGATGACCAATCCCGCCTTTCGCCAGGTCTTTGGCGATGATGCCGTGGTAGCGCTGCTTTCCCCGGACCCGGCCCGTTTGCGAGCTGATCCTGAACAGGAAGTGCAACATTCCCTGCTGGTTTTCGGCACTTCATCCGTATCCGGTGCTTTGGACAGCTTTGCCCGGTTGGTGATGAGTAAGAGCGTCAGTAAAGAAATTGTGGACGGGCTTAATCTGACCCGTATTCAACTCGATGAAAATGAGGTGATTTACGGCTATGCCGATGGCGGTGTCCTTATTCTGGCCTATGAGCCGGCCAACATCGCCCAGGCAGTCAAACAGAAGCAGGCAGGTGGCGGTTTGCAGAAGTCTGCTTTCTTTGCGGCAGCCAAAAAGTTCTGGTCCGAGTCAGCAGCCGGTCGGGAGTATGCACATACCTATGTCAATATTGCACAGATTCATACCCTTCTTGCCGCCTCTGAAGAACAGAAGGCCAGGGACGCGGCCGATTTTTTGCAGGGCTTTAAGGGGATAGGCTCGGTTATTGTTGATCAACAGGGAGAACTGCATATTACAACCCGGATGGAGTATGATTTTGCATCCTTAAACGAGTTGATCAGGCACCAGTACCAGTCGGTTTCAAAAGAAAACCTTTCACTTGATCTGCTCACCCCCCAAACGCTTGTTTATTACTGGGCATC
>JAUWLT010000210.1 GCA_030613515.1 Desulfobulbaceae bacterium
CAGGATGGCACCCACGGCTGCGGCATCGGCGGCCGCAGACCCTGAAATACCGGCAAAAAACATGGCCGAGACAATGGTCACCGCCGCCAGTCCGCCCGGCAACCAGCCCACCAGGGCATTGGCAAAGTCAATGATCCTGCGACTGATGCCACCCGCCTCCATGAGCACGCCTGCAAACATAAACAGGGGCACGGCCATCAGGTGAAAGGAGTCTGTGCCTGAGAACATGCGCTGGGCAACCATCATCAGGGGGAAATCCCCCTGGATCAGGATGGCGATGATCGAACTTGCGCCAATGGCTATGGCGATAGGTGTGTTGATCGCAAAAAAAATAAGCAGCGAGATGAGCAGTATTGCCGAGGTCACTGACTTGCCTGCTGCAGGGTTTTCAGAAAGAAGGCCAGTGCGTAGACAAAGAGGACTGCGCCACTGAGTGGAATAACAATCAGGATGATCCACTTGTGGATGGACAGGGCCGGGGAAATCTGCATGCGGACAAACCAGGCAAACTGCGTGCCCGAGATCACCATGATCAGGGCAAGGGCCATGGCAGTAACATGGACCAGCAGTCGGGAGATGCGCTGTTTTGCAGCAGAGATCCTTGTGGTAAGGGCATCAACCCCGGGATGCAGGTTGCGATAATAGGCTACCGTAGCCCCGAAAAAGCTGAGCCAGACCAGCATATAGCGGGCCAGCTCTTCGGACCAGAACAGGGATGAGTTAAGGATGTAACGGCAGAAAACCTGGACAGCCACCAGGATGGCCATGGAAAAACCCAGACCAAAGAGGAGATATTCGATTACCCGGTTAACAGCAGAACAAGCTTTGTCAAGAAATCTAAGCACTTGTCAGCTTACAACTTGGAGGTTTCTGATACCGCATAGTTACAAACCCAGCGATGGGTAACGTGGCATCAGCAATGATTGCATATTTTCAGGCAGGTATAACAAGTGAACCGCCAGCAGCACAGGATCTTCCTGTACTGCGGCGGTATACCATCAATCAAGGCCGGTTTATTTGCTGGCTTCCATCATCTTCTGCAACAGTGCATGCACTTTGGGTTCCTTGAACAGGTCCATATCCTTGAGCCCCGCAACCTTGGTCCGGAAAGAAAACAGGTCCGGGTTCTCTTCCACAACCATGCCCTTTTCCTTAAGCAGGGCCAGGCGGGCACCGTCCTTGTCTCGGTTGTCCTTGCGCTGAAACACAGCCGCCTCAACCATGGCCTTCCGGATCATCTCCTGGTCGGCGGGCGAAAGCGTCTTCCACCAGATCATGGATGCCACATCAATATGGGGCGAGTAGACGTGACGGGTCAGGGTCATATACTTCTGGATCTCATAAAATTTATAGACCTCCATCACCCAGAGCGGGTTCTCCTGACCATCGATGACTCCCTGCTCCAGTTCGGTATAAATCGGCCAGGGCATGGGAGTCGGGTTTGCGCCCAGTGCCTGCCAGATAGCCTTGTGCAGGGGCGAAGCCATGACTCGGATCTTGAGTCCCTTGACCTCAGCATCCGTCTTGACCGCATGTTTGTTGTTGGTCAGGTTGCGAAAGCCGTTTTCGGAAAAACAGAGCCCTTTGAAGCCTACGGTTGCCAGATCATCCAGGATCTCCTGCCCCAGCGGGCCATCGAGAATCGTATCTGCCTGGGCGGAATCTTTAAACAGAAAGGGATAGTTGATAACCCGGACAATGGGGTTAAAGGTGTCAAACGGGCCACCGGTGATCACACCCATCTGGATGGTATTCATCTGGATCTGCTGCAGAATCTCGGTCTCATTGCCAATAGACTTAGAATGGAAAATCTTGACCTCATAGCCACCACCCGAACGCTGTTCAACCAGCTCCTTGAACTTCTCGGCGACAATATTCTGGGCCGAACCGGGCTTGGTCACCACCCCCAGTTTAATGGTCTGGGCAGCCATGGCAGCCTGGACAATAAAAAAGGAAAGCATGACGCAAAGAAGGAAAAATAATTTTTTCATGGGCTTAACTCCTCCAGCATTTAAGGAAAAATGGGGCTTTTGCCGCTTCATTTGCCAGCCTGACTCTCAAATCAACCAGGCAACAGGTGAAATAATTCAACAAGGAAAATAGTGTCATTCATTCATCTACCACCAAGTTAAACGCATCTTGGTCAAGATAGGAAAGAGGAGTAGTCTTGTCAATGATATTGAGGTGATCCCGGAAATTTGGACAATGGAGACTCAATAAGAAACAAAGCTAACTTGACCTGCAGTGAAGAAAAAAGGTAAGTAATAATGTAAGCTGTCACATGTACCCCTTCTTCACGCAGGTAAGCGAGCTCGCGAGACTTCGATTGCTCCCGCCCGCATAGAAGGGAATAAGTGAAGGGCTCACGCCCTGCTGAGGAACCGGTAAACCCTTATACGTCAATAGGTTAATTGGTTTCCTTCCCGTGAACTGTTACGCATAGGGAATACAAAAATGTCCTCATTTGATTATGATATCGCGATCATCGGCGGCGGAGCTGCCGGCCTGACCATAACTGCCGGGGCAGTCCTCCCCTACCCCACCCTGGCGGCAATCAACAAACGGGTGGCCGGCAGTTACCTGTCACCCAAAATTATCTCTGACCGAATCAAAAAAGGGCTGAAACTGTTCTTTCAGCTCAAAGGTCCGGTGGATCCACCCTGTTCGCAGATCTAACTACCATAAATGAAATATTTTTTTAACTCCCGGAAACAATTTGTTTTGGGCTGCCTCATATTTTTTGCAGTTTTTTCAGTCGTGTCCTTTGGTTATATCCAGCAAAAAAATGTTTGCGATATCAACCAATTTCAGACGCATGCTCAAATCATTTCCAATGATCTCTGGGCATTGAGTCAGTCCGGTGTCAAATCGTATCTGCAGCTTGCAGTGCAGGCAAATCACTACAAACATCTTGCCGTCACCCTGCAAGGAGGAGCGCCGTTTTTTCAGGTTAACGCCCCCCTGTTATCCGGTCTGGACAGCCTGCTTCACTCATTACACCTTCTTCCCTTTAAAAAATTATCAACAGAAATTGTTTATCAGGGTCATCTGATCGGCTTCCTGCAAGGGGAACAGTGTGAACGGGTTATCTATCCGTTGCTGAATATCTTTATTTTCCTGTTACTGCTCATGCTCGTGGCTCTGTTTGTGCTCAATCTTTATTCCAATCGCAGACTCCTTGAGCAACAGGTTCTTGAACGAACGCGGAAATACCGTGAAAGCGAACGCCGTTTTCACGACCTGGTCAACCTGTTGCCGGAAATAGTCTGTGAAACAGATGCACAGGGAGACCTGACCTATGCAAATGAGATTGCCCTTAAACAGTTTGCAGTTTCCGACTCCGCAATCCCGGGCGTAAGCTTTTTTAATTATATAGTCCCGGACCAGAGAGAGCGGGCTAGGAAAAATTTTACTGCCGTTGTCCAGGGACGAGAACAGAAGCTGGAAGAGTTCACAGCCAGCTCCGGGGACGGGACGACGTTTCCAGTACTGATACGTTCAGCTCCCATTTATGCAGGTATTGATGTTTCCGGGGTTCGATCCGTCATTATTGATATTACAGAGCGTTGCTCCCTTGAAAAACAGCTTCGCAGAGCACAGAAGATGGAAGTCATCGGCCTGATGGCCGGCGGGGTGGCCCATGACCTCAACAATATCCTTTCAGGAGTGATCAACTACCCGGAACTCATCCTCATGAAACTCCCGGATGACAGTGAACTTCGAGGTTACGTCAAAGCCATAAAAGACTCTGGATTACGGGCTTCAGAGGTAGTGACCGATCTGCTGACGCTTTCTCGCGGAGTTGTAGCCGGTAAGATTGTAGCAAGTCCCAATGGTATGATCATGGAATACTTGAAATCACCGGAATTCCTCAAACTGCAGTCCCTTTCGCCCAAGATCTCCTGGAAAACGGAGCTTGATCCGGCAGTGACTAATATTGTCTGTTCACCGGTCCATGTAAAAAAATGCATCATGAATCTCATCACCAATGCAGCAGAGGCAATACCGGAAAGTGGACGAGTCATCGTATCCACGGAAAATCGGCGGGTGGATGAGCTGGAGGAGCAGAGTGAATATATCAAAAAAGGGGCCTATGCCGTGGTCACCATCAATGATACCGGGCCAGGTATTGCACCCCGGGATCTGGACCATATTTTTGAACCGTTTTATACTAAAAAGGTGATGGGAAGAAGTGGTACAGGCCTGGGATTGACCGTGGTTTGGAACACGATGCAGGATCACGATGGAGAGATTCGTGTCAACAGCGATGAAAAGGGAACAACCTTTTCGCTCTTTTTTCCGGCTACCGACCGGGAGATCGACCGGGTTCCCCTGAAAGCCGACATAAATACGATTATGGGAAAAGGTGATAAAATCCTGGTTATTGATGACGATCCACTACAACAGATAATTGCCCTGCAGCTGTTAACCACACTTAACTACAAAGTGACCGCAGTTTCTTCCGGCGAAGAGGCTCTTGACTACCTGCGGACCCGATTTGTGCATCTCCTGCTCCTCGATATGCTCATGCCACCGGGTATTAACGGCCTGCAGACGTATAAACAGGTCCTGGCAATTCATCCCAAACAGAAGGCTGTCATTGCAAGCGGCTTTTCTGAAAGCAAGGATGTCAAGGAAGCGTTG
>JAUWLT010000272.1 GCA_030613515.1 Desulfobulbaceae bacterium
CGAGGAGATGGAATCCAAATACGATGAACAATTTCAGGTGGTGTTTGAGGCAATCCGCCAGCTCTTGGCAGAAGAGGAAAAGCCAACGCGGAGAATTGGTTTTTAGAAAGGCAAAAAGTCAAGCCTGACACCGTCTTGACATGACACCGTCTAGCCTGACACCGTCTTGTGACACTATATGATAAACCCGGCATGCTATGGTGAGTAAAAATTAGTTGCACTGACAGACGTGATATACTGCGACTATAAAAAAACAAAAAAGGAAGATAGTATGGAAACAACACAGCTTGCCTTGCGGCCATATCTTGAAACGATTGAAAAGCACTGCCGCTTACTTGACCGGGAATCACTGATACAGTTGATCTTTGAGTTGGCAAGACAGGTGGAACCCGGGACACGGGACGACTTTCTCCAGTCTTTCCTCTCCAGTTTGCCGGAAACAGGAAAACAAACTTCCCGGGTAAATGAAACATCGGAAAATAATCTGCCGGCTGAAGTTGAAGAGTTGCGGCAGGAAATTCAAACCCGTATCAAATCCATCGAAGACGGGACCTACTGGGACGATCCGGATGACGACGACTGGCAGGACTCATACTATAATGATGAAGATCCGGACCTGCTGAATGACTATCAGAAGGAAGATCTTGCCGAATTATTCAGCAAAGCCGGTCGTCATTTTATCCATGGAGAAAAAAAGGCGGCGCAAAAGATCTATAATGCCCTTTTTTCTTTGGTTAACGAGGTTGAAGAGCATGATTATTTACCCTATTTTGGCGTAAATCTTCGTGAGGCCAGGGCCCGTCATGCCAAGTGTATCTATGAACTCAGTTCCCGGGAGGAACGAGTTGACGCAATGTTTACGGTAATGAATGCTGAAATGCGTAGCCGGGATTTCCCTTTGCTCCGCGATGTCATGGATGCCGAGACCGGCGACCTTGAAGATCTTGAGCCCTTCCTGATTTCCTGGCAAACCGCTCTTACAGAACAAAATTTCAGGATAAAACGGGTGGCGGAATTGCTGCTTGAAGTTGCCTTCTTGCAGGGCGGCGTAACAGCAGTAGGTGATCTTGCCAAAATCTGGCAGGCACAGCAACCACTGGGTTATCTCTATTGGCTGCAACAGCTTGAAAGAGAAGAGAACTGGCCGCTACTTCGCGATGCCGGCAGCGAGGCCCTCAAATCCCTGCCCCCCGGCCTGGATCGACGGCAGGCTGCAGGTTACTTGATCAGGGGCCGGAAAAAGGCTTGATGCAGACGAGACAATCCTGACCGGATACAGGGAACGGTTCAGATCAGAGCCAAGTAATGCCACCTTGCTCGAACTGGTGACGGAGTCAAACCGGCAACAGGTTCGAGAAAAAGAACTGGCAGAGATTTGCGCTTTCTTGTCTGCACGAAAATCAAAGTATGGCGCAGTTGAACTGCTGGTCAAGTCACTGCTCATGAGCGGGGAGATAGATCGTGCCTTTGCCCTCTGTAAACAGGAAAAAGCCGTTGGTTGGTCCGGCGGCAGTGCTGCCGCTCTCCTGTATGGGAGCATTGTATATCTGTTGAGCAGCGGCAATACCGCCTGCACCCTGAGCCGGAATCTGTTGGAAGATTATGGAGGCGGCAATACAGTGTTTTTTGACAGCTATGATGACCAGCCAATTGACACCGGGACCTCCGGCTTTCTGGAGATAAAACGTGGCCTGGATCAAATTCTCACAGCCTCCCTTGATCTGAACCGTTACCGGCAATGGGTGGTTGATATTGGTGAACAACGGATCAACCATATTGTTTCAAACAAGCACCGGAAAGCCTATGGGCGGGCCGCCATGGTACTAGGCTCTCTGGCCGAAGTCATGACTGCGGAAGGGAATAAAAACAAGGCCGGATCTTTGCTGCACGAGTACTGCAGGGTACGCTACAACCGTCATGTAGCCTTCCGCCGTGAGGTTCGACAGGCTGTGGATAAATCACAGGTCCTACGAGGCATGACGGACGAATTGTAAAGGGGGGGACAGAAATGCTCAAGGCAGCCTCAAGCTGTTACGGTTTTCACAGCATACCTGCCGATCCTTTTATCCCGTGTCACCAGGGTAAGTTTTTCAGTGATAGCCTGAGCAACCAGCATTCGGTCAAAAGGATCTCTGTGAAGGAGTGGCAGCTTGCCGGCAAGTTCAGCATGATCATACGTAATATTAAGAGGAGTGAATCGATGCAATTTGATCTCCTCCTGCAGATTATCAGGAACTTCTATTTTCCCAAGGTTCTTTTTTATTCCGATTTCCCAGATTGAGACTGAACTGACAAAAACCATATTCCCCGCAAGGGTGATACTATTTCTGGCAGTATCCGATAGCGTGGGATTGTTTTCCAAAGCCCAGATGAGTACGTGGGTATCAAGAAGGATATTCATGACATATCCGGAAATAGAGATGAATTGTAAAAGCTGTCACTAATCTCTTTATCTATTTCATCAAAATCAGCTGAGATCTTTACCTTGCCTTCCCAGCTTCCTCCCAGCTGGCGGGGTGAAGTGTCTTTTTTGTAAGCAGAGAGCACCGCAACCGGCTCCCCTGCTTTCCCAATTATTACAGGTTCACCTGTTTCCTGAACCGTCTTTATTAAATGGGATAAACTAGCCTTTGCTTCAGAGATATTGGTGATTTGCACAGTAAGCTCCTTTTGATGACCATTATTATAAATAATATAGTCTGGTCTGGTCTGGTTGTCAACGAGATGGTCCCCGAATTATGGTGTAAAAAAACTGTGAGGACAGATTCGGGGTCAGATCAACTGAACTGATTAATTCTACTTTGTCACATTAACTATGAAATGAAAACAACCGTCGGTTTCACGTCATCCCCGAATGTTGTTATCGGGGATCCAGTAGCCGGCAACGCCCTGGATCGAAGTCTATGCTTATCTCTCGCTAAAAACATGCGGAAATGGCGGAAAAAAATGTGACAAAGTAGACTTAATTGTTCATTCTTATTGTAAAAAGGTTGCCCAAAACTGGGCTTCATCGTCCCGGGTAAACAGCCGGATAATGATATTAGTATCAACGCCGATCACGAACAGACTCCCTCACCCCCCGGGCAATAGCCTCGTCCATTTCTGCAACTGTTTTTGCCGGGCCGCTGTAACTGAG
>JAUWLT010000209.1 GCA_030613515.1 Desulfobulbaceae bacterium
AGAAAAAGCGGAGCCATTTACTCCGGAAGAAAAGAGAATTATCAAGCGTGTCTATGAAAAGTTCCCCCACAAAACCGATACATTTAACGCTTCGCATCGAGAGGTCATTTGGAAAAATAAAAGAACCGGCGAAATAATCCCTTACATTGAGTCATCAGAGTTGACGGAAATGTAGCCTGAACAAGGGGTGAAAAATAAAATTTACAGTACATTTTACAGTACCAAATCGAAAAAATAAATTTCTATCTAGTAATTTTGGTAAGTTATCCAGCAAGTGTTGTGGACGCCACCTCCACCATTTATTCTTAAAAAAAACCTTGTAGTGACGGGGAATTGGCCATTGTGTTCATTCCTCGTTTTTTGTTTTGGTGTAAGTTTTACATCAGCAGTAAAAAATCGGCATAACCTCGCAACATTTAATTTCCAACTGGACCCTACCAGTGTGGTTTCAGGATGAGGTCGACTTGTGTTCCGTTGGCGCCGCCCACCTGTAACTCAATTCTGTCTGCCGGAATCATCAGGTCGTCGGTAAGATAACTGCGAATTACTTCAGCCCGCTGCCCGGCAAGATCCTGTAGTGTATTGTCAGGTAACTGGAGCTCTTCAGGCGGGAGAGATTGCAGGTCTTCCCGTTGCTCAATATGACGAAGTCTGTCCTTGTGGGCGGGTTCTCCCCGGCTTGCCAGGGTCGTCGGTTGCTGTTCTTCATCGGTCCGCAGTTTTGTCCGCAATTGTTCCCGGCGGAGATTTTCCAGCTCTCTTTTTGTATCTGCAGCCTCCTGTAGAATTTGCAAGAGATACTGGTGGTCTGTTTTTTCATCCATGTTCCCCCGGAGAATCAGGCCCAGGTGAGGCCGCTGCTCCAGAAGGGTCGCGTAATCTGCCAACACGGCCATGAAATCAGGCACTGTCTCGCCGGAAAGAAACTCAATCTCCCGGGGCAGGTCGAGTTCGGGCAGGAATTTATCTAACACCAGCCGGGTGGAAATTGCAGCTTGCAGACGAAGCAGACGAAGCTGTCCAGCCACAGTCCCGCCGAATAAACCGGCAGGATCCGCAGCTGCTGAAGCTGGAACAGGCAGGCTGAAAGAACCTGTTGCATCAGTCAGCAATGCCAGGACCAGGGAAAAATCAGAGTCAGGAAGAGGGGTGAGGCCTGTGAGTCGTATCCTGCCTGAATCGGGTGAGGATGAGGAAAAACTCCAGTCCGCACTGGAGTTTTGCACATCTATTTTGAAGAGATCGGAAAAAAATGTGCTAAGCGGTGCCAGCTGGAAGTGGTTGACTTTCAGCTCAAAGTTGTTGCTGGTGTTCATTCCCGTTCGACCCGTCACCATAAAGTCGGCAGTGTCCATTTTACCGGACAGGTTGAAGGATGACAGGGTTGCCGGTTGCAGGGGGGAGATAGTGCCCTTGACTCCGCTGAATTTTGGCAGGTGGATCGCAGGGGATGTGGCTCTGCGCAACAGGCGGCCGTTGTCGATTGTGCATTGCTCTACCGTCACAGGAGGCAGGACAGGGAGATCGTCTTTCTTCTTAAACAGCGTACGGAAGTCTGTGGGCAGGGCTGCCCCACCGGTAGAAAGCCGGAGGGATGGTTGCTGCAGGGAGAGTTTCTTGATAGCAGCGGAAAAGGGTGTCAGCCTGGCCGTTACCCCTGTTCCGGAGGCCAGCTGCCAACCTACGGCAGATCCATCTTTGTTGTCAGCGGCAAAGTCGTTTAAATGGAAGCTGCCGACAAAGCGGTTTTCAGGTAGTATGAGGCGCCCTTTGAGCTGGAGAACTCCTTGGTGGACCTGGGGCTTAAGCCAGTCAGCAAACAGGGGGGTCAAGGGTCTGATATCGATATCAGCTGCTGCAAGCTGGAGAATGGATTGACCATTGCGTTGCATGCTACCGGACAGCTCTACTTTCCCCTGTTTTCCCACCGCAGCCGTAAGGCTCAGGTTATCCTGTCCCGGTTGTTCCTGTCCCATACCTGTCAGTTGTAGATTGAGATCTGACAGCTTGACCTGTAGGCCTTTCCTCTCTTTACTCGCCTGTGAGAGGGAGACAATGGCTGTGGAATTCTGTATGCTGAGATTGTTGTAGGAAAAGAGCAGGTGGTTCTCTGCTTCTTTTTGCTTGTTAGCCGGCATAAAGAGAGCTGCTTTGGCAGCAAAATTTGCATGATCAAAACTGAGCTGTTGACAGGAGATGTGATGGTCATCAACCTGCACCCTGCATCCCGTGCCGCTCATTTCTTTACCGGCAACCAGGAGGCGCTCTTGTTTGTGCAAAGAAAAATCGGTTACCCGCAGAGAGCTGTCGCTGATTATCCAGCCCCCTTGCCCTTCCTCTCCCTGTTTTGCCAGCAGTTCACCTGCCAACCGTATTTTTCCCCGGGTAAATCGTGCTCCATCCGTGGTTGGCAGGAACTGCTGCAGCAGGTTTGCATCCATGTCCTGCAAAGATATTTTTCCTGATAAGGTAAAAGATGGATCTGTCTCACCCTGGAAAGCAATCGTTGATTTGCCCCTGTTTGCGTTAAAGGTAAGGGATGCTGACGGGCTGGAGTTTATACCTTGGGACTTGCTTGCCGCCTTATTGTGAAACCCTGTCAGCAGGAGGTGAAGGTTATGCCATCCTTCATGGTCTGCAGTTGTAAGTGAGCCGTTGGCAACCTCCAGATGATCAATTTCAAGAGCGATACCGGCCGGGTTGAGCAGAGATGCGAGCCGAGTCTGCATGTTCATCATGCTGGAGGGGTGACTGTCGGGCAAGAGCAGTTGGGGCATATCCATGGCCAACTCTTTGACTGTGTACAGACTTTGCAACGGTCGTGCCCAAATGACCATGTGTGCAGTTGGTACCTTGAGTTGCAATGTTGTATCCGCTGGCTGCAGCACCAGAGCGGAAATGGAGACTGATCCGGTCACGGTTGGTCCATTTTTGGACAACTGTTTGTCCTGGAACGTGATTTCAAGGGTGGCATCGGCGCTGCCGCTGGTCACGGTCAGGGAGTCGGGAGAGGTCGGCAGATAGGATAGGTATTGCTGTAGCTGGATGTTTTTGAGCTGGAGGGAAAGCCTGGTCTCAATCCTACCATCCGTTGTGGTATGACGCTGCCCACGGAGCAGGATGGGACTGGAGTTGACCATGGCACTTAACGTGGGCTCAGTACTGTTTTTGCCACGGTTTGCACCTGGCAGGCGGACCTGTATCCTGCTGATACTGTGTTGTCGGCCGGTGGGCAGATCGTGAAAAGCCAGTGTTCCGTCTGTGAGCTGGAGGTCATGGACAAACAGCCATGGGGGCAGGATGTTCAGGTTGCCTGTGTCTTGTCCACCGTCCCCGATCGACTCTGCTGAAAAGGCAGTATACCCGCCGTCGGTGTATCGGACCAGGTTTGCCTTCAGTTGATCAATGTGTAGATTCTCAAGTACCACCCTGCCCCGGAATAGCGATGTCGGCTGCACGCGGCCATCAATCATCCCAACCCTGCATAACTCATGGTCGTTCTTGCGGTTCGAGTCGGGACCGATTGTGACACCGGCAAGGTGCAGTCGAAAGGTAAAAGGAGAAAAGGAAACGTCGTCAACCGATATTGGGCGGTTCAACCGTTGACTGAGCTGTTCTGCAAAAGGACCCTTGATAACGATTGGTACGAGGTACAGGGATCCCCCGGTATACAGTAAAAATAAGACAACTGGAATGCATAGTAGAGCAAGGTAGGGAAGGGTCATTTTGGGAGGCTGAACGGCCCGCCGGTTATTGGCTGTATGAGGTCGATGCCGGGTAGAGCGGCGTGATTTGGTTTTCCGACGGACGGTTTTTTCCGGGAAAGAATCCCCTTCCGGTTGAATCGGGATGTCCCCAAAACTGCCTGATCCCTTTCCAGTTCTGTTGTCCTGCCCGTCAGTCATTTCTTTTGCGTGCCTTAAATCGTCAACCGTACCCTTAGATCAGGCTGAAACAATAGGCCAGGTAACCACCGAGAAACAGCATGCCGTGCCAGCGCTTGGTGCCGTCGTGTCGGTGCAGAATGGGTATCAGGATTATTGTAAAGGCGAGCATGACGGGCAGGTCTCGCTGGAGCAGATCCGGAGACAGTGAAAAGGGTTTGATCAGACCGGTAACGCCTAACACCATGAACAGGTTGAACATGTTGGAACCAATGACATTGCCAATCAGCAGAGCGGGTTCATTGCGTCGCAGTGCGGAGATGCTGGATGCAAGTTCCGGCAGCGAGGTGCCGATGGCTGCCATGGTCAGGCCGATAATCAGCTCGGATATACCGAAGTAACGGGCAAGGTCTACTGCACCATTAATGAAAAGGTTGGAGCCGCCGGCCAAAAGAAGCAGGCCGATAAAAATAAGAGCCAGGCAGGGCAGCAGGGCTTGGGTTCGTGCACTATTTCCGTCTTTGTTCTCTGCAGCAGCTTTTTTACTGCCAATGTTGTTTCGATAGGTGATAAAGGTATAGCTGAACAGGGTCAGGGTAAAGAACAGGCCAAGGGCTCTTGGGAAATGGCCATAGGCGGTTGCCAGCATGAGCATGACCGAACCGCTGACGACCAGCAGCAGTTCGGTCCACACCTCTTTCAGGGTCAGGGTCAACGGTACGACCAGGCCGCAGATACCAAGGATGAGACCGATATTTGCAATATTTGAC